>NZ_CP011883.2:2117882-2420437 GCF_000340435.2 Mycobacterium haemophilum DSM 44634
ACATGGGAATTTACGCTAACTGAGTTGGGCGCCGGCGCGTTAGCAGACTGCAAAGTTCGCCGGGCGATTAGTCGTTGGTCGTGGCCAGCAGACTCAGCGGGGGTCCCATCTGGGATTGGGGGGAGGGGTGACGAGACCCCCGCTGGGGCCTATATATCAACTGAGAGGTGTTCGCAGTCTCGAGCTCGCACTACCGAAGCGGTCGATGCCTCCTATCCCTATCCCGCGACACGAGAGCGGAATTGGGATTCTGCTGGATGTCCGTCTCGAGACATAGTTTTCGGGCTTTTCCGCCGGGCTGCTATCCCACGAATGGCTGGGGGACGGGAGGAAATTCGAGTCCCCCATCCGGGGGACCACGTTGTCCTCCGATTGGGGGACAACGGCCCGCAATCGGTGACCGCCGGTCTTTTGCAGTGATTTTGCGCAACACCGGCGCACCGCTCCGGCCTGATCGGCTGCCGGCCTCAATGGCTCCAGCGAAATTGGGCCCGTAACCTCTAGGGCAAAGTCCCAGCAGCGATTGAGGTGAACGGCACGAGTGGTCGACGACAGGCATGGTCGCAGCGGTGCGCGACGATCGCGCTCGGAATCTGGCGGCGCGCAGCGGGGTAGGCCACCCGGCGAGCGGGACGTTCCTTGGTCAGGCCGTGCGCGTCCAGTCCAGCCGCAAGGCACCGCCCCCGGTGGTGAACGTATAGCCGAAGGCGGGCCTGCGATACCGCCTGGTGTGGACGCCAGGCAACTGGCGCCTGAGATTCGCCGCGAACTGAGCACCTTGGACCGTGCCACCGCTGACGCGGTGGCACGTCACCTGGTCGCTGCCGGTGAGCTGCTCGACGACGATCCGGAAGCCGCCCTAAGCCACGCCCGCGCGGCCCGGGCCCGCGCCAGCAGGATCGCCGCGATTCGCGAGGCCGTCGGAATCGCCGCCTACCAGTGCGGCGATTGGACGCAGGCATTGGCTGAGTTGCGCGCTGCCCGCAGAATGGGCAGCAAGTCGGCATTGCTTGCGTTGATCGCCGACTGCGAACGTGGACTTGGCCGTCCGCAGCGGGCGATCGAGTTGGCGCGCGGGCCCGAAGCCGCCCAGCTCAGCGACGATGATGCTGACGAGTTACGCATCGTCGTCGCCGGCGCCCGAGCCGATCTTGGGCAGCTCGAGCAAGCGCTGACGGTGTTGTCCACGCCGCAGCTGGACCCGGGCCGCGTCGGCACCACGGCTGCGCGGTTGTTCTACGCCTACGCCGACACGCTGCTAGCGCTCGGCCGCGGCGACGAAGCGATGCACTGGTTCCTGCGGTCCGCGGCCGCGGATGTCGAAGGCGTCACCGACGCCGAAGATCGGGTCAGCGAGCTGGGCTGAGTGACAAGCTGATGGGTATGAAAAGTATTGCGCAGGAACATGACTGCTTGCTGATCGATTTGGACGGTACGGTGTTTTGCGGCCACCAGCCCACCGACGGTGCGGTGCAGTCGTTAGGCGAGGTGGCAAGCCGCACGCTGTTCGTCACTAACAATGCGTCCCGTAGCGCTGATGAGGTAGCCGCGCATTTGTGCGAACTCGGCTTCACCGCCACCGGTGACGACGTGGTGACCAGTGCCCAGAGCGCAGCCCATCTGCTAGCCGAAGAGTTACCGCCGGGTGCGCCGGTGCTGATCGTGGGCACCGAGTCGCTGGCTAAAGAAATTGTCACCGTCGGGCTGCGTGCCGTCCGACGGTGGGAGGATGAGCCTGTCGCGGTGGTTCAGGGACATTCGCCTACCACCAGTTGGTCTGACCTTGCCGAGGCCGCGCTGGCCATCCGGGCCGGCGCCCGATGGGTGGCGGCCAACATCGACCCCACCCTGCCCACCGAGCGAGGCCTGCTACCCGGTAACGGCTCCATGGTGGCCGCTCTGCGAACGGCCACCGGCGTGGAACCCCGGGTGGCGGGCAAGCCAGCGCCCAGACTGCTGACAGACGCGGTGGCCCGAGGCGATTTTCGCGCGCCCTTGGTGATCGGCGACAGGTTGGACACCGACATCGAGGGTGCTAACGCCGCGGGGCTGCCCAGCCTGATGGTGCTCACTGGGGTCAACACCGCGCGGGACGCGGTGTACGCCGAACCCGCCCATCGGCCCACCTACATCGGCCACGATTTGCGTTCGTTGCATCAGGTTCGTGAACTGCTCGCGGTGGGGCCGCAGCCGGCCTGGCGCGTCGACATCGGCGATGGGTCGGTAACGGTCAGCGGTAACGGCGACGGCCGGGACTCCGAAAACAAAGATGACGGGCTCTCCATCGTTCGCGCTACCGCGAGCGTGCTATGGGATGCGCGATGGCAGGGACGGCCGTTGCGCATCGAGGCCGGCGACGACCGGGCCCGCGACGCGCTGCACCGCTGGTCGCTGGTACGGCACGACTAGTCGACTAGCGTAGGAGCGCAATGACTATCGATCCTGATCAGATTCGCGCCGAAATCGACGCCCTGCTTGCCCAGCTGCCTGACTCCGTCGACTCGGAAGACTCGGTAAGTGGGCCATCTCTGGCCCAGCTCGAAGAGATAGCGCTGCGTCTTTCCGAGGCGCATGACGTGTTGCTGGCGGCCCTGGAGTCGGCGGAGAAGGGCTGAGTGCGTTGTGGCCCGACGTGCCCGCGTTGACGTTGAGCTGGTCCGGCGCGGCCTCGCGAGATCACGTCAGCAGGCCGCGGAATTGATCAGCGCCGGCAAGGTGAGCATCGACGGTTTGCCAGCGGTCAAGCCGGGCACCGCCGTGGCCATCACCGCGGCCCTGACCGTTGCCGACGAGGGCGAACGCAGTTGGGTGTCGCGCGGAGCGCACAAACTTATGGGTGCGCTCGACACCTTCGGGATCCCGGTTGCGGGGCGCCGCTGCCTTGACGCTGGCGCGTCCACGGGTGGATTCACTGAAGTTCTGCTAGATCGCGGAGCCGCTGAAGTGGTAGCCGCGGATGTGGGGTACGGCCAGCTGGCCTGGTCGGTGCGCTGCGATCCGCGGGTGATCGTGGTCGAACGGACCAACGCGCGCGACCTGTCACCCGAGCTGATCGGCGGGCCGGTTGATTTGGTGGTGGCTGACCTGTCGTTCATTTCATTAGCTACCGTGTTGCCGGCGCTGGCTGGATGCGCATTACCGAGCGCGGATATCGTTCCCATGGTGAAGCCGCAGTTCGAGGTGGGCAAGGGCCAGGTTGGTCCCGGCGGGGTGGTTCGCGACCTGCGACTGCGGGCCGATTCGGTGCTGGCCGTCGCGCGCCGCGCGATAGAGCTCGGTTGGCGCACCATGGATGTCACTGCCAGCCCGCTACCGGGTCCGTCGGGCAATGTCGAATACTTCCTGTGGCTGCGCGCTCAGACCGATCAGGGGCTCTTGGCTGAGGGGCTGGAGACAGCCGTGCAACGCGCCATTGCGGAAGGCCCGCAGTGACTCCGCAAAAGAAGCAACGGACCGTGCTGCTGGTCGTCCACACCGGACGTGACGAAGCAACCGAGACGGCTCGGCGCGTAGAGAAAGTTTTGGGCGACAACGGAATTGCACTTCGGGTGCTGTCTGCTGAGGCGGTCGATAGAGGATCGCTGCATCTTGCTCCCGACGATATGCGTGCAGTGGGTGTCGACATCGAGGTGGTCGACGCCGACCCGCACGCTGCCCAGGGCTGCGAACTGGTGCTGGTGCTCGGCGGCGATGGCACCTTTCTGCGGGCCGCCGAGCTGGCTCGCACTGCCAGCATCCCGGTGCTTGGCGTCAACCTGGGCCGGATCGGCTTTCTGGCGGAGGCCGAAGCGGAGGCTATCGACGTTGTGCTGGAGCACGTCATCGCGCGGGACTACCGGGTGGAGGAGCGCTTGACGCTCGACATCGTGGTGCGCCACGGCGGGCGCATCATCGATCGAGGGTGGGCGCTCAACGAAGCCAGCCTGGAAAAGGGCCCGCGGCTGGGAGTGCTCGGGGTGGTCGTCGAAATCGAAGGGCGGCCGGTGTCGACGTTCGGCTGTGACGGGGTGTTGGTATCGACGCCCACGGGATCCACCGCCTACGCGTTCTCCGCTGGCGGTCCGGTGCTGTGGCCGGACCTCGAAGCGATCCTGGTGGTACCCAACAACGCTCACGCGCTGTTCGGCCGGCCGATGGTCACCAGCCCTGATGCCACCGTGGCAATCGAGATAGAGGCGAACGGCAACGCCGCACTGGTGTTCTGCGACGGCCGCCGCGAAATGCTGATACCGGCCGGCGGACGGCTCGAGGTGACTCGTTGTGCCACACCAGTGAAATGGGCGCGCCTGGATAGCGCGCCGTTCACCGACCGCTTGGTGCGCAAGTTCCGGTTGCCGGTGACTGGTTGGCGCGGGAAGTGATGGCATTGCCTGGTGCGTACTGAATGCTGACGGAAATACGAATCGAGTCGTTGGGCGCTATCAGCGTTGCGACTGCTGAGTTCGATCGGGGTCTGACCGTGCTGACCGGCGAGACCGGTACCGGCAAGACCATGGTGGTGACCGGGCTGCACTTGCTCGGCGGGGCTCGCGCCGACGCAAGCCGCGTCCGATCAGGAGCTAACCGTGCGGTTGTCGAGGGCCGGTTCACGACGACCGATCTCGACGACATGGTGGTCGCGCAGCTGGACGGGATGCTGGACGCGTCAGGAGCAGAGCGCGACGAGGATGGCAGCGTGATCGCGCTGCGCTCGGTCAGCCGCGACGGACCTTCCCGCGCTTATCTCGGCGGTCGCAGCGTGCCAGCCAAGTCACTGAGCGGTTTCACCACCGAGCTACTGGCCCTGCACGGGCAGAACGATCAGCTGCGGTTGATGCGGCCCGACGAGCAACGCGCCGCGCTAGACCGTTACGCGGCCGCTGGGCCTATGTGCGAACGCTACCGCAAACTCCGGGATGCCTGGCTGTCGGCGCGGCGCGACCTGATCGACCGCCGCAACCGGGCGCGGGAACTTGCCCAAGAGGCGGATCGGCTGAAATTCGCGCTGAGCGAGATCGATCGCGTTGGCCCGCAACCCGGCGAGGACAACGCGTTGGTCGCCGACATCGTCCGGCTCTCCGAACTGGACACGCTGCGCGAAGCCGCGGTTAATGCACGCGCGGCGCTGTCCGGGGCGCTTGACGATGCGGACGTGTCAGGCTCGAATGCTGTCGACCGTCTTGGGCAGGCGAAGGTTGCGTTGGAATCGACCGATGACGCAACGCTGCGGGCGTTCGCCGACCAAATCGGCGAAGCGCTGACTGTGGTCGTCGACGCGGGCCGCGAACTTGGCTCCTATCTGGAGGAGCTGCCGGTCGATGCCAGCGCGCTGGAGTCCAAGCTGGCCCGTCAAGCCCAACTGCGCACACTGACCCGCAAGTACGCTGCGGATATCGACGGAGTTTTGCAGTGGGCAAGCGAGTCACGCGAACGGCTGGCGCAACTTGACGTCTCCCCTGAAGGGTTGGCAGGCATTCAATCTCGTGTCGATGAGCTCGCACACGAATTATCACAAGCCGCAGTCGATCTCAGCAAGATTCGACGCAAGGCGGCCAATCGATTGGCCAAAGAGGTGACCGCGGAGCTGTCCGCCTTGGCGATGGCCGACGCCGAATTCACCATTAGCGTGACCACCGATCGCATACTGCCTGCCGACCACAATGATTCCGCCGCCGTCACGCTGCCCTCGGGCGAAGTGGCCCGAGCCGGCGCCGATGGCGTCGACCAGATCGAGTTTGGCTTTGCTGCGCACCGCGGTATGACGGTGCTGCCGCTGGCGAAGAGCGCATCTGGAGGCGAGCTATCGCGGGTGATGCTCGCTCTAGAGGTAGTGCTAGCTGCCTCGCGAAAGTGCTCAGTGGGCACCACGATGGTGTTCGATGAGGTCGACGCCGGCGTTGGAGGCTGGGCCGCGGTGCAGATCGGACGTCGGCTGGCGCGGTTGGCGCGCACCCACCAAGTCATTGTGGTGACGCATTTGCCACAGGTTGCGGCCTACGCCGATGTGCATTTGGTGGTGCATAGCGCCGGGCCCGACGGTGCCAGTGCAGTGCGCCGCCTGGCCGGCGACGACCGGGTGGCTGAGCTGGCGCGGATGCTGGCGGGGCTCGGCGAGTCCGATAGTGGCCGCGCGCACGCCCGTGAACTGTTGGACGCCGCGCAGAACGATGAGATCTAACCTGTCCTTCTGCCGCGAGCGTGCGTGTCTGTACTGAGGGCACCTCCCGCTTGCGGGGGACGACCCGCCGCGTGGGGCGTACAACTACGCACCCTCGCGCGATCAAGTCGTTATGAGCCTGTGACAGCTGTGACTGGAGAAACTTCTGAGGTTAGTGTTACGGCGCGCCTCCCGAACCTAGCCGTACTTGACCGACAGAATCGCCGCTATGAGGATGTCAGCGCTGCTTTCCCGCAATACCTCCCGGCCGGGGCTGGTCGGCACCGCCCGAGTCGACCGGAATATTGACCGATTGCTCCGTAGAGTCTGCCCGGGCGACATCGTGGTCCTCGACGTCCTGGATCTAGATCGGATCACGGCTGATGCGCTGGTGGAGGCCGATATCGCTGCCGTCGTTAACGCATCACCGTCGGTCTCGGGCCGTTACCCGAATCTGGGTCCGGAGGTTTTAGTCAATAACGGGGTCACGCTGATCGACGAAACCGGACCTGAAGTCTTTAAAAAGATCAAGGACGGTGCCAAGATTCGCCTTCACGAAGGCGGCGTGTACGCCGGCGACCGCCGGCTGATCCGCGGTACCGAGCGCACCGACCACGACATCGCCGATCTGATGCGGGAGGCCAAAAGCGGGCTAGCCGCCCACTTGGAAGCCTTCGCCGGCAACACCATTGAATTCATCAAAAGCGAAAGCCCGTTATTGATCGACGGCATCGGTATCCCCGACATCGACGTCGACCTGCGTCGTCGGCATGTAGTAATCGTCGCCGACGAGCCTAGCGCCGCCGATGATCTGAAGTCTCTCAAGCCATTCATCAAGGAGTACCAGCCGGTGCTTGTTGGCGTCAGCGGCGGCGCGGATGTATTGCGCAAGGCCGGCTATCGCCCTCAACTCATCGTCGGCGACCCCGAGCAGATCAGCACCGAAGCCCTCAAGTGTGGTGCTCACGTGGTGTTGCCCGCTGACGCTGACGGCCATGCGCCCGGCCTGGAACGGATTCAGGATCTCGGGGTCGGGGCGATGACGTTTCCAGCCGCTGGCTCGGCCACCGATTTGGCACTGCTGCTGGCCGATCATCATGGCGCGGCGCTGCTAGTCACGGCCGGCCACACCGCCAATATCGAGACGTTCTTCGACCGCACCCGAACGCAAAGCAACCCGTCGACCTTCCTCACCAGGCTTCGGGTGGGGGAGAAGCTGGTGGACGCCAAAGCGGTTGCCACCCTCTACCGCAACCACATTTCGGCTGGTGCTATTGCGCTGCTGGCGATGACAATGTTGATTGCGGTCATTGTCGCGTTGTGGGTGTCGCGCACCGACGGTGTGGTGCTGCACTGGGTTGTCGACTACTGGAACCGCTTTTCCCTTTGGATACAGCACCTGGTCGCCTAATTTCCCGAGGACGTGCACTCATGATCTCGTTACGCCAACATGCGTTCTCGCTGGCTGCAGTTTTCCTGGCGCTGGCCGTGGGAGTTGTGCTGGGTTCCGGCTTTTTGTCAGACACCCTGTTGTCCAGCCTGCGTGCCGAGAAGCGGGACCTATACACGCAGATCAGCGGGCTCAACGACCAGAAGAACGTGCTGAACGAGAAACTCAGTGCAGCAAATAATTTCGATAACCAGTTGCTAGGTCGGATCGTGCACGACGCGCTTGTGGGCAAGTCGGTGGTGGTCTTCCGCACCCCGGATGCAAAAGATGACGATGTCACGGCGGTGTCGAAAATCGTGGGCCAGGCCGGCGGTACGGTCACCGGAACGGTGTCGCTGACGCAGGAATTCGTCGATGCCAACTCCGCGGAAAAACTGCGCACCGTGGTGAACTCGTCCGTCCTGCCCGCCGGTACGCAGTTGAGCACCAAGCTCGTCGACCAAGGTTCGCAGGCCGGCGACCTGCTGGGGATCGCGTTGCTGATCAACGCCAACCCGGCCGTCGGTGATGTCGGAGACGCTGCGCGCGGTACTGTCCTGGCGGCACTGCGCGACACCGGCTTTATCACCTACCAGGTGGCCGATCACCCGGGGGCGGCGAACGCCGCGCTGGTCGTTACCGGTGGCTCACTACCCCAAGATGCCGGCAATCAAGGGGTCAGTGTGGCCCGGTTCGCCGCCGCCCTCGCCCCGCACGGTTCTGGCACCCTGCTCGCCGGCCGGGACGGTTCGGCGACGGGAGCCGCCGCGGTGGCGGTGGCCCGCGCCGATGCCGGCATGGCCGCCGCGATCAGCACCGTCGATAACGTCGATGCCGAGCCTGGGCGGATCACCGCGATCCTGGGCCTGCACGACCTGCTCAGCGGCGGCCATGCTGGGCAGTACGGCACCGGTCACGGGGCTACCTCGATCACCGTGCCCCAGTAAGTTCGGTGTAGGGCGTGTTTGCCGCACCACAGCGTGCTGGGTGTTAAGGTGGGTTTCCGTGGGTTGGCAGGCCCAGCTGGCAACGGCCAGAAACATCTTGGCAGAGTCCTGGAAAAACATGCGCTGCCCGTCTTCACGGAGGTCGCCTTAGTGCGTAAGCACCCGCAATCCGCTACCAAGCACCTTTTTGTCAGCGGTGGCGTCGCTTCCTCGCTCGGCAAGGGACTCACCGCGAGCAGCCTCGGGCAACTGCTGACCGCTCGCGGGTTGCACGTGACAATGCAGAAACTTGACCCGTACCTCAACGTCGACCCAGGCACCATGAACCCGTTCCAGCACGGGGAGGTCTTCGTGACCGAGGACGGCGCCGAGACCGACCTCGACGTCGGCCACTACGAGCGGTTCCTGGATCGCGATCTGTCCGGTTCAGCGAATGTCACTACCGGGCAGGTGTATTCGACAGTGATCGCCAAGGAACGACGTGGCGAATACCTCGGTGACACCGTCCAGGTGATCCCGCACATCACTGACGAAATAAAGCAGCGCATTATGGCGATGGCTCAGCCCGACGCCGGCGGCCACCGCCCAGACGTCGTCATCACCGAAATCGGCGGCACCGTGGGTGATATCGAGTCGCAACCCTTTTTGGAGGCGGCGCGGCAAGTCCGCCACGATCTCGGTCGGGAGAACGTCTTCTTTCTGCATGTGTCGTTGGTGCCTTACCTGGCGCCTTCGGGCGAACTCAAAACCAAGCCCACCCAGCACTCGGTGGCCGCGCTGCGCAGCATCGGCATTACCCCGGATGCGTTGATCCTGCGCTGCGACCGGGATGTTCCCGAAGCGTTGAAGAACAAGATCGCGCTGATGTGCGACGTCGATATCGACGGAGTCATCTCCACCCCGGACGCACCCTCAATCTATGACATACCCAAGGTGTTGCACCGTGAGGAACTCGACGCCTTTGTGGTGCGCCGGCTCAACCTGCCGTTCCGCGACGTGGACTGGACCGAATGGGACGACTTGCTGCGCCGCGTTCACGAACCGCACGGGACTGTGCGAATTGCTCTGGTAGGCAAGTATGTTGACCTTTCCGACGCCTATCTGTCGGTCACCGAAGCGCTCCGCGCCGGCGGATTCAAACACCACGCCAAGGTTGAGATAGCTTGGGTGGCTTCCGACGACTGTGAGACAGCCACTGGCGCCGCGGCGGCGTTGGCCGACGTGCATGGTGTGCTGATTCCCGGCGGGTTCGGCATCCGCGGAATCGAAGGCAAAATCGGCGCCATTCGGTACGCCCGGGCGCGGGGGCTGCCGGTGCTTGGCCTATGCCTGGGCCTGCAATGCATCGTGATCGAGGCCGCCCGCTCGGTGGGTCTCGCGCAGGCGAACTCCGCCGAATTCGAACCGGCCACACCAGATCCGGTGATCTCAACGATGGCCGATCAAGAAGAGATCGTGGCCGGCGAAGCGGATCTTGGCGGCACGATGCGGCTTGGCGCCTATCCCGCTGTTTTGCAGCCGGATTCGATCGTGGCCCAAGCGTACGGCACAACGCAGGTGTCCGAGCGACACCGGCACCGCTACGAGGTCAACAACGCCTACCGCGATCGGATCGCCGACAGTGGGCTGCGGATTTCTGGAACCTCGCCCGACGGCCATCTGGTGGAGTTCGTCGAATACCCGGCCGACCTGCATCCCTTCGTTGTCGGCACCCAGGCCCACCCTGAACTGAAGAGCCGGCCCACCCGGCCGCACCCGCTGTTCGCCGCTTTCGTCGGGGCGGCCATCGACTACAAGTCGGCGGAGCTGTTACCCGTTGAAATCCCCGAGATCCCTGCCATCCCGGAAAACCTTGAGCGCGTGCCGAAAGGCAACCAACATCGAGATGGCGTCGAGCGGTCGCTCCCTGAGCCTGCGGCTCGTGGCTGAGCAACCTCGGGGGTTGGGGGGTGTCCCCCAACACACATTCGAGACGACTTCGTCCGAAACGGTGCATCGCGGCAACATTTTCGCGCTGCGCCGCGATCAGGTGCGGATGCCTGGTGGCCGCACTGTGGTGCGTGAGGTCGTCGAGCACTACGGAGCGGTCGCCATTGTGGCGATGGACGACGACAACAACATCCCGATGATCTATCAGTACCGCCACACCTACGGTCGACGGCTGTGGGAACTGCCGGCGGGATTGCTCGACGTGGCAGGCGAGCCGCCGCACCTCAGTGCCGTCCGCGAGCTCAAGGAAGAGGTCGGCCTGCAAGCCAGCACCTGGCAGGTGCTGGTCGACCTCAACACTGCGCCGGGTTTCAGTGACGAATCGGTGCGGATCTATCTGGCCACCGGATTGACTGAAGTGGCGCGACCCGAAGCGCATGATGAAGAGGCCGACATGACCATGCGCTGGTATCCCATCGATGAGGCAGCCCGCCGGGTGTTCAGTGGCGAAATCGTCAATTCCATTGCTATTGCCGGGGTTTTAGCCGCCCATGCGGTGACCACCGGGTTCGCGCAACCGCGCCCGCTGGACAGCCGGTGGATCGACAAGCCAACGGCGTTCGCGGCCCGAAAGGCCGCCCAGTGACGGCGCTTGCGCTTCAGACACAGCTGCAGGGCTACCTCGACCATCTGACCATCGAGCGCGGTGTAGCGGCAAACACGCTGAGCTCCTATCGCCGCGACCTGCGCCGCTATTCCAAGCACCTGTCCGATCGTGGAATTCACGATCTGGCCAAGGTCGGTGAGGACGACGTTAGCGAGTTCCTGGTGGCACTGCGCCGCGGGGATCCCGACTCCGGCGCGGCCGCGCTGTCTGCGGTGTCGGCGGCGCGGGCGCTGATCGCAGTGCGCGGTTTGCATCGGTTCGCCGCCGCCGAAGGGCTGGCCGAATTGGATGTTGCGCGAGCGGTTCGACCGCCCACGCCGGGCCGTCGGCTGCCCAAGAGCCTGACGATTGACGAGGTGCTGGCTTTGCTGGAGGGTGCGGGCGGTGACAGTCCCGCCGACGGACCGCTGACCCTGCGCAACCGGGCGCTGCTGGAATTGTTGTACTCCACCGGATCCCGGATCTCTGAAGCCGTCGGGCTTGACGTCGACGACGTCGACACCCAGGCCAGGACGGTGTTGTTGCAGGGTAAGGGCAGCAAGCAGCGGTTAGTACCGGTGGGGCGCCCGGCTGTGCAAGCGCTGGACGCCTATCTGGTGCGGGGACGCTGCGAGCTGGCACGCCGAGGGACCGGAACGCTCGCAACGCCAGCTATCTTCCTCAATGCGCGCGGCGGCCGGTTATCGCGTCAAAGCGCATGGCAAGTTCTGCAGGATGCCGCCGAACGTGCCGGTATCACCTCGGGTGTGTCGCCGCATATGCTGCGGCATTCCTTTGCCACCCACCTACTCGAAGGTGGCGCCGACGTCCGGGTCGTGCAGGAACTACTGGGTCATGCCTCGGTCACGACAACGCAGATCTACACGTTGGTCACTGTCCACGCGCTACGCGAAGTGTGGGCCGGAGCCCACCCGAGGGCCAAATAGTTCTGCGTTTTAGCCCAGGTATTCGGATTCCAGCACCAAGTCGGGCACCAGCGTCTGATATTCAAGGTGCGCTTTGTGCTCGGTGGTGTTCCACTGCGCGCCTTGCTGCTCGCGCATGTATTTGCGGTACTTCGGTGCGCCGGGAACCATGACATTGTCGGCGACCACGATCGAGCCTCGATGTAGCCAGCCGCGATCGACAATGCTTTGTAGGTCGTCAAGGTAGACCTTCTTATCGTGGTCGAGGAACACGAAATCGAGAGTGCCAGTGGCGAATCCGTGCTTCGACGCTAACGCGTTCAGGGTGTATCCGCCGTCGCCGATGGTGCCGACCACGCACGTCACCCGGTCGGCCACGCCGGCATGTGCCCATATCTGTCGGGCGTTGGCGGCGTTGGCTTCGGCCAACTCGACGGAGTACACCTTGGCGTTAGGGGCGGCGCGGGCGATCCGCAGGGCGCCGTAGCCGCAGTAGGTGCCCAACTCCAACGCCAGTGCTGGGTTGGCGCGCCGCACTGCAGCATCGAGCAGGGGCCCTTTCTCGTCGCCGACGTTGATCAGCATCGACTTTTCATAGGCGAACCGGTCGATGGTGGCTAGCACGTCATCGATGTCGCCCACGCGGGCGTTGCGCAGCACGAAGTCGACGGCCGCTGCCTCGCGTCCGTCACCGATCTGGCCCGTCGTGGTGATATTGCGAATCCCGGCAGCCATGCGCCAGACCGACCATCGCAGCGGAGCGATACGTCCTTTGAGGTTCATCGAGCACCACCTTAGTTGGGTTGGCCGGACGCCGGGATGAGTATGACCTTGCGAGGAATCGACGCCACAATCCGATACGCTCCCGTCGGGGGTGGGTGGGGCAAACACCGAGTTGGCTTGGTGTTTCGTTGTATCGATCGTACTTACCCAGTCGGGATTGTCGGGATTGGTGGATGGGGGCGTCTGGTGACTAGTTTTCTGGCGTTGTCGCCGGAAGATCATTCGGTGCGGATGTTCACCGGGGTGGGGTCGGGATCGTTGTTCACCGCGGCGGCGGCGTGGGACAGTTTGGCTGCAGACCTGGAGTTGTCGGCGGCGTCGTTCAAGTCGGTGATTGAGGGCTTGTCGGCGAGTGGATTGTGGTTGGGGCCGGCGTCTGTCGCGATGACAGCGGTTGCGGGGCGGTATTTGGGTTGGTTGATGACGACAGCGGCGTGTGCTGAACAGTTGGCAGTTAACGCCCGGATGGGGGCCGAGGTATTTGAGGCCGCACGGGCGGCGACGGTGCCTCCGGCGGTGGTGGCGACGAATCGCGAGCTATTGATGTCGTTGGTGGCGACCAATGTGCTGAGTCAAAACAGTCCAGCGATCGCGGCTACTGATGCTGAGTACGGGCAAATGTGGGCTCAGAATGTGGCGGCGATGATGCGCTACGAGACTGAGGTGGACGCGCTGGAAGCGGCGGTGCGGCCGTTTAACCCACCGCCGTCCCAAGCACCGCCCCCGGTGGGGCCAGAGACAGCGAACTTATTTGGTGGTGAAAGTGTGTCGGCGACATTGTCGTCGGCGCTGGCGGGTGCAGTGTCGGCGGCGGTGGGGCGGGCGCGTTCGTTGGGCGGCATGATGTCGGTACCGCCGTCGTGGTCGTTTTGCGGTGAGGATTTTCTGGGGTGATACCAGTTGGATTTAATACCGACCGCGATGCGTTTTTCCCGGGTTTTCGCGTCTGGTGCGTGAGTAAATTGCGCTGGTTGTGTGTGTGACGGTCTTTGGCCGGTCGGGGGAGGGTTATGTCGTTTGTAACTGTCGCATCGGACGCCGTGGAAACGGCGGCCGAGGATTTGTCGGGTGTTGTTTCCACGATCGAATCGGCTAGCACTAGGGCGGCGCCGGCCACCACGATGGTGTTGCCTCCGGCCGCTGACTCGGTGTCGACACGACTGGCCGCGCTGTTCAACGAGCATGGGCAGGTCTATCAGTCGGTCAGCACTCAAGCGGTGACGCTTTATGAGGAATTCGTTGACACACTATCTGTTTCGGGCGGTTCATACGCGGAAAGCGAAGAAGCGAACGTTTTGGCGCTGCAGCCGCCGCTAGGGCGTGCGCCGTTGAGCGCCACTAGGGTTAGCGGTCGGGGCCTGACTTCGATATCGACGTTGTTGGCCGAGGATGAGGTCACCGCGTTGATCATGGGCGGCACCATGAACCCGCTACCTGATGCCGGGTACGTGAGGCAGATCAACAACGCCTTTATCCAGACCGGCTTTCCAGGGGCCGTCCCGCGAGGCGTGTTCACCCCTGAACAATTCTGGCCGGTTACTCCCCACCTCGGTAACCTGACGTTCAATCGGTCTGTCGCCGAAGGCGTACGTCTGCTAGACACCGCAGTCGACACGGAATTGTCGTCGGGAAATCCGGCCGTCGTTTTCGGCTACTCGCAGAGCGCGACGATAGCCCACAACTACATCAATTCGCTGGTTGCGGTGGGTTCGCCATATCCCGATGACATCTCCTTTATGATGGTGGGCAGTCCCAATAACCCGGTCGGCGGGCTGCTCTCGCGCTTTCCTGGCTTTCACATCCCATTCCTGGACGTGCCGTTCAATGGTGCGACGTCGGCAAATATTCCGTATCAGACATCCATTTACACGGCCCAGTACGACGGCATCGCCCACGCCCCACAATTCCCACTCAACGTGCTGTCAGACATCAACGCCGTCATGGGTTATTTCTCGGTGCACATGGACTATCCGAATCTCTTGGCGGACCAGGTTGCCAACGCGGTGCCGTTGCCGACATCTCCCGGTTATACGGGCAATACCAACTACTACATGTTCTTGACCCAGGACCTGCCGCTGCTCCAGCCGATTCGTGCCATCCCGTATATCGGTCCGCCGATCGCCGACCTGCTCCAGCCACAGCTGCGAGTGCTCGTCGACTTGGGCTACGCCGACTTCGGTCCGGGCGGCAACTATGCCGATATCCCCACCCCGGCCGGTCTACTAGCGATCCCCGATCCGTTCGCTGTCACCTACTACCTGATCAAAGGGGGCTTACAAGCAGCCTATGGTGCCGCGGTGGACATAGGGGTGCAGGCCGGGTTGATTGGGCCGGAGTGGTTCCCGACCAGCTACCCGTGGGTCCCGTCGATAAACCCGGGGCTACATTTCTACTGGGGCCAGTCGCAGGTGACGCTGCTATCTGTGCTAAGTGGCCTTCTTGGGCAGATGCTGTATTGGATCCCACCGTATGTCTTTGAGTGGTTTGGGTTTGACCCTGTTTGGTGGACAGGGGTACAAACGGGACAAGCTGCCTAAGTGGGTCGTGTCCTGACGCGGTACAAAAGACGCGCAGGATCAGGACGCGATCTCGAAATCGACTGTCTCACAACTACGCCAAGCAATCAATATTGAGGACCTCCTAACCGGCCCGGTCCACAGCTCGCGAGATGACCCACTCACCAGGCAGCGATGAAGGTCATGCTGACCGATCGCGTGGGCTACCATCGCTCATGCAGTCCTGTGTTACTCGAAAGATGATGACTAGAGCGATGTTTGGCGTTTGGTGCCGAACCGGTCGGCTGTCCATTCGGCCAGGGGATCATGGCGGCCAACGACGGTTCATGCACTGTGACCCGCCAAACCACGACAGCTCCAGACACGCCTCGTCGTGCTGGGCGCAGGCCGCCGTCAGGACCAACTGGCTAGGTTGCCTGCGGGTCTCCCAGCTCGGGCGCGGACAGACGTTAGACTTCCTGCGATGCCCACTGTGATGCCTATCCCGACGAGTCGTAACCGGCAATGACCGATCACGCCGACAGCGTCGTCGAGATCGGCCTGACCGGACGGCCGCCGCGAGCCATCCCAGAGCCCAGGCCGCGCAGCTCACACGGTCCGGCGAAGGTCGTCGCGATGTGCAACCAGAAAGGCGGCGTCGGGAAAACCACATCGACGATCAACCTGGGCGCCGCTCTCACTGAATTCGGCCGGCGGGTGCTGCTGGTGGACATAGACCCGCAGGGCGCACTGTCGGCGGGCCTTGGCGTACCGCATTACGAACTGGACCGGACGATCCACAACCTGCTGGTGGAGCCACGGGTATCGATCGACGACGTGCTGATCCACACCCGGGTAAGGCACTTGGATCTGATACCCAGCAATATCGACCTGTCGGCCGCCGAGATCCAGTTGGTCAACGAGGTGGGGCGGGAGCAGACTTTGGCGCGAGCGTTGCACCCGGTGCTGGACCGCTACGACTATGTGCTGATCGACTGCCAGCCTTCGTTGGGCCTGCTCACCGTTAACGGGCTGGCGTGCGCGGAGGGCGTAGTTATCCCGACGGAGTGCGAATTCTTCTCGCTGCGCGGGCTGGCGCTGCTGACCGACACTGTCGACAAGGTGCGCGATCGGCTCAACCCGAAGCTGGAAATCAGCGGCATTCTGATCACTCGATATGACCCGCGCACCGTCAACGCACGCGAAGTCATGGCGCGCGTCGTGGAGCGGTTCGGCGACCTGGTCTTTGACACCGTGATCACTCGTACGGTCCGTTTTCCCGAGACCAGTGTTGCGGGTGAACCCATCACCACCTGGGCGCCGAAATCGGGCGGCGCCATGGCCTACCGCGCGTTGGCCCGCGAGTTCATCGACCGATTCGGCGCGTGAACGGCACAGTTAATGGCGAGGCGGTACAGCAGAACGGCTGTCCGAACGGTTTTCAAGTCCGGCTCACCAACTTCGAGGGGCCGTTCGATCTGCTGCTGCAGCTGATCTTCGCGCACCGCCTCGATGTCACCGAGGTCGCGCTGCACCAGGTCACTGACGACTTCATTGCGTACACCCGTCAGATCGGCTCCCAGCTGGGCCTCGAGGAGACCACAGCGTTCCTGGTGATCGCCGCGACCCTGCTCGATCTCAAAGCGGCCCGGCTGTTGCCGGCCGGGCAGGTCGAGGACGAAGAGGACCTGGCGCTACTGGAAGTTCGCGACCTGCTGTTCGCCCGACTGCTGCAATACCGCGCGTTCAAGCATGTCGCGCAGATCTTCGCCGAACTGGAGGCCACCGCGCTGCGCAGCTATCCGCGCGCGGTTTCGCTGGAAGAGCGGTACGCGAGTCTACTTCCCGAGGTGATGCTCGGCGTCGACGCCGAGCGGTTCGCTGAGATCGCCGCGGTCGCGTTCACTCCCCGGCCGGTACCGATTGTGGACACCGGGCACTTGCACGAGCTGAAAGTCTCGGTTCCCGAGCAGGCCAAACGATTGCTAGCGATGCTTGAAGCACGGGGCTGCGGCCAATGGGCCTCATTTTCTGAATTGGTCGCCGACTGCCAGGAGCCGATCGAGGTCGTCGGGCGCTTCCTGGCGCTGCTCGAACTATATCGGGCTCGGGCGGTAGCATTCGAGCAGTCCGAGCCACTTGGCGCGCTCCAGGTTTCCTGGACCGGGGAACGGCCGACCCGCGCCGACGACGATGCAGAGCGCAGCGATGAAGAGGAGTGGCGCCTAGGCACCGCCGACGACGATGCAGAGCGCAGCGATGAGGAGGAGCGGCGCTCGTGACCCGCGAAGCCTTGGTAGAAGTGCAAGACGAATCATGACCCGCGCCGACGACGATGCAGAGCGCAGCGATGAGGAGGAGCGGCGCTTGACTCACGAAATGCCCGATCTCGACCTGGACTCTGGAATCCCTGATATCGCTGAGGCGCCGGAGCTCGATGCCGACGAACTCGGCTGTGTGTTGGAGGCGCTGTTGTTAGTGGTGGACACCCCGGTGACCGTCGAGGCACTGGCTGCGGCCACCGAGCAACCTGTCTACCGGATCGCTGCGAAACTGCGGCTGATAGCCGATGAACTCGCCGAACGCGACAGCGGCATCGATCTGCGGCACTCAGCTGAGGGCTGGAGGTTGTACACCCGTGCCCGATTTGCACCCTATGTCGAGAGGCTGCTGCTGGACGGCGCGCGAACCAAGCTGACCCGCGCCGCGCTCGAGACACTGGCCGTGGTGGCCTACCGTCAGCCCGTGACGCGGGCGCGGGTGAGTGCGGTTCGTGGTGTCAATGTGGACGCCGTCATGCGCACCTTGTTGGCACGCGGCCTGATCACCGAGGTTGGTCCCGACCCCGACTCCGGCGCGGTGATGTTCGCGACCACCGAGCTGTTTTTGGAGCGCTTGGGGTTGACCTCACTGGGCGAGTTGCCGGACATCGCACCGCTGCTTCCCGACGTCGACACCATCGAAGACCTGAGCGAGTCCCTGGACAACGAGCCACGTTTCATCAAACTCACCGGCGGCCAAGTGCCCGAGCAGCCACTGTCGTTCGACGTGGACCAGGATTGATGGTCGAAATCCACGATTCGAGGAAGGACCGGGGGACTGGGGCGGTCCGCCTGCAAAAGGTGTTGTCTCAGGCCGGGATTGCGTCGCGGCGGGCCGCTGAGAAGTTAATCATCGATGGCCGCGTCGAAGTGGACGGTCAGCTAGTGACGGAGTTGGGTACCCGAGTCAACCCGGATGTCTCGGTGGTTCGGGTCGACGGGACCAGGGTGGTGATCGACGACTCACTGGTGTATCTGGCGCTGAACAAGCCACGCGGCATGCACTCGACCATGTCGGACGACCGCGGCCGGCCGTGCGTCGGCGACTTGATCGAGCGCCGGGTGCGAGGCAACAAGAAGCTGTTTCACGTGGGGCGGTTAGACGCCGATACCGAAGGGCTGATCCTGCTGACCAACGACGGTGAGTTGGCACACCGGTTGATGCATCCGTCCCATGAGGTGCCCAAGACGTATTTGGCGACGGTGAAAGGGTCGGTTCCGCGCGGGTTAGGCAAGAAGCTACGCGCGGGGCTTGAGTTGGACGACGGCCCCGCACATGTCGACGATTTCGCGGTGGTGGATGCGATCCCAGGTAAGACGTTGGTGCGGTTGACGTTGCACGAAGGACGTAAGCGCATTGTGCGCCGGCTACTGGCAGCCGCGGGCTTCCCGGTGGAGGCGCTGGTGCGCACCGATATCGGTGCGGTGTCGCTGGGAGATCAGCGTCCAGGCAGCCTCCGTGCTTTGCGCCGTGACGAGATCGGACAACTGTATAAAGCGGTGGGCCTGTGACCGATATCGTTATCGCCATAGATGGCCCGGCGGGGACCGGAAAGTCTTCCGTGTCAAGGGGATTAGCGCGTGAGCTGGGGGCGCGCTACCTGGATACCGGGGCAATGTACCGGATGGTGACACTGGCGATGCTGCGCGCCGGAATTGACCCGGAAGATGCTGCAGCGGTCGGGGCGAGTGTTTGGAAAGTGCAGATGCGCTCCGATGGTGATCGTTATTTCCTTGCCGAAGAGGATGTTTCAGCTGAGATACGTGCTGAGGAGGTCACTCAGGCGGTGTCTGCGGTGTCGTCGGTTCCTGCCGTGCGCGCTCGGCTTGTCGGTCTGCAGCGACAGATGGCTGAAGGGCGAGGCAGTGTCGTTGTAGAGGGCCGCGATATTGGAACCGTCGTATTACCCGATGCGCCGGTGAAGATCTTTCTGACGGCATCGGCCGAAACCCGCGCGCGGCGTCGCAATGACCAGAATGTCGCGTCAGGTCTGGCCGACGATTATGAAGGTGTGTTGGCCGATGTGCGCCGCCGCGACCACCTCGATTCCAACCGTGCGGTGTCGCCGTTGCGTGCGGCTGAAGACGCCGTGATCGTCGACACCAGCGAGATGACTGAAGCCGAGGTGATCGCCCACCTAATGGACTTGGTGAAGCAGCGAAGTGGGGCGGTACGGTGAGCCAGGATGGCACCTGGAGCGACGAAAGCGACTGGGGACTTGATGATTCGGATGTAGCCGAGTTCGGGCCGGCGCCGGTAGTGGCGGTGGTAGGCCGCCCCAACGTCGGCAAGTCGACACTGGTCAACCGAATCCTGGGCCGGCGCGAAGCGGTGGTGCAGGACGTTCCCGGCGTGACCCGCGACCGAGTCTCCTACGACGCGCTGTGGACCGGACGCCGGTTCGTCGTACAGGACACCGGGGGATGGGAACCCGACGCCAAAGGCCTGCAACAGCTGGTGGCGGAGCAGGCGTCGGTGGCCATGCGCACCGCCGACGCGGTGATCCTTGTGGTCGACGTCGGCGTCGGGGCCACCGCCGCCGACGAAGCCGCAGCCCGGATCTTGCTCCGCTCGGGTAAGCCAGTCTTCTTGGCCGCCAACAAGGTGGACAGCGAAAAGAGCGAATCGGACGCGTCGGCATTGTGGTCGCTGGGACTTGGTGAGCCGCACGCAATCAGCGCGATGCATGGTCGCGGCGTGGCCGACCTGCTCGATGAGGTACTGGCCGCACTGCCCGACGCGGCCGAATCGACATCGCTTGGCGGCGGTCCTCGGCGCGTGGCGCTGGTTGGCAAGCCCAATGTGGGCAAGAGCTCATTGCTGAACAAGCTGGCCGGCGACCAACGTTCGGTAGTCCACGAGGTTGCAGGGACGACCGTGGATCCCGTGGACTCGCTTATCGAAATGGGCGGCAAGGTCTGGCGGTTCGTCGACACCGCGGGCTTGCGTCGAAAGGTCGGTCAGGCCAGCGGGCACGAGTTCTACGCGTCCGTGCGCACTCATGGGGCCATCGATTCGGCCGAAGTGGTCATCGTGCTGATCGACGCATCGGAGCCGCTGACCGAACAGGATCAGCGGGTGCTCTCCATGGTCATCGAGGCCGGCCGCGCGCTGGTGCTGGCCTTCAATAAGTGGGATCGAGTCGACGAAGACCGGCGCGATTTGCTGGAGCGCGAGATCGATCGTGAGCTGGTGCAGGTCCGCTGGGCGCAACGGGTCAACATCTCCGCCAAGACGGGCCGGGCGGTACAGAAGCTGGTGCCGGCGATGGAAAGTTCGCTGGCATCCTGGGACACCAGGATTGCGACTGGCCCGCTGAACACCTGGATCAAGGAAGTGGTGGCGGCGACGCCACCCCCAGTGCGCGGTGGCAAACAGCCGCGCATTCTATTCGCTACCCAGGCGACCGCTCGGCCGCCGACGTTCGTGCTGTTCACGACCGGTTTCTTGGAGGCCGGCTACCGACGCTTCCTGGAACGTCGGCTGCGTGAGACGTTCGGGTTCGAGGGCAGTCCGATCCGGATCAACGTGCGGGTGCGCGAAAAACGGGGAACCAAGCGCCGCTAGCTGGTCGCACTGCGACTAGGCCGCGTCGCCGTCTGGCAGGTAGCGCTCCGGATGGTGAAAGTCGTTGGTGCCACTTGGCATTGGCAGGTGCGGCGGAGGGCTCCACTCGGTCTTCCCATCCGGGAGTTTCCTGGTCCGCCAACCCATCTCATGCAACTTATGGTGCGGATGACAACCGAATGTCAGCTTGTCAGTCAATGTTGGTCAGTCCGCCGGCGGCCCACTCGTCCACATGGATGCTCCTATGCCCGTTTACGTGAGGCAACGAATCCACCTTCGCGCGCATCTTGACGTGAGGCAATACGGTGTGATGTGGCGCGAGCGCTATCCACGCGCAGCGAAAGCATTCACAGGCGGCAATTTCTTGCTTGACAACCCGATGATTTGACGTGTTGCTGACGTTTATCCCATGATGCGGTTGCAGATCGCCGCATCTTAGTTATTGACTTTGTCTTAAATACTGGTCTATCGTCTCGTATCGCGGATGTTAAAGACCGTATAGCGGGATTTATGGGATAGCTTGTCGTCGACGACATCGCTTCTGCCCACCTGGCTAGCTACCAAGCGGTGATCCTGAGGCTCAATTACCACCCACATGGCAGACCGGCGAGCGGCTGGCCGAGCCAGTCCACCCGTGCAACGCCGTCGAAAGAGGCGAAAACGAAAGGAAGAAATAGCGTATGAGTTTCACCTGGCCTATCGGCGAAGCCGAAGCAAAGTTGCAGTTCTATGACTTGTCGCATCCGTGGGGGCATGGGGTGCCGGCGTCGCCGTACAGCGAAGACGTCAAGATCGAGCGGTTGCAGAACATGGCCAGGGGCCGGGTCTTGACCCAGAAGATCACCACGGTGATGCACTCCGGTACGCACATTGATGCGCCTGTGCATGTGTTTGAAGGCACGCCCTGCGTGCACGAGATGCCATTGAGCGCGTTTTTCGGCACTGGCGTGGTCGTGTCAATCCCGAAGGGCAAGTGGGAAGTCGTCACCGTCGAGGATCTCGAGAAGGCCGCACCTGACATCCGGCCCGGCGACATCGTCATTGTCAACACCGGGTGGCACCACAAATACGCCGACAGCGCCGCGTACTACGCCCATTCTCCGGGATTCTGCAAGGAAGCCGGCGAGTGGTTCGTGGCCAAGGGTGTCAAAGCGCTCGGCACTGACACCCCGGCATTGGACCACCCGATGGCTACCGCACTCGGCCCGCACGGTCCCGGCGAACACGTGGGTGGCCTGCTGCCGTGGGCGGTGCGCGAATACGAGGACCAGACCGGCCATCAGGTGCTCGATGACTTCCCGGAATGGGAGCCGTGTCACCGAGCGATTCTGTCGAAAGGCATCTACGGCTTCGAAAACGTTGGCGGTGAGCTGGAAAAGGTCACCAACAGCCGCGTCACCTTCGCCGCGTTCCCCTGGCGCTGGGTCGGCGGCGACGGATGCATCGTGCGGCTCGTGGCGATCGTCGATCCCACCGGCACCTACCGCATTGAGACGGCGGCGTAATGATCAACCTGACACGCGAGTCCAATCCCGCCGCGGGGCCGCCGTGACACCATCACGCTACAGCTGCAGATCCGCGCGACCGGCCCAGGCCGGCGTGAGCGTCATCAGGACCGTTGCATCCGCCGGACCCATCGCGGCCGATGCTGACAGGCCCAGGCTTCCGTCGCATACGATCCGTCTTGCCGAAGCCCTGCTGAACTCGCTGGGAGATCGTCAATGACCGTCAACGCCGAAGAACACGACGCGCGCGGCGGCGGTATCCAGGTGATTGCTCGCGCGGCCGAGATATTGCGGCTGCTACAGGCTCATCCCGGCGGGCTCAACCAGGCTGCGATCAGCGAGCGGCTGGGAATGGCGCGCTCCACCGTGAGTCGGATTCTCAACGCCCTAGATGACGAAGGTCTGGTGACCGCGGGTGCGGCCCGGGGTCGGTTTCGGCTTGGCCCGGAGATTGCGCGCATGGCCCGCACGGTGCGACTGAGCCTGGTGATGGATCTGCATCCGTTTCTCGAGGAGCTGTCTCGCGAGCTGCAGGAAACGGTGGACCTGTCGATGCTCGATGGGGACCGCGCCAATTTCGTCGATCAGGTCATCGCGCCGCACCGCCTGCGGGCCATCAGCGCGGTGGGCGAATCGTTCCCGCTGTACTGCTGTGCCAATGGCAAAGCGATGCTGGCCAGCCTGCCGCCTGTCCAGCGGACTCAAGCGCTGCCCAGTCGACTCACTCGGCTCACCGCGAACACCATCACGACCCGGGCGGTGCTGCACAAGGAGCTCGATCGCATCCGGGTCGAAGGCGTCGCCTATGACCGCGAGGAACAAAGCGAAGGCATCTGCGCGGTGGGCGCGGTGGTGCAAGCGGCAACCGAGCAAATGGCGGCGGTCAGCGTGCCGGTTCCGGCGCAGCGGTTCTACGGCCGAGAATCCGAACTTGCTCAGGCCCTGCTGGCCTGGGTCGAAAAGGTCAACAACTGGTTGGAGAACGTGTAGAACAGGATGCGCAGGGCGATCAGGCCAGTTCAAACCGCGACGGCCGGTGGCAGCTGCCGTAGGTGTCCATCGTTGTTGTGGCTGGGTGCGCGGAGCGGCGGCTTGCGACTCCCGTGGGCGGTAGGCGGTAGCCGGGCATAGGGTTCAGCTGCGGTAGGCTGTCGACCTGCCGTCGGTCAACCGGCGACACTTAGCACGACGGGCTGTGGCGCAGTTTGGTAGCGCACTTGACTGGGGGTCAAGTGGTCGCAGGTTCAAATCCTGTCAGCCCGACTAAAAGCGGCTATTCGAACTCGCCTACGTCTCCGGCCCCTTGAGGTCGGCCGAGCAAAAATCTGGCAAAACGCTCGGTGTGTAGCTCGCAACCGTAGAGGGCGCAGGTTAGCCGGCCGAGTGCTGCCGGCTGCCGTTGAACGCGCTCCCGGCCGGTGCGAGGGGCCCTGCTTCCGTCTACGCTCAGCGAGGGACAAGGAAGGTATGCGATGTTCGCAGCGTTCGGATTCGAAGCGCTAGGTGTGGTCGTCGGGGACATGTATTTCATCGACCCGGTTCCGCTCGCCGGCCAGGAAACCCCGGAACGGGGAGTCAGACTCGAACTCCGCCTCGTCGATCGAGCCGAGCCCCAAGGGTCGATTTACGCTGGCATCCCAATCGCGTTCACCCGGCCGGTGTGGCGGGTGGACCTTTTCGGCTCCACGGAGAGCCCGCCTGGGACGCTAGACCGCGCCCATCACCACCCCCGCTTCGACGGTTGGGAACCCGGGCCCCGGCATTTCGTCGCCGAACTGTCAGCCGACCCGCTGTCCTGGTTGGTCGATCAGCTGGCCAATCCGGCCGCCGTGCTGGCCCGGGCAGGCGTCGACAGTGATCTAGTCACCGAAGCCGATAAGACCGGACTCGCAGAGGCGGCCCCGGAGATTGTCGCTGTTGTGAAGCGGATGCTCGACGGGGTGCGGGATGGGGAATTGGCTCCGGCCCCCACGGAGCCGGTTGCGGCGGCCCGCACCGGCTGGCTCTGATTTTGACTCGACAGGGTTCTTCCAATCCGGTCGCCGAGTCGTCATCAGTGGAGTTGTCACAGCTAGTTGAGAACTCTGGGGGACGGCCTGGTACGGTTTTGATTGGTCGGACTTGTTTCGAAAGCCATTGTGGCACAGTCAAATTTGTCCATCGTTTAATTGGTGGTCAAGCAACGTGAGATTACGGGGCCATTTTGGATCATACGTACCGATTCCCGCAATGTCTGGCAACCTGCACCCAGACGGGGCTTGCAGCAGATGATGGTAACGCCGATCCGGGTTGCCGCCGTCGTTCAGGTTATGACCATTCCCGCGGTGATCGGCATCGACGATGGGCGCTTTCTGCTCGCTGTTGGGCACCCCGAGGTCGACCGCAAACGCCAGACACTGACACGGACAAAGTGAAGTAGTTGCTGCCCAGGAGAATTCGGACGATCTTTGCAGTTCTAGCTATCTGGCTATGTCGCGAGGGTCCATTCGAGTCCGTGCTGGCCGCCGCTGCGGTCGAACATCGCCGCCCTGTCTAGGGCAGCGCTCGGCAGTGGGATACACTGACGGCAATGTTGGCGTCATGCAACAGCTGCCAACACGTCGTGGAACGCTCCTTCATCGCACCGGTGCCAGCCTGAAATTTGTGGCGGAAGCACCGTGTTCAGATGATCGATGGATCTAGCATTACCGTCTCGCGGCGATCGATTTTGCCCACCGGCAATCTCGCCAGCATGTGCCGATTAAGCGCGCGAACGGTCGCGACGATCCGGCACACCCGATGCCCGAAAGGCGCCGAAAAGTGATTACCGACAAGACTTTCGCCGATCTCGGTGTGGGCACACCACTGGTCGGCGTGCTCACCGCAGCCGGCATTACCCATCCGTTCCCGATCCAGGTCCAGACACTTCCCGATACGCTCGCCGGCCGAGACGTCCTCGGTCGCGGCAAGACTGGCAGCGGAAAGACGCTCGCTTTCTCGATTCCGTTGGTCAGTAGGCTCTCGGCAAGCAAGCGATCCCCGTCACGACCGTCGGGTCTGGTGCTGGCACCAACCCGTGAGCTGGCCACCCAGATCACCGCGACGTTGGAACCGTTAGCAGCCGCCTACAACTTGCGGGTTACCACCATCTTCGGCGGCGTGTCGCAGAACCGGCAGGTGATTGCGCTCAAATCCGGCGTCGACATCGTGGTGGCCTGCCCGGGTCGGCTCGAGGACCTGATGAAACAACGCTTGATCAGCCTCGACTCCGTCGAGGTCACCGTGATCGACGAAGCCGATCACATGGCCGATCTCGGATTTCTGCCCGGCGTCACCCGCATCCTGGCCGCGACACCGGCGGGCGGCCAGCGGCTGCTCTTCTCCGCAACACTCGACAACGGCGTCGACAAACTCGTTAAACGGTTCCTCCGCAATCAGGTGTTGCACTCCGTCGATGAACTCAACGCGCCGGTACCCGCGATGACCCACCACGTCTTCCATGTCGCCAACGCCGAGGCCAAGAAGGAGTTAGTGCACCGGCTAGCCTCCGGCGCCGGGCGCCGGATCCTCTTCATGCGCACCAAACATCACGCCCGCAAGCTGGCCAGGCAACTCACTGAATCGGGGATACCGTCAGTTGACTTGCACGGCAACCTGTCTCAGCCTGCGCGCGATCGCAATCTCGCCGCGTTCACTGCGGGTGAGGCCAGGGTTCTGGTAGCAACCGATATCGCCGCGCGCGGCGTGCACGTCGACCAGGTCGAGTTGGTGGTCCATATCGATCCGCCCAGCGAGCACAAGGCTTATCTGCATCGCTCCGGGCGCACGGCGCGGGCCGGAAACGCGGGCAACGTGGTCACCGTGGTGCTGCCCGAGCAGCGCACGGACACCCAGGCATTGCTGCAGAAGGCCGGCATCTGTGTCACTCCGCTGGAGGTAGCCGCCGACTCAGCCGAAGTGCATGCGCTGGTCGGTGAGATTGCCCCGTACCGGGTTTCGGCTCCCAAGGCTGCCCAGCCGCAACCGTCGCAGCATCGCGAGCCGAGCGGTGTCAGGCGCCGACGTCGGCGCCGTCGCCCACAACGGAGTCCTCGGTAGGTGGCGGCTCCCGCACACTAGGGACGAGTCTCGACAGGATGCCGCCGCATGACCACGTGTTCGCCAGCGCGCGAATGACTTTTTGTCCATCATTAATCCTGTTAGACTGCGCGGGGATGTTTTTTGGTACATCCGCTATAAATGAGAGAAGTAAGAAAATGGCACAGGGAACTGTGAAATGGTTCAACGGTGACAAGGGCTTCGGCTTTATCGCTCCTGACGACGGGTCAAAGGATGTCTTCGTTCACTTCTCCGAGATCCGTGGCAGCGGCTTTCGGACGCTCGAAGAAAATCAGCGTGTCGAGTTCGAGGTCGAGCAAGGACCCAAAGGTCCTCAGGCCGTCGGCGTGACCGGGGTCTAGCTGACCCGAACCCAATCGTGGGCTGGTGCGATGTTGCACCAGCCCATTGGTATGTTTAGGCGTCGCTAGCGGGCTGTCGGTGACATAACAAGCGATAGCCCCATTACAACGCCGACCATTTTTGTCATCTGTTTATGATTCGGGATCACCGCTAACACGAAAGCTCTGTTGACAAAACCCGGAGTCCGCCGGGTGCACCTTGCGCTTCGACTATTTGAGCAATTGATCACGCTGCCGGCGTAGAGCTCATGGATCCGATGTAATAGGTTTCGTGCCCAGTAGGGTATCCGCCGCCGTCGGTGGCGATATGAACGTGGTCGTAGTGGTTAGCCGTTTCTGAGCCGGAGTCCGCGGTCCAGCTCGGTGCGCCGATGCCTGGGTAAATTTTCTGCCGCCAGATCACATGCAGCACACCCCACCGTTTCGCATTCGCCAAGGCATACCCGGCGATTTGGTTGCCGAGCTCGATACCGTCGGGCGTGTCGTGGTTGGGGATCATTACGTCGATCGCCAACCCGTTGGGATGCCACTTCAACGGATCCTGCCGGAACCCGTAGATGGTGGCGATCTGCGGAAACAGCACGCTGATGGCGCGCGCCGCCCAGATGGTTTTCATCTGCAACCTCTCCTCCGACGCGACGCCACGAGGCAATGCGACCAGGAACTGCTGGGCAGCGACGGGTGCGTTTGCCGCCAACGAGTCCGCCTCGGCGGGGCTGGCGATGGGCGGCGCGCCAGCTGGCGCAGGCACCGGGCGCGGCCGGGCTATTGTCGGGGTCTTAGCGCAACACGGATGCTCTGTGCTTTGGGCGTACAGCATGGCCGCAGACACGACAAGTGAGACGGCGATTGCCAGCCAGCGGCCCCGACCGTTGGCTAACACGACTGTGCCCACGAAGAGCACTTTAGTGTCGTGTGCGACGCGTGTGGCGAGCTTCGTTATCTCCTGGTTGCTTGCTGTGGCACGCTGTGAGCTAAGCTCTGTGAACGGTTGCGGGCCCGCTGGTCCGGCCCTCGACCCATCTCGAGTAGGTGGTTTGGAATCGAATGAGCATCGATCCGTTTGACGACGACAACGGTAGCTTTTTCGTCTTGGTCAACGACGAGGAGCAACACAGCCTGTGGCCGGTGTTTGCTGATATTCCGGCCGGCTGGCGGGTGGTCTACGGTGAAGCGACCCGGGCGGCCTGCATCGACTACATCGAACAAAACTGGACCGATATACGGCCAAAGAGTCTGCGCGACAGGCTGACACAGGAGGCGGGCGCTTCCGATTCGTAAGCTGGCCGTCTTCTGAAACCGAATGAAACCGAAAAGTCCGTATTTACCCACCGTCGGCCAGTTCGCTGTCAGCCACGTATGGGGTGGTCGCTCACTGGGAATCCCATTCGACCTCATCTCGTCCGACGACCAGCGGAATCGAGATCGTTCCCGCACCGCCGGACACCAAAATCACCCAGCGGCCATCAACGGGCAGGATTACGTCGATATCGAAGAACGCGAAACCGGGGAACTTGCCAATGGCGGCCGCTGGCACCTGGAACCGTTTGCGCACCGGCTCGTCAAACGTTGGTGGTCTGATTTCCACGTCAACCTGCCGGTCCGAACCATCGGCATCAGGCTCGGTCAACACCACAAGTACAAACCGGGCTAGTCGGTCTGGCCCCACCGCAAATCTGGACAGCACACCGCCCGACAGATTGAGCTTGTTGTCTACCGTCGCAGCCGCTTCGGCGAGAAAGGCCCACGCAACTGTCACATCATCGAACCTACCGTGCAGTCGGTGGCGTCCGCGCACGAAACTCAGACTCGTCGGGTAAGTGGCCGGCCTCGCGTCGTCTGTCGGCACCGGCGCCCAAGCATCACGTGCCGTTACCTTCTAGGTCAGCGACGGCCCGTCTCGGGTGGTCGTGGGTTTCACCGGGCGAAGCTGTCGGGTGGGGCTGGCGGGCGATAACCGGAAATATGGTCTCGATACCACGCCGGCTCTTGATCTTGACCTTTTGGCCATCGCCCCACGTGTAATGCGTCCGAGCCGCCTGGCGCACGCCGCTGGTTACCATCACCGCCGCCAGCCCGTCGCGGCCGGCGAGACCGGCCAATCGGAACGCCCCAACTCATGCGAATCGGCGAGTTATCAGGGTCACGCAACGGCAACTCGGGCCCGAGTTCTGCTACCCGCCGATTAGCAGCGAGCGCGAGAGCGTGCCGTGATGAGCATGTAAGACACCACCCAGCTCATGCCACAGCGTGCTGAGGCTTTGCGCGATGACCCTTCATCCGTCGCCTCAGAGATCATCGAGTAGTTCACGATGTCGCCGACCACCAATCACCATGGCAGCCTGGCTGATCCGGGTCACCGTGGGGCCCGGGGACATGATTGCGACGGCGGTGAATCGATGCGAGCGGAAGGTCAGCGCCACATCGCCGATCCGGATTTCGTCGCCGCCTTTGATCGGTTGCGGTACCGCGCGGGCAAGGTAGCCCAGGGGCTCGTCGGGCTGTCGTCCGAACACCTCGATAGAAGGGGTCATTTAGTGCCTCGCTGCTAGCCGTTGCCGCGCTCAGACCACTCAACGCGAAGCCGCTGCCATGCCGATTCTCCTCCGCTGTCGCGACGTCGGCGTCCTGCTCGGTGGACCGGTGCACCGCCCGCTTCGCACCCCAGCTGCAGGCGGTGCGCAAGATCCGTCTGGAACGTCGGTCGCCGGATAAGCTGCCGACTGAACTACCTCAATCGTTAGGGAGCGCCGCGGAGGGACAACCATGCGTTCAGCGAACCAGCATGCGGGCCGGTGGAGCATTAAACTAGTCCGCTTCGGAAATCCGTGAGCCTCGGTTCATGACCGCAAAACGGCAGGGGCGTAAGGCCGACGAGCGAACCGTGCTCCGCAATGTTCCGATACTCGCTGACATCGACGATGAACATCTCGATCAGCTTGCGCGCGTTGTAGATCGTCGCCACGTCCCGGCTGACGAGTGGCTTTTCCGGGAAGGCGACCCATCAGACTCCATCTACATCGTTGACTCGGGGCGGTTCGCGGCCGTTGGTGCCGATGGACAGCTGATTCGTGAGATGGGATCCGGTGACTCAATCGGAGAACTGGGCGTGATCGCCGGTGCTGGTCGCTCGGCGAGCGTACGAGCGCTTCGCGACAGCGTCGTGTGGAGGATCGCTGCTGACTCGTTCACCGAGGTCCTCACGACAACTCCGAAACTGCAATCGGTGATGCTGCAAGCGATGGCGACCATGCTTCGCGAGTCGCGATCTGCGAACGTCTCCAGGCGTCCCCGGGTCATCGGTGTGCTGTCAACGGGGGATGCCGCCGCGCTGCCGATTGTTGACGCGATCGCGACTCAACTGAGTGTCCACGGCCAGACGACCGTGGTCGCTCCGCCGGTCGACACAACGGCTGATGTCAGCGGTTACGGTGAGCTTGTCGAAGCATTCAGCGAGATCCTTGATCGAGCAGAGCGAAGCAACGATTGGGTCTTGCTGGTGGCCGACCGAGGATCAGGCGACCTATGGCGGCGATTTGTTGCTGCGCAAAGCGATCGGCTCGTGGTCCTTGTGGATGAACCCTATCCACCGAACGGGTTCGATTCGCTTATTGCTCAACGGCCGGTCCACCTGGTGGCATGCATGGCCGAGCCGGATACGAGTTGGTGGGATCTGCTGCAGCCACTCTCGCATCACCCGCTCAGCGACGAAGGCATCGGTGCGCTAGCCCGCAGAATCGCCGGCCGATCCCTTGGCCTCGTGATGGCCGGTGGCGGGGCTTGGGGACTCGCGCATTTCGGTGTTTACGATGAGCTCACTCGGGCAGGCGTCGTCATCGATCGGTTTGCTGGAACGAGTGCCGGTGCGATTGCGGCGGCAGCCTTCGCGTTGGGGATGGACGCCCCGGAGGGCATCGCGACGGCACGACGGTACCTTGCCGATAGCAACGTACTCGGCGACTACACGGTCCCGGCGGTCGCTTTCATTCGAGGTGCACGCGTTGATCATCTGGTTGAGGTCGTCTTCGGCGGCACCTTGATCGAGCATCTGGCACGAGAGTTCTTCTCCGTCTCTGCGGATCTTGTCACCGGCGATCAGGTCATTCATCGGCGTGGACCGCTGTCACTGGCCGTGCGTGCATCGATCTCGATCCCCGGTCTCATACCGCCAGTGCGACAGGGCGAGCAGCTTCTCGTCGACGGGGGAATCTTGAACAACCTTCCGGCCGACGTGATGTGCGCAGACTCAGATGGCGAAGTCATCTGCGTCGATCTGCGTCGAAAGTTCACGCCGTCGAAGAGCTTTGGCCTGCTGCCGCCAATCTTTCAGCCGCCCGGGTTCGTTCGGCGGTTGTTAACTGGCACGGATGTCGCCCTACCCCCGCTGCAAGAGACCATGCTTCGCGCTCTTGACCTTGCGGCCTCCACGGCGAATCTGCGCGATTTCCCGCGAATTGCGGCCATCATCGAGCCGGACGTTTCAGCGATCGGCGTGCTGGACTTCAAAAAGTTGGATGCCGCCGTGGCGGCTGGGCGGGCGGCAGCGCGAGCAGTTCTCGAAGCGCAGCCGGACCTCGTTCGCTGAGCCTGCGACCACACGTGGTGCGCGTGATGCACCGGGAATCAACACCGCGATGGCGTGTTTAATCGCGACCAGGGTCAAACGTCTTTGGGACGATTTAAATTGGGAGTGCTTATACCCGTTTAATCTTGGTTGTAAACGTGACAAACCCAACGCTGGCAGAACACGTGAGCTGCGGTTTGGCAGCCCAGATAACGGGTACTCGCTGGCGCATAGGGAGTTGATCGTAAATGGCTACGAAGGTAGACGCATACCGCTCATTACCGCGCAAGTCATTACCGCGTAAGGCGATTGATCGGCGTATTCATCATGGTCATAGTGCACAATCGGTTGCCGTGTCCTGGGCGAGCCGATTAATCGTAAAGAATGCGGTGCGTGCCTGGAGCATGCAGCCGAATCTGCGCTGGCCGTTCGAGTACGTGGACGGTCTGGCAGGTTTGCTGCCACGTTTCCGGTCGAGAGTACAGATCGAACCAATACGGCTCGAGGACTGCACTGCCGAATGGATTCGTGTGCCTGGCGCGTCTTTGGCGCGTGCGGTCCTCTACCTGCATGGCGGCGCGTTCCTCTCCTGCGGCCTCAACACCCACCGCTCGCTGGTGACACGCTTGTCGAAGGCGGCGGACGCCGGCGTGCTTACCGTCGGATATCGAAAGCTGCCATCGCATCAGATAGTCGACGCGATCAACGACGGAATGAGCGGACTTCGCTGGTTGCAGCAGCGGGGATACGACGACGACCAAATAGTGGTCGCCGGTGACTCTGCCGGCGGATACCTCGCGTTCATGACAACGCTCGCTGCCATTCGCACCCACCTTGCGAAGCCAGCCGGAGTTGCGACGGTCTCTCCTTTCACCGATGCGGATCCGTCTCGGAAACTCAGACACCGCAACGCGCGCCGGTGCGCGATGTTCACCCGCGGGGCGTTGTCGATGTTTGCTCGATACCTTGGCGAGGCGCAGCTTTCGGACGCAACGGGTACCTCGGGTCGTATTGTCTCTCCGGTGGACGCAGATTTGTCCTTGCTGCCGCCAGTAACCATTCACGCAAGTTCCGACGAGTTGTTGCTCCCAGACGCCGAGCTCATGGCGAAACGTCTGAATGCAACGGGAATCCGCTGTGATCTCCACCTGTGGGACGGGCAAATTCACGACTTTCCCCTGGCGGCCGACATCTTGCCCGAGGGGAGGCGAGCCATTCGATACATCGGGGATTTCGTCAAAGAGGTCACCGCCGGACAAGACACTCGCGAATATGGCGCGGCGGGCGGCGTGCAAAGGACGGCGACAGCAGGACGGCAATAACGAATCAACAGGCGTTGGACCCCCGGGTTAGCGGGGGAGATGCCGCGGTTTAACACGCTAAGCCGCCGGAATGGCGTGCAGTAGCGCCGATACCGATACAGTTGGTCCTGATGAGCCGAACAGCCCCACCTGTGCTGACCGTGCGGTATGACGGATCTGAGCGCACCTTCGCAGCTGGCAACGATGTCGTCATTGGTCGTGACCTGCGGGCGGACGTCCGCGTCGCGGACCCGTTGATTTCCCGGGTACACCTGGTGCTGCGATTCGACCAGGGCCGATGGATCGCCGTCGACAACAACAGCCTCAATGGGCTGTATGTCAACAACCGTCGCGTGCCAGGTGTTGACATCCGGGACGGCCAGCAGGTCAATATCGGCAACCCGGACGGTCCGGCGCTGGTCTTCGAGGTCGGTCGGTATCGGGGTTCAGCAGGCCGGCCGCCCGCGACGACGTCGATACCCTTGATCAGCCAGCCCAGTGGATCATTGCCGACCCAGGGCCCGCCGCAGGCCGTCCCGTCCTGGCCGCACCAGCCATATTCGCCCACCGGACCGCAGCCGGGCTACCCGTCGGGGCCACTGCTGCGGCAACCGGCCAGCGGGCCGCAACCAGTCCGCTCGCCGACCGGATCGCAGCAGGCGCCGCAGATCTATCGGCCACCCACCGCCCCGGCTCCGGCGACCGACCGTGCCAGCGGGGACACCGGAAACATCGCGACATCGATGATGAAGATCCTGCGGCCGAGTCGATCGGCGGTGTCGTCCACGCCGGGCGCCGTCAAGATCGGCCGGGCCAACGACAACGATATCGTCATCCCCGAGGTGCTGGCATCACGCCACCACGCCACCCTGCTCCCGACGCCCAACGGTACCGAGATCCACGACAACCGCAGCATTAACGGCACCTTCGTCAACGGCTCCCGCGTCGATGTAGCGCTGCTGTGCGACGGCGACATCGTCACGATCGGCAACATCGACTTGGTCTTCGCCGGCGGCACGCTGGCACGCCGCGACGAAACCGCGACCGCAACGCGCACCGGCGGCCTCGATGTGCGTGGGGTGACGTGGACGATCGAAAACAACAAGATGTTGCTGGACAGTATCTCGTTGACTGCGCGCCCCGGAATGTTGACCGCCGTCATCGGTCCGTCGGGTGCGGGCAAATCGACCTTCGCCAGGTTGGTGGCCGGGTACACGCACCCGACCGATGGCACGGTGGCGTTCGAGGGCCACAACATTCACGCCGAGTACGCGTCGCTGCGTAGCAGGATCGGCATGGTGCCGCAAGACGACGTGGTTCACGGTCAGCTGACCGTGAACCAAGCGCTGCTGTATGCGGCTGAACTGCGGCTGCCGCCGGACACCACCAAGGCTGACCGCACCCAGGTGGTAGCCAGGGTGCTCGAGGAACTCGAGATGATGCAGCATCTTCAAACTCGAGTCGACAAGTTGTCCGGCGGTCAGCGCAAGCGCGCGTCGGTGGCGCTGGAGCTGCTCACCGGTCCGTCGCTGCTGATCCTCGATGAGCCGACGTCCGGTCTGGACCCGGCGCTGGACCGGCAGGTCATGACCATGCTGCGGCAGTTGGCCGATGCAGGTCGGGTGGTGCTGGTGGTCACCCACTCGCTGACGTACCTGGATGTCTGCGATCAGGTTCTGCTGCTGGCCCCCGGCGGTAAGACTGCCTTCTGCGGGCCGCCTAGCCAGATCGGCGCGGCGATGGGGACAACGAACTGGGCCGATATCTTCAGCTCGGTCGCCGACGATCCTGACGGCGCCAAGGCTCGATACCTAGCCCTGACCGGTCCTACCCCGCCACCGCCGCCAGTCGAGCAACCCGCCGAGCTGGGTGATCCCGCGCACACCAGCCTGTTGCGGCAGTTTTCCACGATCGCCAGGCGGCAGCTGCGGTTGATCGTCTCCGACCGCGGCTATTTTGTCTTCCTGGCGATGTTGCCGTTCATAATGGGTGCGCTGTCGATGTCGGTGCCCGGCAACGTCGGTTTCGGTGTCCCGAACCCACTCGGTGACGCGCCCAACGAGCCCGGGCAGATCCTGGTGTTGCTCAATGTCGGTGCGGTCTTCATGGGCACCGCGCTGACCATCCGCGACCTCATCGGTGAGCGCGCCATTTTCAAGCGGGAGCAGGCGGTTGGCCTGTCCACCAGCGCGTACTTATTGGCGAAGGTCTGTGTCTACACCGTGTTCGCGGTCGTTCAGTCGGCGATCGTGACCATCATCGCGCTACTAGGCAAGGGCGGTCCGACCCAAGGCGCCGTGGCCTTGGGCAAGCCGGGTCTGGAGCTGTTCGCCGATGTCGCTGCCACCTGCGTCGCGTCGGCGATGCTCGGGTTGGCGTTATCGGCGGTAGCCAAGTCCAACGAACAGATCATGCCGCTGCTGGTGGTGGCGGTCATGTCGCAGCTGGTGTTCTCCGGGGGGATGATCCCCGTGACCGCGCGCCTCGGCCTGGACCAAATGTCTTGGGCCACACCAGCGAGATGGGGTTTCGCGACGTCGGCTGCTACCGTCGACCTGATCAAGTTGGTGCCCGGCCCGCTGACGCCGAAGGATTCACACTGGCATCACACGGCCGGCACCTGGTGGTTTGACATGGCCATGCTCGCATTCATCAGCATCTGCTACCTCGGCTTCGTACGCTGGAAGATCCGCCTCAAGGGTGGTTGATCACACGAGGTTCGGGAGCAGCAGTGGCTTCGCCGAGTCGGGCCAATAACAGTGTGGCGGCAACTGCGACAACGAATCCGACGAAAACCATCCAACCCAGGCCGTCGCGGGTACGGTCACCCAGCCACACCACTCCGATGAGTGCGGGCGCGACCGTTTCACCAAGCACCATCCCGGCGACGGCGCTGGTCACGGATCCCCGATGTAACGCCGATGTGAGCAGCAGAAATCCTACGCCGGCGCCTCCGGCTGCCGCGTAGAGGGCCGGGTTGGTGTAGAACGTGGCCTTGGTGGGATCGAGCACATCGATCAGACGCACGCCGACTTCGATCACGCCGAAGCCGGTTCCGCTGCCAATCCCCAGGACGAGTGCGCGCGGGCGTTCGCTCATCTGGCCGGCACCCGCACCGGCGAAAAATACTGCGGCGACCACGCCCAGCAGCGCCCAGCCGAGCCAGGTCGGGCCGGGCCGGGAACCCTCCGGTCCGGCGGCAACGCCGAGCATCGCGAGACTCAGGCACACCACACCCACGGCCGTCCACTCTGAGCGTGACAGTTGCGCCGACAGCATCCAGGCGGCTGCCATCCCGGTGACTGCGATCGAGGCGGCTAACGCGGCCGCGACCACATAGATCGGTACCAGGCGCAGCGCCGCGATTTGCAACACAAAGCCGAGGCCGTCAAGCGCAATGCCGGCTCGATAGCGCCACTGCCGAACAGCGCGCATCAGCAATACCGTGTCGAGGCCCGAGCCGCTGCCGGCTTCCACCGATCGCGTTGCCGCCGCCTGCAACACCGAAGCCGTGCCAAAACACATCGAGCAGCCCAGCGCGAGCAGCAAACCGATGAGCACACATAGACCCTAGTCGTCCGACCTGCGCCGAGTTCCATTGGTGCAGCGGCGGACCTCGTCGGTTGACCGACGTGACGGGTAGAGGTAGTGCAACACCAGCGCGGTGACCACCCCATAACCGAGGTGGGGAACCAGATCGCTGATCCACCCCACGACGCCCCAGGTCCGCGGGTCGGTCACGCCCAGCACGGTCATCGGTCCATTGGTGCCAATCAGGGCAATGGCCGTTGCGACCAACGTGGCGAGGGGTAACCCCGGTCGCCAACCGAACGAATAGGCTAGCCCAAGTAGCATGCCCATCCCGATACCGGCAGCAAACCCGGTGAGCGCGCCGAGGCCCGAGAGTCGATTCGCCAGCATGTCACCGGCCCCTGGGACGGTGAGGCCGAACAACGTGGCCATGGCCTGTACGGTCCTTTCTGGCGTTGTGCTTGTCGGCCGGCCCCGCACCACGATGTCCAGGTAGCCAATCACATTGAGCGCAGTGGTGCCCGCGGCGCCGGCGGCAGCACCGCTCAGTACGCCCGGCCAAATTCGGGCAATCCGTGCGGTTTTCATTGCGACTGCCTCCTGAGGGTTAGCTACCTAACGTGGCAAATGCCCAAGTAGGTTGCGAGGTGTTCGCCGGTGAGCGTGCAGCGCGCATTGACCAGGGTCCGCGGTGTTCCTTCAAAAACGACACGGCCGCCATCATGCCCCGCGGCCGGCCCCATATCGATGATCCAGTCGGCGTGCGCCACGACCGCTTGGTGGTGCTCGATGACGATCACTGACTTGCCGGAGTCGACGAGTCGGTCGAGCAGGCCGAGCAGTTGTTCGACATCGGCAAGGTGCAGGCCACTGGTCGGCTCGTCAAGGACGTAGACATCCGCTTTTGCTTCCCCTATGTCGGTGCCCGTGTTTCCCAATCGGGTGGCCAGCTTAAGCCGCTGCCGCTCGCCGCCGGACAGCGTAGTGAGCGGCTGGCCCAGGCTGAGGTAGTCGAGCCCGACGTCGACGAGCCGGTCGAGGATGATATGTGCGGCAGGTGTACGCGCCGCGCCGGTACCAAAAAACGCCAACGCTTCGGTCACCGGCATCGCAAGCACCTCGCTGATGTCGCGGCCGCCGAACTTGTACTCGAGCACCGATGCGTCGAACCGCTTTCCGTCGCACTCCTCACAGGTGGTCGCTTCAACATAAGGGCTCGCCGTCATCGCCAGATCGGCGTAGATCACGCCGGCGCCGTTGCAGCGCGGACATGCGCCCGCGGAATTTGCGCTAAACAGAGCCGGTTTTACGGCGTTGGCCTTCGCGAACGCCTTGCGGATCGGATCGAGCAGTCCGGTATAGGTCGCCGGGTTGCTCCGCCGCGAGCCGCGGATCGGGGCCTGGTCGACCACCACCACGCCGTCCCGCCCCGACACCGATCCGTTAATCAACGAGCTCTTGCCCGAGCCCGCCACCCCGGTGACCACGACCAGCACCCCCAGCGGGATGTCGACGTCGACATTGCGCAGGTTGTGGGTGTTCGCGCCGCGTACCTCCAGCACACCCGACGGCGTCCGCACCGTCTCCTTAAGGGAAGCCCGGTCGCCGAAATGGCGGCCGGTGATGGTGCCGCTGGTTTGCAGCTCCTCGCTGGTCCCGTGGAAGACCACCTCGCCGCCGGCCGGACCAGCGCCGGGTCCCAGGTCAACGATGTGGTCGGCGATCGCGATCATCGCCGGCTTGTGCTCCACAACCAACACGGTGTTGCCCTTGTCGCGCAGTCGCAGCAGCAGGTCATTCATCCGTTGGATGTCGTGGGGGTGTAGTCCGATTGTCGGCTCGTCGAAGACGTAGGTGATTTCGGTGAGCGAGGATCCAAGGTGGCCGATCATCTTGACGCGCTGCGCCTCGCCGCCGGACAACGTGCCTGACGGGCGGTCCAGGCTGAGGTAGCCCAGCCCGATCTCGACGAACGAGTCAAGGGTGCGTTGTAAGGCCGCCAGCAGCGGTGCGACCCCAGGTTCGTCCAGCCCTGTCACCCATTCCGTGAGGTCGCTGATTTGCATCGCGCAGGCGTCGGCGATGTTGATCTTGTTGATCTTCGACGATCGGGCCGCCTCTGAGAGCCGGGTGCCGTCGCACTCGGGGCACGTCATGAAGGTCACCGCTCGCTCCACAAATGCGCGGATATGCGGCTGCAACGCGTCAATGTCTTTGGACAGAAACGACTTCTGCATTTTCGGGATCAGGCCCTCGTAGGTGAGGTTGATGCCGTCGACCTTGATCCTGGTCGGCTCCTTGTAGAGGAGATCGTTTAACTCCCCTTTTGTGAACGTGCGGATCGGCTTGTCCGGATCGAAGAAGCCGCATCCGGTGAAGATGCGGCCGTACCAGCCGTCCATGCTGTAGCCGGGGACGGTGAGTGCACCCTCGTTGAGCGATTTGCTGTCGTCGTACAGCGCGGACCGATCGATGTCGGTGATCGCGCCCCGGCCTTCGCAGCGTGCGCACATGCCGCCGGTGATGCTGAAGCTGCGACGCTCCTTGACGGTCCTGCCGCCCCGTTTCAGGGTGACCGCGCCCGCTCCGCTTATCGATGCGACGTTGAAGGAGAACGCTTGCGGAGAGCCGATGTGTGGCTTGCCGAGTCGACTAAAAAGGATGCGTAGCATCGCATTGGCGTCGGTGGCGGTGCCGACCGTGGAGCGGGGGTGGGCACCTATCCGCTCCTGGTCGACGATGATCGCCGTCGTCAGCCCATCCAGTACGTCGACGTCGGGTCGTGCGAAGGTCGGCATGAAGCCCTGCACGAAGGTGCTGTAGGTCGCGTTGATCAGCCGCTGTGACTCCGCGGCGATGGTGCCAAACACCAACGAGCTCTTGCCTGAGCCGGATACCCCGGTGAACACCGTCAGCCTGCGCTTCGGGATCTCGACGCTGACATCTTTCAGGTTGTTCACGCGCGCACCGTGCACGCGGATCAGATCGTGGCTGTCGGCAATCTGTCCCACCGTTCCTCCCAGCGTTAGCGCAGCTGCTGTATGCGGATTGGCTGTTTTGTGAGCCGGCCTGCACTCGCTCGAAGGTGTCGTCGAGGTCTTTGGTGGCCAGCAGCATCTTGCCGTGTCTGACGTCAAGGCGCACGTCGAAGCCGAGGGTGTCGCGGTAGAAGCCCAGGGAGGTGTCAGGGTCATCGTGCGGGAGGAAGCTCGAATGGGCATCTGTTTCGCCACGCACAGCGGCATCCCTGCCATCGCATTCTCCGGTTGTCGCCGGTAGGCGCCCGCTGGCGTCCCGCCACTGCGCACCGAGCATCCCAGCATATCGTTGAGCTGGCGTGAATTCGATTATTCAGCAAGTGCTTTAGCGGAACAACTAGCTAGCATCGGGTTGCTGCGCGGTGATCGGGCCGCCGTGCGGCACGGCGACTCCGCCGCAATCCACCTATCACGGTTGACCTTTAGGTCGGGTCGAAGGTTTACCGTCGAAGGGTGACGGTGATGCGTATTTCGGAATTTTCCCGGCAATGCGGGGTGCCGGCCTCGACACTGCGGTACTACGAGGATGTTGGTTTGCTGCCAGCTACGGAACGGACCCCTGCGGGCTACCGGCTCTACGACGAGCATGCTCGTCAGCGACTAATGTTCATCGAGGCGGCGAAACGTCTCAAGTTGTCGCTATCGTCAATCGGCGAACTACTGGCCGTGTGGGAATCAGACACCTGCCGCTCGGTCAAGGGCCAGTTGCGTCCCGCTCTCGACGATCGTATTGCCGAGGCCGATTCCGCCATCGCCGATCTGAAACTGCTACGCGACCAACTGGTCGCCGCACGATCGCGGTTGGATGACTTGCCTGATCGTGACCACCGATGCGATCCCGACTGCACCTTTCTCCACGATAACAAAACGCTCTCGCTTACCAGTTCGCTGGACGGCGTGAGGCACCGAGGCGGCACTGAGACACTCACCGCTCCCGAACATGCCCAGCAGATCGTCGCGGACCTCACCGGCGGCTCCTGCAACGGTGAACTGTCATGACCGTTGCCAAGTCGATTGTTCTGTTCGTGGTTGCAGCATTGTTCGAAATCGGTGGGGCCTGGCTGGTCTGGCAAGGTGTGCGCGAGCATCGTGGCTGGCTGTGGGCTGGCCTCGGTGTTATTGCGCTGGGTGCTTACGGGTTTGTCGCCACCATGCAACCCGACGCCCATTTCGGCAGGATTCTTGCCGCGTACGGCGGGGTGTTTGTCGCTGGCTCGCTTGGCTGGGGGATGGCCTTCGATGGATTCCGTCCCGACCGCTGGGATGTCATCGGTGCGCTGGTCTGCTTATTCGGAGTCAGCATCATCATGTACGTCCCGCGGTCGCACTGAATCGGTGGCCCAGGGGTGTGGGAACGCCCAACATCCCGCAGATATCGGAAAACCCAAACGGCGTCGAAAATTATGCTGTGCCAATCGGACTCGGAACCTGACAACTCTTTGGGTCAGGTGGTGGTCAGCCGTCAAGCGACTTCAAGAGGAGCGCTTTGATCTCGGCGGCGGATTTTTCGAGTGCACTAATGCGCTGGTTGGTGTTTTGGGCGATGGATTCGGCCGAGCCGAGCCGGGTGATGAACTCCCTCAGCGCGTCACCAAGCACACTTTGAGTAGCTCCAACAGTCTTAATCACTCCGAGCGCGTCGGCCAGGGACGCCTCCATGGCCGCGATGCGGGCTTCGAGATCTTCCGGGTTGGGCATCTTGGCATCGTATGCGCTTAGCGGTGGCAAGGACTCCATGGAGCAGGATTACCGTGGCCGATGCGGAGCTGGACCGTCGCGGCGACAGGCAAAGTTGACTTCAGCTCGAGCCCTGCTTGAGCGCCTTTAGCGTCGCGAAAGCGAAGTCAGCGCTGCCGACAACGCGGCCACCGTGTCGCCGTCAAGTGGCACCTCTGCTTCGGCGGCGATAACCACGTCGACGGCGACACGCCGGCCGCATTGGCGGTTTCTGCGGCGGTGAGCTCGGCGCGATGCCTGGCCGCATACAGTCGCTGCCCGAGCGTGGCCCCGGGGGCGCGCGCCGCGCGCAGCATCAAATCCGTGTAGCACCTACGGACCGCGCTGAGGACCAGCGCGACCTCGGGCGCCCCTTTGGCGCTGCGTGCCGCGCCAGCGGCGACCGTCTCCAGCTTCCGCAAATCCGTGAGAATGTTGGCAGCACGGCGGCCGAAGTCTGCCTCAGACGCCGCAGGCAACAACTCGATTGCGTTGTTGATGGTGGTGAGCGCCACTTCAACGGCCTCGGCCATCAGTGGGGCCCGCACGGAGTTGGCCAGGGTCGCCCTGCGTGGCCAGCGTCGGCCCTTCTCAAAGTCGATCAGCGCACCCGCATTCACAATTCCGTTGCGGGCCAAATGGCGTTGTGCCAACTTGAGTTCTTCACGACGGGCGGTTACCGCTGCGCCCGCGCGGGCGACTCCGGGGTCGATCGCTTCGAGGGTCTTGGGGGCGTCCGGTTCACGTTGGGGCGGCGGCGCTGCGGCGAGATAAGTGAATGCGACCGGTCATCCTCGATGCGCACCTGTGCAGGAGAGCGTTTTTCCTTCTAGCTGGCATAACTCCTTGCTGTCGAAGTCCAGTCGCCGCGACACTTATAGTCTGTCCAATTCCGTAGCACTGCCGCCAGAGGTCGGGCTGTTCGCCGCCGGCTTGGTGGCGCGGATGATCGCGGCGTGCAATCCGTCGGCGACCCGGTGCGTGAAAGTGACTGAGGAATCGGCGAATCCGGCCGCAGCCAGCCCATCGAGGTATTCCTGCATGGACAGGGCTCCGGCGATGCAGCCAAAATAGGAGCCACGCTCGGCTCGGTCGGCCGGGGTGAGATGGTCTTCGGCAACAACGTCAGAAATCCCGATCCGTCCGCCGGGGACCAGCACGCGAAACATCTCGGCGAGCACAGTGGGCTTGTCCGCCGACAGGTTGATCACACAGTTGGAAACCACCACATCGACGCTGGCGTCGGGCAGCGGAATGTCCTCGATGGTGCCTTTGCGGAATTCGACGTTGGTCACACCGGCTTTGGCCTTGTTGGCCGCAGCAAGAGCGAGCATTTCATCAGTCATATCAACGCCGTAAGCAAATCCTCTCGGGCCGACCCGGCGGGCCGAGAGCAAAACGTCAATCCCGCCGCCGGAGCCCAGATCGAGTACGCGTTCGCCCGGTTGTAGGTCGGCCACCGCAAGCGGATTGCCGCAACCAAGGCTCGCCGCCAGTGCCTCGGCTGGCACTTCGGACTGTTCACCAGCGCCGTAGAGCGCGGCGCCGAAGCTGTCATGGACCTGGATCGGGCCGTTCGACCCGCAGCAACTTTGGGCGGTGAGCACATCACCGTTACGGGTGCCCGCGGCCACCGCCCTGGCCGCTGCGCCGTAGCGAGCCCGCACTTGCTCGCGTAGCTGATCGTTGTCCGTCATCCTGCCACTCCTTACATCGACAATCATCGATGCGATATAGCCTGGCCTATCCATCGATGTCTGTCAATACGTATGGCAAGATAGGCACTGTGCCCCCGGCGAACGCTCAGCTGCTCACCGACCTAGCGACGTGCTGCAGCCCAATCACAGGTGCGCTGCTCGATATTGCGGCCGCCGAGCGGTTGGCTGGGGTGCTCAAGGCGCTCGGCGAGCCGACCCGGCTGCGGCTGGTGTCGCTAATCGCGGCGCATGAGGGCGCCGAAGCGTGCGTGTGCGATCTGACCGATCCGGTGGGCCTGTCCCAGCCGACCGTCTCCCACCACTTAAAGGTCCTCGTCGACGCCGGGCTATTAGACCGTGAGCAGCGTGGCAAGTGGGCTTACTACCGCCTGGTGCCCAACGTCTTGGACGCGTTGGCTGGCATGCTGGCCAATACTCGTCGCTGCTGCTAAGACAAACTCAGTCGTGCGTTTCACCGGAGGATGCCGTCTCTCCAGCACAGCAATCCAGGTCCGGACTGGGCGTCCGACCACGTGCTGCCGCCAAACCAGTTTGCGGACCCTATGCTGAGCGCTAATGGCTGAGACAACCACGTGCGCGATTGTCGGCGGCGGCCCGGCCGGGATGGTGCTCGGGCTCTTGTTGGCTCGGGCAGGCGTAGCCGTCACCTTATTGGAGAAGCACGGCGACTTCCTGCGTGACTTCCGTGGCGACACGGTACATCCGACCACGATGCGGCTGCTCGACGAACTGGGCTTGTGGGAGCGCTTTTCGGCGTTGCCCTATAGCGAGGTTCGCAAGGCGACATTTGAATCGGGCGGACGCTCGGTGACATACATCGACTTTGAGCGTCTGCGCCAACACCATCCGTTCGTCGCAATGGTTCCGCAATGGGACCTGTTGAACCTGCTGGCCGAGGCCGCCCAAGCTGAGCCGAGCTTCACGCTGCGGATGAACACCGAAGTCACCGGGCTACTGTGGGAAGCCGACCGAGTTGTCGGAGTGCGTTACCAAGGATCCGAGGGCGCGGGCGAGCTGCGGGCCGAGTTGACCGTTGCCTGCGACGGCCGGTGGTCGATCGCTCGTCGTGCCGCCGGACTCAAGACACGGGAATACCCAATAAAGTTCGACGTGTGGTGGTTCAAGCTGCCGCACGAAGCCGCTGCGGAATTCTCGTTCTTGCCTCGCGTTGCACCGGGCAAGGCGCTTGCCGTGATCCCCCGCGAAGGTTACTTCCAGATCGCTTACCTCGGGCCCAAAGGCACCGACGCTCAGTTGCGCGCGAAAGGTATTGACGCATTTCGTCGCGACATCGGCGCACTAGTGCCCGAAGCGGCGGGCGGGGTGGCGGCGCTGACGTCCATGGACGACGTCAAGCACCTCGATGTCCGGGTGAATCGGCTGCGGCGCTGGCACACCAATGGGCTGCTGTGCATCGGCGATGCTGCGCACGCGATGTCTCCGATGGGGGGAGTCGGCATCAACCTGGCGGTCCAAGATGCAGTGGCGGCCGCGACCATCTTGGCTGAGCCCCTACGGCGACATCGGGTCACCGATCGCGATCTGGCGGCGGTCCGCCGGCGCCGCGTTTTCCCCACCGTGGTGACGCAAGCGTTGCAGCGGGTGCTACAGCGAGGGCTGCTCGGCCCGCTTCTTCGCGGCGAGGAACTCGCCCCGCCGGCGGCGCTGCTGACGGCGGTCGAGAGGCTGCCGTGGCTCTCCGTTGTGCCCGCCTACCTTGTGGGCGTTGGCATCCTGCCTGAGCATGCCCCCGCATTCGCGCGTCGCGACTCGGGCCGAGGCAACTGCTAGCGTCGAGTCGGTGTCTGAACATGCAGCTCTCCTCCGAATCGGCGTCCTGGGCGCGGCCCGCATCGCACCGTTGGCGCTCATTAAACCCGCCAAGGAAAGCGTCGAGGTCATAGCGGCGGCGGTGGCCGCACGGGATGTGTCGCGGGCGCGGGCATTTGCCGCGAAACACAACATCGCCCGAGTGCACGAAAGCTACGAGGCGCTGATTGCCGATCCGGACCTCGACGCTATCTACAACCCGCTGCCGAATGCGTTGCATGGCAGGTGGACCCGAGCAGCACTGGCCGCCGGCAAGCACGTGCTGTGCGAAAAGCCATTCACCGCCAATGCCGCCGAAGCCCGTGAGATCGCCGACCTGGCCACGCAGTCCGACCGGGTGGTGATGGAGGCGTTCCACTATCGCTACCACCCATTGACGTTGCGTGTTGAACAAATCATCGCGTCGGGCGAACTGGGGACGCTTAAGAGGGTGGAAGCGGCCCTCTGCTTCCCGTTACCGAAGTTCTCCGATATCCGCTACGACTACTCCTTGGCGGGCGGCGCGACAATGGACGCCGGATGCTATGCAGTCCACATGGTCCGCACGTTCGGTGGTTCAACCCCGGAAGTCGTTTCAGCGCAGGCGAAACTGCGCGATCCGCGGATCGACCGGGCCATGACGGCCGAGTTGCGGTTTGCCGGCGGGTACACCGGACGGGTTCGGTGCTCGATGTGGTCGTCGGATCTGCTGCAGGTCAGCGCCAAGGTAATTGGCGATTATGGTGAAGTCCGCGTGCTCAATCCGGTCGCGCCCGGGTATTTTCACCGGCTTTCGGTCCGATCGGCCGATGGCAGGCGTGTGGAGCGATTGTCGCGCCGCGCCTCATACGCGTATCAGCTCGATGCTTTCGCCGCAGCAGTATTACGCGGCGAACCGGTCAAAACAACGCCCCAGGACGCGGTCGAGAACATGACCGTGATCGATGCGATCTATCGCGCCGCCGGTCTCCCGTTACGCGAGCCGAGCTGAATGAACTGAAAGTGATTGGCGCCGTCAGCAATTGCTGGATCCTGTAGAGATCTCTAAAACAACCGGCGTGCGGCCTGGGCGCATGGGCGGAGGCCGTCGATCGTAGCTTTTGCGCGCCGGAGCCCAATTGATGGTGGGTGGCCTGACTTTACGTATCCAGGTTTCGTCATCGATCCATGCTGCCGAGCAGGCCCTCTTCGCTCGCGCCCCGGGCGGTCGCAACAGTCGTTACCAGCCGGAAGGAGCAAAGAGATGTACTTCGGAGCGTTACTACCGGAGACTAACTCCGCCAACATCTATGACGGCGCGGGTCCGTATGAGAAGTGGCCGCTTGCCCTCGTCCGGAGCAGCCTCCGCAGATCACCAACGAGACCAGGTTGGTTCAGCAGAGCGTCGCGGGCTAGCAGGCCAAACAGGTGACGAACACCGCTACGCTGCACAGCAGATGCCACGTAGCCGATTCTTTCTTCGACGCGACATTCGGTTGGGACGGTGAGGTTTTGCTCGCACTACAAATGTAGAGCAGCCTCGTGGTCCAACGTAACGGATCCACGTCCGTCGCCACGAAAGCTATTACTGATGGCCCGATCTGCCCGCCGCAGCCTGGCGACGAAAGCCTAACTCTGCCGAGCGTCGCCGCGACCTCTGTGATGCGGCGATCCATTGGCTGATGACGGGGCCAAGGGATTGAGCCATCTGCTGAGGATCTCGCGCACCGGCTCCGCGTGGCGGGACTGCCGGCGAACAAGATCGCCACATCAGTCGATGTGATTGGTGATCAACAGTTATGGGATCGCGAGCTGTATCGGTTCGTTACCGATCACCGTGAAGGTCAGCGTCCGATACTGGGACCGTCGTGGCCGATGGCGCGCGCCCAAGCGCGGATTGTCCGCGGCGCACCCGACCTGGGCGAGGACACGGCATACCTGCCTCAGTGAACACCAATCAGGATTAATTCAAGCAATTTATTTAATTGGCGGCGAGGTCGGCAAAGAGCTGGCGGCCAGGTCAACGGGGGTGAAACGTCGCGCCAGGTCGGCGACCGTCGTAGCAATGCTGAGCAATTGGACAGCAAAGGGATGTAGTCCAAATCCTGGGCGGCGAGAGTAGCGCACCGCTACGATCCTCAAGGGGCCTCATGCACCAGGGAATTAGGTCGCTCAAGGTGCGTTTTTACTCATGTCGGGTTCGTCAAGGGGTATTTAGGGTATTAGTTAACAGATCGTCATTCGAACGAACTGGGAGGGCACAGTGAAAATCACGAGGATGATCGTGACGGCATTGGCAAGCGTGATCACGGCCGCGGTCGGTATCGCCAGTGCGCCGATCGCGTCAGCCGCTTATCCGATCGTAGGCAAACTCGGTAGCCCACTGACGATGACCGACACCGTTGGTCAGGTCGTCCTTAGCTGGCAGGTCAGCGGGCTCAAGCCCAGCACCGACGTGATGCCCGGCTACGCCGTAGCCGGCGATCTGTGGGAGGCCACCGCCACCGTCAATGCAGTTCGGGGCTCCGTCACCCCCGCCATCTCGCAGTTCAACGCCGTCGCCCCCAACCAAGCCGCTTACCGGGTTCTGTGGCAAGTCGCCAGCCCGGTCAACATCAGCGGCGCCACCATTCCCCAAGGCGCAGAATCGACCGGAAAAATCCACTTCGACGTCACCGGTCCACCGCCGACCACCATCACTATGAACAACGGCATGGAAGACCTCATGATTTGGACGCCATAGCCGACGCCGCAACCAAGCGAGGCGCCACGAATTCCAGGGGCGGTGGTGGGTTTACGCCTGCGGAACATCAATGGCACCATGGTTGAGAACACCGATATTAGGTGCTTGTAGTGCAGCCGGCTTCCCCGACAAACTGAGCAACAATGCGACGGTCGGGGGGCCGGTGTGCAGGTCTACTGCAGATTCAGGGTAAACGCGAGTCGTTGCTTGCGATGTGAGTAAGCAGGTCTCGGGCTGCTCCGGCAGGTGGAGTACGTCCGCCCACCCAAACTGCTCGAAGCTCCCGTGCCAAGTTCAATTCCGGGACGGCTACCGTGCGTAGACGTCCGATCGCAAGGTCGTCGGCAACCGTCAGTCGGCTCATCACCGCGGGTCCTGCGCCGGCGACAACGGCAGCGCGCACCGCAGCAGCAGAGGACAGTTCGAGCACCGGTTGCACTTGCGACGAGGAACCCCCCAACGCTTGCTGTAGCGCAGCGGTCAACGAATCGCGTGTCCCCGAACCGGTTTCGCGTGTGACCAGTGGCGTTTGGCTTAGTTCTGCTGCGCTGAGTGGGCGCTGGCGGCGCGTCCACTTGTGGTCAGCCGGGACGACGACCACCAGCTCATCGCGGGCAACCACGCGATGGCGCAAGCCTGCTGGCAGATAGGGTGTTTCGATAAATCCGAGATCGGCTGCTCCATCGCGTACGGCGGCAATCGCTTGATCGCTGTTGGTGGCGGTCATGATGACTTCGGGCGTGATGGTGCCCTGTCTATTCGCCGCAACCTGCAGCGACACCAACCAGCGCGGCATGAGCTGTTCGGCGATTGTGAGGCTCGCCGATACCTTGACGCGTTTGCGTCTTTCCGATCGCAGCGAGGCCAGCCCGGCGTCCACGTAGTGGGCGACGTCGAGCAATCTCTCGGCCCACTCGGCGACAACGACTCCGGCAGGCGTCAGCCGCGATCCGCGTGGGGTCCTGACGACTAATGCCACGCCGGTTTGTTCCTCGATTGAGGCCAATCGAGCCGATACCGCCTGCTGTGTCAGCCCAAACTCTCGGCTTGCGGCACCCAGACTGCCTGTCCGGGCGATCGCCAAGAAGATTTCGCACGCCGACAAGTCGGGCATACGAGCGCTGAGGGGCGGCATTTTGCTCCTTTGCCGGCCAGCCTACATGGCAGCCGGGTGTGATCCCGATGAGACACAAGTAAAGCTTGTGGGTACACAAGACCGAACCCTCTAGTGTTAGCTCGGCAATTGGCGAACGATGTCTAGCATGAGAGCGATCGCACAGACCGTTGCGAGGTGGGGTAAGCGCGACGACATGATCGTCCGTGGCCACCTACCGTTCAACGCCGAGCCCCCGGCAGCGGTGTTGGCCAGCAGCGACATCACTCCAGTCGATGCGTTCTATGCCCGCAACCACGGCCCGATTCCGGAGATCACACCGCGGCAGTGGCGGCTGACGGTCGACGGCCTCGTCGACAAGCCGGTCACCATCACCTACCACCAGTTGACCACTCAATTCGCCCAGCACAGCGTGATAGCGACGCTAGCGTGCGCCGGTAATCGGCGCGCCGAGATGCTACAAGTCCGACCGATAGCCGGCAAAGACCCGTGGGCCCACGGGGCGATTTCGACCGCGGAGTGGCACGGTGTCCGTCTGGCGGACATCCTCGCGGCTGCGGGAGTACGCGGCGGGGATGAGCTGCATGTTGCCTTCGAAGCCCCGGATATAGCCCAGGAGGCTCGGCCCGTTCAGGCTTACGGCAGTTCGATTCCGCTGAGTAAGGCGATGTCGCAGGAAGTGCTGCTGGCGTGGCAGATGAACTCCCAACCGCTTCCGCGTGCCCACGGTGGCCCAGTTCGGGTGGTAGTGCCCGGGTATGTCGGCGCCCGCAGCGTCAAGTGGGTCACCGCTGTCACCGTGCAACGCGGTCCATCGGAAAACTATTTTCAGGCCCACGATTACCGCATTTTGCCGCCGGACGTCGATCCGGACACCGTCGCGCCGGGCGAAGGAATTTCGTTGTCCTCGCTGGCGCTCAACTGCGACATCCTCGACCCCACCGACGGCGACGAAGTACCGCCGGGGGAGCTAACCATCCGCGGCTATGGGATCGCCGGTGATGACCGCAGCGTCGAGCGCGTCGACGTCTCTCTCGACGACGGGCTGACCTGGCGACAAGCCAATCTTCACCCCGCGCCCGGTAAATGGGCGTGGCGGCAATGGTCACTTACCGTCCGGGGCGAATCAGAAGTCCAGTCGGGGCCATTGAGCATCATCGCGCGGGCCTGGGACGACACCGGTGCTCTTCAGCCGGAATCAGCGGCGTCCCTGTGGAATCCGCGAGGATACGGCAACAACGCGTGGGCTCGCGTCGCCGTCAGCGTGATGTGAGGAGCTCAACCTCCACATCAACCGGCGAGTCCCTTTTTGACGGCCGCGTCTTGCTTTTGACCGACGTCAGTGACGAAGTCCGGCGGCGCAAGCGACTGCGGCGGGCCATCGAATTCCAGCGTGACGAGGGCCTTGCCCTCGGTGAACAGCAGTATTGTCACACCTTTCGTGCCGTCCGGAGACAACCCGGTCAGCACCGTTCCGTCGGTGCCGACGTTGGCCGGGTTCGTGGCTGGGTTTTTGACGGCGTTAGCTTGCCCGGTCTTTGCCGAGTTCAGCGCGTTCGTCGCAGCGGCAGGATCCGCCAAGATTTGGATAGTGTCGTGAATGACGTGGATGTCGTCTTGCGCGCTGAACGTCGTTGCAACGCCCGGTTGGCCGTTCGGATTGTTTGTCGGCGGGCTTGCTGTGAAGGATACCGGCGCGTCGATGTCGGTCGCCTGGATCAGCAGCCCGCTGTAGTCGGTCGACTGTGCCGGAGCCGAAGAAGTCGGCGCCGAGCTGCCGGTGGTCGCGGCCGAGGTGGCTGACCCTGACTTTGCCGTCGACGATTGATTGCTGCCGCAGCCTGCCACCGACACCGCCACCGCTATTGCGGCCGCTAGGCCGGTGACCAGCGTCTGAGAACTCCTCATTGCGTTGTCCTTCTTCCAAGACTGCTGTTAGGTGACGTTGTCGCCGAATCGCACAGTACATCGCTTCGCGGATGGCACGTTTGGCCGACTCGCGGTGGGGTAGTTATTTGGCTGCCCCGCGGTGATCACGGACCCTCGTTGCTGATCGCTGACCAGCGTGGCACGGAATGGCTCCGCGTTGTCCTAACCAGCGAACAGGCGAAAACCAAGGGAAACCCCTGTCGATCTGGTGCTCGAGGTGATTGAATGAGCCAGCGAAGTCGATATATCACAGATGCCAGACGGGACGAAGGTGATGCACCGGTTGAACGGCATTAACTACCGAGGATGATGTGGTAACCGGCATTGCGCGATTTGCGCATCGTTATGCGCTATGGATCATTGGCATCTGGCTTCTCGCTGGCTACATCGCCAATAGCGTTGCCCCACAATTTGAGCAGGCGATCGCAGCCCAAGATCGCCCGTACCTGCCGTCCAGCGCCGCCAGTTCGCTTGCCGCGCAACGGTCAGGATCGGCGTTCTCCCAAGAAACCACCGACAACGTCGGATACCTAGTACTCGAACGGCGCGGGCCGCTCACTGACGGCGACCAGGCGTTCTACAACCAGCTGATCGCGGCGCTGCGCAGCGATTCCCGTCATGTTATCCAAGTAGTGGACTGGTGGAGCGTCCCCGGGATCGCTGATGCGGCTCTGAGCAGGGACCGCGAGGTAGTGACGGCGATCATGCACCTATCAGGCATGCTCGGAACGTCCCAAGCCAAGGAGGCAATAACCGCCGCGCGGGGCATAGTGGCACGAAGTCACGCCCCCGACGGTTTGCACGTCTTGGTCACCGGCCCCGGCGCCACCATTGCGGACGAGTTCGCGGTTAGTGACAGACAGTTGCAAGTCACCAGGGCGGCGATGCTCGCGGCGCTCCTCGTGCCGTTTCTGATCGCCTACCGGTCTCTGATTGTGGCGATGGTTCCGATGCTGTCGGTCGGCCTGGCCGCAGCGGTCGCCAGGCTGATTGTTGCTGTCCAAGGCGGCAGCGACTCCACCGCGGTTTCAATGTTTTCCGTTGCGCTTGGCGACGCGGTGGTGCTCGGCGCCGGAACGGGCTTCACGATTTTCCTGATCGGGCGTTACCACGAACAGCGTCGGAAAAATATCGCCTCGGCGCCGGCTTTAGCAGCCGCATATCGCAGCATGACGCCAGGCATCGTGGGCTCCGCACTTGCTGTGGCCGCAGCGCTGGGATGTCTGAGTTTCTCTCGAATCAGTATGCTCCGCACGACCGGAATCCATTGCTTCACTGGCGTTCTCACAGAGATGCTGGCAGCGCTGACGTTGACGCCAGCGCTCATCGCGCTCGCGTACCGCGCTGATGTGCTGAAACCGCGGCGTCAGGGGGTACCACGTCGCTGGCGGCGCATCGGCGTCGCTGTGGCACGTCGGCCCGGGTCGATCTTGGTAGGCGGCAGCGCCTTGGCACTTGTTCTGGCAACACCACTGCTTGGTATCCGAATCGGTTGGGACGAAGCCGCGGCCACCCGGGCTAAAGCTGAATCCAGCCGTGGCTATCAGATAGTCAACAACCACTTCGGCGCGAACCAACTGCTGCCCGACGTCGTCACAGTCGAAACCGACCACGACATCCGCAATCCTGCTGGTCTGATCGCCGTTGAACGAATCACCGGCGCGGTCATGGCAATACCCGGTGTGCGCATGGTCCAGTCAGCGAGTCGTCCCAATGCCGCCCCACCCCAGAACACTTCCGCAACCATTCAAGGGGGGTATCTCAGCGATCGGCTCGACGAAGCGTTCGACCAACTCACATCCGGTCAGGCAGTGTTTAGCTATGTCGAGGGCGCGCTCGGTGAAATAGTGACCGCGTTGGATGGTATCCAGGATGGGCTGCTACACGGCACCGCAGGGATTGGGGAAGTGAATTCTTCCGTCAGGAAGATGCAGAACGCGATACCCAAGCTTCGGAGCAGCGTTGGTAACGTCTCCGAAATCTTCGACCCGCTACGAAGTTTCACCGGCCACACTCGGGACTGCCGAACGAACCCATTCTGTTTAGCTGTCCAAGACGTGGTGCGATGGATAGACACCGTCGTTGTCAGCTCCGTGAAACTTGCCGATGCTGCAGGACAGCTTGCTGACGGTGCTGGGGCATTCGCGGGGGCGTTAAACGGCATACCGGGCTTGAATGATGCCGCCGGCCAGCTGCAGCAGGCACAAGCTGCCGCTGCAAACTACCGAGCGCTGATGAACAATGTCGGCCCGCCAATGCTCCAAGTATCCCGTTATCTACACGACCTCGCTGGTGTGTTCCAGGGGGGCCCCAACACCGGTTTCTCGGCCGCTGGCAAGGATATAACTGACCCGAATACCCGGCCCGTGTTTGACAATTTCATGTCACCGGACGGACGTGCCACCCGACTGCTCGTCTACGGCGACCGCGATGAGTGGACCGGTGACGGCGCCCAACGTGCGCGCGTCATCGCGGCTGCCGTACGTGACGCGACGAGCGAGGGCACACTCATTCCAACCGCCGTTGAACTCGCGGGCGTTGGACCGGCCACCCGGGACCTGCAGGATATGGTGCGTGGTTATGAGACCTTGCTGGTAGCTATAGCTCTCGCAGTTGTCTACGGGATCATTTCCTTACTTCTGAGAAGCCCGGTAGCCGGGTTCGTCGTCGTTAGTGTCGTCGCGATGTCGTATGCGTCCGCGCTTGGTGCCAGTGTGTTGATTTGGCAACATCTGCTTGGCCATAACGTGCATTGGTCGGTGCCGCCGATCGCGTTTATCCTCGTAGTGGCCGTGGGCTCGGGTTACAACCTGTTGTTGGCGCTACGCATCCGCGAGGAACTTCGTACCGGGCCGCGCATCAGTATCATCCGAGGGTTGACCGCGACAGGTGAGGTAGTGACGACCGCCGGAATCGCGTTCGGGGCAACAATGCTTGCGCTGGCCACGATTGGCATGCTGAGCGTGGCACAGATCGGCGTCACCGTTGGCATCGGTCTGGTCTTGAATATCTTGGTGGTGCGCAGCTTCGTGCTGCCGGCAATCATGGTCTTGCTGGGACGCTGGTTCTGGTGGCCGCGCCCATTCATCGACACCGTGCCGGTGACTGCGCGTTTGCCTGCCCGAATCGGGTAGGCAAACGGAATTCGATCCCGGTCTTTGGAGGGATACTCGAACTCAGCGCTTGGAGTGGGAGTTATTGCGCGACAATCACTTCGGTACCTGCGAGGAAGCGCGTCACGGGATCGCCGTTTGGGTTGACAGTTACACTCCAACCACGGGTCCGCACACCGCCAAGTGTCAACAGGTCTGTGTTGTTTGAACCGAATCTCGCGCGCTTACGTATCCAACAGAGTGAGGAGCCGAAGCGCGGTGTCCCAGGTGCTGTCGGTAGCTCCAGCGCTTCCGGCGCGGACGCTTCGGGTGCTTGTGGTGGGCGCCGGGGTGAGCGGCATTTCGGTTGCTCGCGGACTGCTGCGGGACGGACATGATGTCACCGTCTTCGACCAACGGTCGGACGTGCAGGCCGGCGGCGGCGCCGTGACCATTTGGTCCAATGGCGAGACGGTGCTGCGGCAGCTAGGGGTCGATATGGATCGGGCTGGTCAACTGCTGTCTAGCGTGCAGGTGATGACATCGAAGGGTCGCCGGCTGGTCACCTTGGACGTGACCGCGGTGGTGAACCGGCTGGGTGCACCTGTTCGGATGGTTCCACGTCGGGTCCTGCTGGAAAGGCTGCTGGACGGCTTTCCGACCTATCGCATCCGATGTAACTCCCGGGCGGTTGGTGTCGTGACCACCCGCAACGGCGTGCGGGTCGAATTCGAAGACGGCAGCTTCGCCGAAGGAGATCTATTAATCGGTGCCGATGGCCTGCATTCGGTGATCCGAGATGTCGTCGGAGCGCATGACGCGAAGCCGACCGGGTGGTGCAGCTGGCAGGGGCTGATCACGCTACCAGGCCTTACCCACAACCAGGACGCAATGATCATCATCGGCGAACACGGAAATACCGGGCTGTGGCCAGCCGGCGGCTCCGAGCTGCAGTGGTGGTTCGATTTGCCGTGGTCCCACAACTTCGTCAGACCACAACGTCCGATCGAGGTAATTCGGTCTAACTTCACCGGATGGTCCGACTCGGTCGATCGGGTCCTTGCGAAGTTGACCGACGATGATCTGGCCCGCTCCCCGTACCCGCACTTTCGGCATCCGATTCCCCGGATGGGCCAGCAAGCGGTGACATTGCTGGGCGACGCTGCGCATACGATGCCGCCCACCCTCGCACAAGGAACCAATCAAGCGCTGCTTGACACAATGGTGTTGTGCAAGGCACTTTCGGATCTCCAAAAGCGAACCAACGGTAACTTCGGCGATCTCTCGAGCGCGCTGCGCTGGTATGAGAAGACCAGGCGGCGTAAGGTCCAGGCGGTGTCCCGAGTGGCTTCGCTACAGGTGTGTCACGGTGAGGCTGTGCTGTGGCCGGCAACGTTTGTCTCGGACCGGTTCCAGACCTGGGCGCTGATGACGTTTCTGCGTTGGACAAGTCATCGCCGGATGTCGGCGGAGATCAGCCGGACCATCGCGGCAACAGTGCCGGCCCCGTCTTGAGCATGGCGATGAACGGCCCGCGTGACACCGTACGCGTACGAGGCGGTATCGACGCGCCCTCGCGTTGGCTTTGGTTGGTCAAGTGGTGCGTGTTGGCCGTGCCGCACTACCCCATATTGATACTTCTGTACCTGGTGTATCCGCTGCTGACGATCGTTGCCGGTGTCGCGATCCTGTTCACCGGACGGTATCCGCGTCCCCTCTTTGACTTCAATGTCGGGGTGCTGCGCTGGTCGTGGCGAGTTATGAACTACCGGTTTCCGATGAACAGCACTGACAAGTACCCGCCTTTCACGCTGGCTTCTCGGCCCGATTATCCAGGTGATCTCGAAGTCGACTATCCAGAGCAGCTCACGAATTGGGCGGTACTGGTGAAGTGGTGGCTGCTGGCGCTGCCTCAAATTCTTCTGTGCTGGGCGATGGAGCCCCTGCTGCAGGTGTTGTGCGTCGTGGCGGCGGTGTCGTTACTAGTCACCGGCATGATCCCGCAAGGAATGTTTGAGCTCCTCATGGGGATCGTTCGATGGCGTTATCGTGTAGCCGTGTACGTCTCCTTGATGAGCGACGACTATCCGCCGTTCCGACTGGACCTAGGAAGCCAATAACGCGCGCTAATCCATTGTTTCCGTACGCGTATCGACTCGGTATGCCGATTTTCGAACGACTGTTCTATAACCGGTATCGTCGAGAGGCGATGACCAATGCCATCGGCCGGCTGCTGATGGTGGGTCTCGGCCCTGGAACCGATTTGATGTTTCTTCCGCCCGCGGTGACGTCGGTGGCCGCAGTGGAGCCGGTGGCCGCGTTCCGACGCATGGCTTCCGCTCGGGCTCGCAGCCGCGGGATTGCGGTCGACATCGTTGATGGGACTGGGGAGTCGATTCCGTTCCCGGACAGCAGTTTTGACTCCGTGCATATCGGGCTGGTGTTGTGCTCGGTCCAGGATGTGGCCGCTACCCTCCGCGAGATCCGGCGTGTGCTGGTGCCCGGAGGGAGGTTGGTCGTCCTTGAGCATGTCCGCGGGGAGGGCGCAGTGGGTCGGTTCCAGGACCTGATCGCAAAGCCTTGGTCATGGGTGGCTGCCGGTTGCGAACCGAATCGCCGAACCGTCGACTCCATTGCCGCAGCCGGATTCGATACCGGAGGACTGCGCAGCATTCCCCGAACCCCAGTGCCGTTCCCGTGCAAACCCCATCTTCAAGGATTCGCCACTCTGGTCGGCAACGTCAATCACGATGGTTGAGATCGGCATCGAGTCGAGCCGTATCGAACCTTACTTGAACGCATCCAGTTTATCCAAACATTGACATATTTCTTCTGCCGAGATATACGCTCAGCCAGTACGGTGATAAACGCGGCGGAATATGGCTGCGGCGGGGTTTCGAAAGCCAGTTACGAGGGGACTATGCTCATGAATTTTTCAGTGTTGCCACCGGAAATTAATTCGGCGCGGATGTATGTCGGTGCGGGATCCGGGCCATTGTTGCAGGCGGCAGCGGCCTGGGACGCGTTGGCTGGCGAGTTAGGCTCGGCGGCGGCCTCATTCGGGTCGGTGACCTCCGGGCTAGTGGGCGGGCCATGGCAAGGCCCGGCGTCAACGGCGATGGCGGCCGCGGCCGCCCCCTACGCGGGCTGGCTCAACGCGGCGGCCACCCAAGCCGCTGGCGCGGCCGCGCAGGCCAAAACGGTGGCCTCCGCGTTTGAGTCGGCGCTGGCGGCCACGGTCCATCCCGCGTTGATTGCGGCCAACCGCAATCAACTGGTGTCCCTAGTGGTTTCGAACCTGTTTGGGCAAAACGCCCCAGCGATCGCCGGTGCCGAGGCTCAGTACGAGCAGATGTGGGCGCAGGATGTGGCCGCAATGGTTGGCTATCATTCCGGGGCCTCAGCGGCCGCCGGGCAGCTAGCGCCGTGGCAGCAATCGCTACACCACTTGGCCGGCAAGCTGGCCGCAACACTGGGCCTTAGCCCCGTCACCAATCCCGTGGCCAGCGACCCAGATTTAATGAGTCAAACCACCAATTTTGGTCCGCTCACCAACACGTCGCTTGCCGATCCCGACGACAATAATTTCGTTGCGACTATTTTCACGACCCCACTCTTTACTGATACATTGACTTCGGGGTTTGAACCCACACTAGGGCTGGGGGCGCCCGGGCAGACAATCAACACATTCCAAAGTCCGGTCCTTCCGTTCTTGAATAACACCATCGCCGTTCCCGTCACGGATCCGTTGGCCCCGTTATTTACTGCACTTCTTCCGCTGGGCTTCTGAGGGCACCGTCCACGGGTGGGGAGCTCACTCGACGCCGACAGCCTGGATGATGTTCAGTCGCGCTGCACGTCGCGCGGGTGGCACCGAACCCAGCAGGCTGGTCGCCAGCGCCCCAATAGCGAACACGAGCGCCATCGAGCTGGGCTGGAAGTCGACGTGGAAATTCATCATGTCGCCGCTGACGAGACTGAACAGCCACTGGTCCGCACACCCGAACACCAGCCCCAAAACGCCGCCGATGACACCGATGCCCGCCGCCTCGGCCAGCACCATCTGCAATGTGAACCGACGGCTGGATCCCATCGCCCGCAGCACGCCAATTTCACGGCGACGTTCAAGCACGGAGAGCGTCAACGTGTTCAGTAATGCCACGGCGGCCACGAACACGACGATGATCCATACGGCGTTGGCGATGAACATGCTCTGCTTCATCGGGGCCTCGAGGCCAGCCAACTTGGTGCGACCGTCGTAGACGTAGTTCGGGGCGGGCACCACGGCGCGGACGTCGGTCAATAAGTGATTCGGACTCGTACCAGGTGCTGCCGTGATCTGGAGTGTGGTCGCGACCGGGCGGTCAAACCACGCCCGCATCTGATCGAGGCTTATCCCGACGGTGTCGATGACCGTAGCGAAATAGGGCACCAGGGCCAGCACAGTTGTCTGCTGGGCTCCATGCGGTGTTTGCATGCGCAGCTGATCGCCGACTCCGACGTGCAGCGTGTTGCCCAGGTTTTTCGAGAGCACCACGCCCCGACCAGCGAGTACTTCGTTGCGTACCTGTTCGTCGAGTGCCCGGTAGAGCGCATCGGCGGTTCCGGCGGAAAACCCGTCGAGCATCACGCGCGTGCCACCGATCTCGGCGAACCCAAACGCGCCCTCGACGACGTGTGCGACGCCGGGCAGCACGGTCAGCATGTCTGAAAGACCTCGCGGCAGAGCGTTAGTCGGGTAGCTGTCGGGAGGATCTGCGCTCACCCACACGGCGGCATCGGCGACTGGCGCGAAGATGCCCCGTGCCGAGCGGATCATATCGGCGTTGGTACCGGTAATCGCGACGGTCGTGACAACCGCGATCAGCACTGTCATCACCGTCGCCCACACTCGTCGCGGAGCTCGCTCGATGGTGGCTGCCGCAAGGGCGCCGGCAGCACCAAATACTCGGGCCGTTGCGGCGGTGGTTTTGACGATGGCCACAGTGAGCGCGAAGCCAACTGCGATCTCGGTGCCAAACACCGCCGACATCGCGACAAAGGCCAAGACGCCTCGTTGGTTGACGACCACCAGGATCGACGCTACGAACACAGCGATGGCTCCCACCCCACTCCCAATCCGGAGCCATCGCGGCACGCGGTCTGCGGCCGAAACCCCGACCGGCGCCAACGCCTCGATCGGTGACACCTTGTACACCTGCCGCACTGCCATCGCCGACGCCGCCACGCTGGTCAGTGCCGTGGCTACGACCGCAACTGGTATCGCGTAGCCAGGCAGAAAGTACTCGACGCGGGCTTCCAGACCTTGGGTCATAGCGGCGGGAAGTCGGCCAATCGCACTGCGGCCCAGGCCTATTCCGATGCCTGACCCGATGGCCCCGCCGATCACTGCGAGGATTGCCGCCTCCGCCAGCATGTCGCGAACGATCGTGACGCGGCGGCCGCCGATCGCGCGCAGCATCGATATGACCGGCCGGCGCTGGGTGATCGCCATGGTCATGGTGGTGTAGACCAGGAACGCGCCGACCACCAGGGCAACCACCGCGCCCATCAGGGCCATGTAGTTCATCATCTTGACACCATCACCGGCCCGCGTTGCTCGCAGACTCGGATCCGCCACGATGGCTCGGCCGTTGACCGCGGTGGTGATCGCGGCGCGAACTTGAGCAAGATCAGCGCCAGGTTTGGTGGTGATCAGAATCGAGTCCAGCTGGCCCTGCCGCCCGGCAATGTGCTGCGCCAAGGCAAGTGGGGCAAGCACATAGTGTCCGCCATTGAGATCCGCGAGCCGCTTGCCGCTGAGTACCTCGGTGACCGTGACCGTCTGCGAGCCAAGCTGGAACGTCTCGCCGTTGGCGTGACCGACACCTGGCCCAACACGGACCCCGTTCGCGGGCCCGGATGGACTGGTTAGCTGCTGTGCTGCCGCCCCATCTTTCAAGGCATCCTGCAACGCGCCACCCAACGCGGCAATGCTGGGATCTGCACCGAACAGCAGAACCGGCCCCGCCGCCATCGGCGCAGACATTCGGATCATCGGTGCCGCGGTTGCGACGCCGGGAACCGCGGCTACATCGGCCGTTATCGTGTCGGGAAATCCCGCGTCGGTGATACCAGACACCTCGAGCGCCGCGATGCCGGCGATCCCATCGGCGAGCCGATGGACCGAGCCAGCGATCGACCCAAAGATGCCGAATACCCCAACCAGATACATTGTGGATACTGCCATTACGGCGATCGATGCGATCGTACGGCGACGATGCACGCCAAGTTCGCGCAAGCTCAACAACCGCAGACGGCTTGTCGCCGCCATTAGCGCTGAGCCCAGTCTCACCAGCCGACCACCGACAGCTCGTCGGAACTGACCCGACCGTCCTGCATGGTGATCACCCGATCGGTGGCCGCCGCGGCCTCCGAGTTGTGGGTCACCATCACCACCAGCCGACCGCTGCCAGCGTCGTGTGCCACCTCGGCAAGCAGTGTCAAGATCGAGGCACCCGTTGCGGAATCGAGGTTTCCGGTTGGCTCGTCGGCGAGGATCAGCGGTGGGTTCATCATCAATGCCCGCGCCACCGCGACCCGTTGCATTTGCCCGCCGGACAGTTCGGCCGGTCGGTGCTGGGCCCGGTTACCCAACCCGACCCGATCCAGCAGCCGAATGGCATCTGGTTTGGCTTTGCCCAGTCGGACACCGTCGAGCAGCTTGGGGACTGCTACGTTCTCCCACGCCGACAGGGTCGGTAGCAGGTTAAAGAACTGGAAAATGAACCCGACGTGATGATGGCGGAACGCTGACCGCTGCTGGTCGCTCAGGCAGCCGATCTCGTCGTCGTTGAATCTGATCGATCCGGAATCGGGGGAGTCCAATGCACCGAGCAGATGCAGCAATGTGCTCTTGCCGGCGCCCGACGGCCCGACGATCGAAACGAATCGCCCGCCCTCGAGCCGCAGGTTGATCGCGGTGAGTGCCCGCACCGGTTGGCCGCCGACGCGGTACTCACGCATCACGTCGCGGAGCTCGACGGTCAGGGCCCGCGCGGCCCCCCAGGAGATAGCGACTGGTGTGGTCATGATCCTCCCGCGAGGGCGCATTACCGTGAGCGAGTGCCGTCACCCGCACGCGATCGGGCCCATTGCCACTTAGGAACATGCGCAACGACACCGACATGAGATGAAACGAGCCCGGTCCCCGATCGGTTCGAAGGTCGGGCGGCACGACAAAGCAAGAGCAGGGATCATTTTTGGCCCAAATTGGCACCGCGGCCGAAAGTGCTTCGCGGCGAGCATGAGTCGCCGCGACTACGGTGGCGCCCATACGGACAACTCGAACTATCAACCCGGATGGCGCGGCACGCATGGGATGGCAGATGTCTGTGCCGCGACGATGCCGCTTAGCGGACCCTGTCGGATCGCGAGCGTAACAAACAGGCATCATTGACGCGTGAGCGCAACCATTCTTATTCGGTCTAGCGGCGCTGTGGTAGCCATGATGTGTGCATTGCTGACCGCATCCGTCCCATCGGCATCTGCTGCCCCATCGGTAACTGCTGGGCCGTGCCCCGATATCGAGGTGGTGTTCGCCCGCGGTACCGGTGAGCCACCTGGCGTGGGTGGCATCGGACAGACATTCGTCGATTCGCTGCGCTCGAAAGTCGGCGGGAAATCGATGACTGTGTATGGGGTCAATTACCCGGCGTCCACTGATTTCCTAACCGCCATGTCCGGTATCGATGACGCGGGCTCCCATGTTGAGCACATGGCTGCGGGTTGCCCCAACACCAAGATGGTGCTCGGCGGCTTCTCCCAAGGCGCGGCCGTGATGGGCTTTGTGACTTCGGCCGCCATACCGGATGGAGCACCTTCGGATGCACCCAAACCGATGCCACCCGACATTGCAGATCACGTCGCCGCGGTCGTCCTCTTCGGCATGCCGTCCGAGGGGTTTATGAACTCGATCGGTGCGCCGCCGATCGCGATCGGCCCGCTGTATGCGCCCAGAACCACGCAGTTATGCGCCTCGGGCGACCCAGTCTGCTCTGGAGGAGGGGACTGGGCCGCACACAACTCGTACGTCGACGACGGGATGGTCGAGCAGGCTGCAGATTTCGCGGCGAGTCGGCTCCAGGCAACTGAGTCGGAGGGGCGACCACCAGGACGCTAGTTTTGGCGCGGTCCAGCCAGAACGGGTCGCGGTTGTGACCGAACATGATCGGCATCGCTGGGATGAACGCTATGCCGGCCGGGGCCCGGCGCGGGTCAGTGCGGTTGCACCGCCCGCTGTCTTGGCGGCGCACGTGGAGGTGTTCCCGACTGCGGGACGAGCCCTTGATCTCGCCTGCGGCCAGGGATGCGGCACCGTTTGGCTGGCCCGCCGCGGCTTGGATGTTTTGGGGTTGGATGTCTCTGCGGTGGCCATTAGTCAGGCGCGGGATCTGGCCCGGCGCACCGGCGTCAGCGATCGTTGCCGGTTTGACGTCTTCGACCTCGACGCGGGCCTGCCGACCGGGCCACCGGTCGACCTCATTCTCTGTCACAAGTTCCGCGACCGCGGCCTCGACCAGGCGATCATCGAGCGTCTGGCGCCGGGCGGGCTGCTGGCAATCGCCGCGCTGAGCGACGTCGACGCCGCCCGAGGTCGGTTTCGCACGTCGCCCGGCGAACTCACCGCTGCGTTCGCCGAACTCAATCTGGTGGCCGCCGGCGAGGGCCAAGGTTGCGCATGGCTGCTAGCGCGAGCCTGACAGTTAGGCTTCCAGCCTGGCCCGCACAGCCGCGAGCCGTTCGGCCAGCTCGGCCTCATCGATGACACCACGCACCACCAACGAGTGCGCCAGTGCAACCAGCCGGTTCTCCGGATAGGGCAGGCCAGAATAAACGGTTGCGGACAGCGCGTCCTCTTCGGTGCGTCGGTCGACAAAATTGAGTATCTGTGTACCGCACATACTTTGGTCGAGTGCGTCACAGATTCCGTCAAGGCTCGTTTTCCACGGCGGCGTCGGATTATCGACCCCATGCTTAGCCGCCATGCGGCTCCAGACTTGGTTGCGGGCAACAATTTTCGCCAGTGGCGCGATCGTAACGCCTGCGACTGAGTTCAGACTGTCCGAGGTGCTCATTTGTGCCCTCGTAGCTCAGTGCTCGACCGGGTGGATGGCCGGGCGGGTCTTGGTGATCACGTTCGTCGTCACACCGGCCTTGGGCAATGCGACGCCGATAAGACAATCGCGAGTGATGATTTCGGCTAGCTGGTCTTCGCCCCAGCCCTCGGTATCATCCGGGCGTACCGGCATCACCATGAAACGATGTTTCTGATTGGAATCCTCCACTCGGATCTCGACTTCCTCTGGCAGGTACAGTCCGAACTCTGCGAGCACCTGGCGCGGCCAGCGCACGATGCGACGCCGATAGTTAGGCGTGCGGTACCACTCAGGTGAATTACCCAGAATCGGACGCGGATAGCAGGAGCACAGCGTACAGACAATGACGTGGTGCAGCGTGGGCGTGTCTTCAAGCACATGCAGCGCGGTGAAGTCGCTGGGCGTTCCGAAACCGGTGGGTTGCAGCCAGTCGACACCAACTTCGCGGCTAGCAGCGAGCGCATCGGTGAGCACCAGCTTCTTGTACTCCGGATCAAGCCAAGCCCGGGCCACCATGCGTGCGGCGGGAGCCGGGCCGATCTGTTCAGCGAATTCGGTGAAGCGGCGATGATCCTCCGCGGTGAAAATCCCTTTTTCGATGCATAATTCGCGAAGGGCGATCTCGAGGACTTCGAAGTCGGTGATCTCATCCACCATGGGCGCGGCGGTCCGGTCGTGGTCGTGGTCGGTCATGCTGAGGTCCTTTCGCGACGAAGTCAATGACTGAAAGCTGGCGGCTAGCCCGCCGCTTCGAGCCACCGCTCGGGAATCTCAGTCTGCAGCGTGTCCTTGGCTGGTCCGGTGTAGCCGTGCCAGAGTTCGGAGAGGTTAAACCGAACGATATAGAACCACTCGGGCTTTTGGTCGGGGCCATCCCAGGTCTCGTCCTCGGCGGCGGGGCTTTCGTACGAGACCACCGCGATCTTGCCTTTCGCGCCTCGTACGTACTCCTGGGTGCGGGTGTAGAACAGGACAGGGAGCTCCCGCACCATGACTGTGTCCCCGACCTTGAACTTCGGCTCGCCGGCCTGGCCCGCAAACACTTGCGGATCACCTTTACCGACCGCGTGTGTGTGATGCTGGTTGCGTTTCACCTTCGACGGGTCGCCCTCGAATTTGGGCGTAGCTATCAAGGGCTTTCCCTGCAGTCCGCCCGCATAGCGGGCGTTGACCTCCGCCATGCGCTCCGCCAATTCGCTCAGGCCAATGTGGTGCTTCTCGACAAGGATGCGTGCCACCGCCAGCAGCCAGCGTCCGTAGTAGGGAAGTCCGAGATAGATCGTGCGGCCGAGGTCGACGTTGCCGATCCGGCGGCGTTCCTCGGACAACCATATTCCGCGCCAGCCGAGAACCTCGCACATGACGTAGGTGTTTTCTTCCCAGGTCTCGTACTGCTTGTTCTCGAATTCGAGGGGAGCATCCGGTTCGCCGCCGACGTCGTGGGGAGTCTTGACGTAGGCGCTGAATCGGTCGTGGTCGATGAGATCGGGTGTGGGTGCGTCGGGAAGTTCCGGGTAGGAGGACTTAAGCCGAGCCACTAAGTCCAGGTGGGCTACCCGGTGCAAAGGAGTCGTCATCAGAACTCCGTTCCTTGTCGTGACGCCGTAGCACAGTCTGGTGCTCACCCAAATACAGCTCGTGTCTGCTGTCAACGCCACGCACCTGTCTTGAGCCCGTCTATGCTTTCCATCACGTAGCTGCCGGACTAGGCCCGCGGGGTGGGGAAACTATGCGAGCCTGAGCCGGCATTCGGTCGATAAGCCAGGGGGCAGCATTGTCCGAGCTTTTTCCCGCGTACCGAGCGAGCTGGGAGACAGACCAGCATCGCGAACTGCGCAAACACGCGGCAGAGTTCATGCTCAAGGAAGCCACTCCGAACCAGGAACGGTGGGCCCGCCAACACCAGGTCGACCGCGAGTATTGGAACAAGCTGGGCGATGCGGGGCTGCTCGGGCTGGACCTGCCTGAGCGGTTTGGTGGCGCCGATGGTGACTTTGGCTTTTCGGCCGTTGTCGCCGAAGAACAGGCGTTGGCGAACGACACCGCATCCGGCTGGGCCGTGCATTCGCCGATCGGCGCGCACTACATCAACACTTACGGAACCGAGGAACAAAAGCAGCGTTGGCTACCCAGGATCATCAGTGGGGATGCGGTCCTTGCCATCGCGATGACCGAGCCGGGTGCCGGTTCTGACCTGCAGAACATACGCACCACCGCGGTTCGCGACGGCTCACACTATGTCGTCAACGGATCAAAGACGTTCATCTCCAACGGAACCCATTGCGATCTGCTGATCATTGTCGCCAAGACCGATCCCGCAGCAGGATCGGCGGGAATTTCTTTGATCGTGGCCGAAACAAAGGACAATCTGGGCGGCTTCGAGCGCGGGCGAGTTTTGGACAAGATCGGCCAGCACGGTCAGGACACCCGCGAGTTGTTCTTCTCCGATATGCACGTGCCGACGGCGAACCTGCTCGGAAACAGCGAGGGGCTGGGCTTCTATCAGCTGATGGAACAGCTGGCGCGCGAGCGGCTGATCATCGCTTCGCTGTGCGTCGGCCTGGCCGAAAGCGCGGTGCTGGAGGCGGTCCGCTACACCAAGCAACGAGAAGCGTTCGGCCGCACGCTGATCAAGTTCCAGCACAACCGATTTGAACTCGCGCAGCTCAAGGCCGAGACGCTGTCCATCAAGACCACGGTCGACTATTGCATCCAGCAGTACATCGACGGCCATAACGACCCGGCCACCGCGTCAATGGCCAAGCTGATCGCCGCCGATAAGACCGTTGATGTCGTCGATCGGTGCCTACAGTTTTTCGGCGGCTACGGCTACATGATGGAGTACCCCATTGCGCGGGCCTATGCGGCGGCGCGGGTGACCAAGATCTATGGTGGCACAAGCGAAATCATGAAGGAGATCATCAGTCGTTCACTATAAGTTTGGCTCGAGGCGGATTTTGAAATCACTGATGACCCTAGCCAGCGTGCGGCCAGGTAGGTGTCCACCGTCGGGACGCATTTCGGCCGTGACAATCGCAGGATGCGCGATCTGAGCCTGTCCGACGGCACCCTCACGCTGTCCCCGCTGTGTGTGGATGACGCAGTGGCCCATCTGGCCGGGGAGGACGAGCAGCTGGTCCAGCAGCAGTGGGCGACCAGCGGTCCGCTGCGGGCCTTCGCCATCCACGCCCGCGCCAGGGCGTGGGCTGGCGACCCGCGCTGTCGACCTGGCGTGCCAGTACGTGGCCGAACACGGTGTGAGTACCGCAGTGGTGAAGGTGGAACCGCAGAACGCGGCGTCGGCCCGAGTCGCGCTACGGACCGGCTTCACCTACGCCGGTCGGATCCGAGAACAGAACGGCACGGTCTTCGACCGCTATGAGCGAGCCCTCGTCCCGGGGCTGGTGGTCAGGATGGCCGACGAGGCCGAGCCCCCTGTCGGTGGATCGCCGAGGTCGGCACGTGGCAACGGCTGGCCATCGACGCCTCCAGCCGCGCTGCCGGTTTCTATCGCAGGCTCGGCTAGACAGCGGTGGGAGATCTGCCGGACGGCAGCATCCGCTTCGAAAAGCGCTGCGCGACACCCGTCGTCGGCAAGATGCACGACGACGAAGTGGACATTGACGAACACCTGGTGCGGCGCCTGCTGAGCGATCAGTTCCCCCATTGGGCCGACCTGCCCCTCACCCCGGTCCGCTCCGCAGGGACGGACAACGCCATGTACCGGCTCGGCGATAACCTCGCCGTCCGGATCCCCAGGATCCACTGGGCCGTCGAGAGCCTGCGGACCGAACAGCACTGGTTGCCCCGGATCGCCCCGCACCTGCCGGTGCCCAGCCCCATCCCGGTGGGCCTGGGCACCCCGACGGAGGACTTTGAATGGCCCTGGTCCATCTGCCGCTGGGTCGACGAAGAGAACCCAGCGGCCGGCCGACTTACCGACCCCACCGGGCTCGCCCAGGATCTCGTCGCCTTCATCGCTGCCCTGCGCGCCGTCGACCCCACCGGCGGGTCGGCGGCGCATCGGGGCTCGCCACTGGCAGTGCAGGACGAGGAGGTCCGCGCCGCGCTGCCGGCCCTGGACGGGCTCATCGACGTCCGGGCGGCGACCTTCGCCTGGGAGGAAGCCCTACGGGTCCCGGTGTACGCGGGCCCCGCGATGTGGTTCCACGGTGACCTATCCCCGTTCAACCTCCTGACCGTCCGGGTCGACTGGCTGGCGTCATCGACTTCGGTCTCATGAGCGTCGGAGACCCCAGCATCGACCTGATCCCCGCGTGGAGTCTGCTGCCCCCACTCGCGCGAGAGCAGTTTCGCACCGCGCTGAAGGTCGATGACGGCGCCTGGCACGCGGTCGCGGCTGGGCGCTGTCGGGCTCGCTCATCGCACTCCCGTACTACAAGGACCACCAACCCACGGCTCGCGGACAGCGCTCGCCACGTCATCCGTGAAATCCTCGCCGACCGCTAGCACACCGCGAACGTCGGCAGCTCTGCTGGCAATGCCAGCTGCGCCCGTATTGAGTCGTGTTGAGTAAGGTGACGGCGTGCACGAGTTGGCCGGTCACGCGCGACGTTCGGGCAGTGCGGTCGGGCTGGACCCCGACAGCCGACTGCGCCGCTATGAGGAGGCATTCGCCGACCACGATGCGCCATTCGCGTTTATCGACCTCGAAGCGATGTGGGGCAACGCCAAGCAAATGCTCACGCGTGCAGGCGACAAGCCGATCCGGGTGGCGTCGAAATCGTTGCGTTGTCGGCCGCTGCAACGGGAAATCCTCGATGCCAGTGAGCGGTTCGATGGCCTGATGACGTTCACCCTCCCCGAAACACTCTGGCTTGCGGGGCACGGTTTTTCGAATCTGCTGCTCGCCTACCCGACGACCGACCGGGCGGCACTGCGCGAGCTCGGTGCGATCACCGCCGACGACCCAGACAGGGCGCCAATCGTGATGGTCGACAGCGTTGAGCACCTCGACGTGATCGAGAATGCGACCGGTAACCCAGTGCGACTGTGTCTGGACCTTGATGCTGGGTATTGGCGCGCCAAGGGGTGCGTGAAGATCGGCCCGAAGCGTTCGCCACTGCACACACCGGAGCAGGTGCGCGCGCTGGCGGTGGAGATCGCGCGACGGCCGACGCTCAAGCTGGTGGCGCTGATGTCCTACGAGGGCCACATCGCGGGCTTCGGCGACAAGGTGGCCGGCAAGCGCATCCAAAACGCCGTCGTCAGGTGCATGCAGCGCCAGTCGATCGCGGAGCTGCGTGAACGTCGTGCACGCACTGTTGAGCTCGTACGCGAGGTCGCCGACCTCAAGATCGTCAACGCCGGCGGCACTGGCGACCTCCAACTCGTCGCCCAGGAGCCGGCAATCACCGAGGCGACCGCTGGCTCGGGGTTCTACGCGCCGACGCTGTTCGACTCGTACTCCACCTTTTCCTTGCAGCCGGCGGCAATGTTCGCCCTACCCGTGTCGCGCCGGCCCGGCGCGAAGACCGTCACCGCGCTTGGAGGCGGCTACCTGGCTAGCGGAGTCGGTGCGAAGGACCGTATGCCGACGCCGTACCTGCCGGCGGGGCTGCGACTCGACCCGATGGAGGGCACCGGCGAGGTTCAAACGCCGTTGCACGGCGACGCGGCCCGTCGGCTAAAGGTTGGTGACAAGGTCTATTTCCGCCACACGAAGGCCGGCGAGATGTGTGAGCGGTTCGATCGTCTGCATTTGGTCCGGGGCGCGCAGATCGTTGACACCGTGCCGACGTACCGCGGTGAGGGCCGCACATTTCTGTGATGCGGAACTTGTGGAACTTTGCGAGCACAATCCAAGGCACACAAAAGGAGCTGCCATGACCGCAATCACCGCGTTGCCGACTGAGCTGGACACGATGCGCGAGGTCGTCGAGGCGCTCGCGCCGATCGAACGTGCCGCCGGTCAGCCGGGCGAGCAGCAGGCGGCCAGATGGATCGTTGAGCGCTTGGGTGCTGCGGGCGCGCACAATGCCCGCGTCGAAGAGGAGCAGTTCTACGACGGCTACCCGCGGCTGCACGCAAAGCTGACCGCGGTCGGGGTTGTGGCCGGCGTCGCGGGCTTGGTTAGCCGCCGCTTGCGGGGCCCAGCCGCCGTGGCGGGGCTGAGTGCGGGACTGGCGATCGCCGACGACTGTTCGAACGGTGCGCGGGTGGTACGCAGGACAGTGCAGAAGCCCCGGACGACGTGGAACGTAGTGGCCGAGGCCGGCGATCTCGCCGGCAAGCAGACGGTTGTGGTGTGTGCTCATCACGATGCCGCGCATAGCGGCAAGTTCTTTGAGGCCGGCTTTCACGAGGCAATAGTGGATCGATTTCCCGGGATCGTTGAGCGCATCGACACTTCGCTGCCGAACTGGTGGCCAGCGATTTTTGCACCCGTAATCGCCGGCGTCGGCACGCTGCGCGGCAGTCGCAAAATGATGGTTACCGGCGCCGTAATGAGCGCGATCGCAACCGCGTTGTTCGCCGACATCGCTCGCAGCCCGATCGTTCCGGGGGCCAACGATAACCTCTCTGCCGTCGCCCTGCTCGTCGCGTTGGCCGAGCGGCTGCGTAATCGGCCGGTGCAGGGTGTGCGGGTGCTGCTGGTTTCTCTTGGCGCCGAGGAACAGCTGCAGGGCGGTATCTACGGCTTCATGGCGCGTCACAAATCCGAGCTCGACCGCGACCAAACATACTTTCTGAATTTCGACACGATCGGCTCGCCCGAGCTGATCATGCTCGAGGGCGAGGGCACCACGATTATGGAGGACTACTACCACCGACCATTTCGCGATCAGGTGGTACGGGCCGCCGAGCATGCCGACGCGCCGCTACGTCGAGGCATGCGGGCGCGCAACAGTACCGACGCCGTGCTGATGAGTCGCGCGGGCTATCCGACCGCGTGCTTCTCGTCCATCGACCGCCATAAGGCACTCTCGAACTATCACCAGATGTCCGACACACCCGAGAACCTGGTCTACGAGACGGTAATGCACGCGGTCACTGTCGCTGAAGCGGTGGTGCGGGAGTTGACGCGGTGAGCATCAAGTGGGGCAACTGGGCTGGTGAACAATTCTGCGCACCGTCGGCGATCGTCCGGCCCACCTCGGAGGCAGAACTGGTTGAGGCGGTCACGCGGGCAGCGCAGCGTGGCGAACCAGTACGGGCGGTGGGCACCGGGCATTCGTTCACCGACTGCGCGTGTACCGACGGAGTGATGATCGACATGACCGGCCTCCAGCGGGTCATAAGCGCAGATCCCGCAACCGGTTTGGTGACGATCGAGGGTGGCGCGAAGTTACATGCCCTCGGCCCGCAGCTGGCCGAGCGCGGACTCGGGTTGGAGAACCAGGGTGATATCGACGCGCAGTCGATCACCGGCGCCACCGCCACCGCGACGCATGGGACCGGTGCGCGCTTTCCGAACCTGTCGGCGCGGATCGTAGCGATGCGGCTCGTCACCGCAACCGGTGACGTGCTGACTTTGACGGAAGACTGCAACGATGACGCCTACCTGGCGGCGCGGGTGTCGCTGGGTGCGCTAGGGGTGATCTCGCAGGTCACGATCCAAACGGTGCCGCTGTACACGCTAAATCGCCGCGACGAACGACGTGCACTGACTGAGACCCTGGAAAACCTCGACGACTATGTCGACGGCAACGACCACTTCGAGTTCTTCGTATTTCCTTACGCGGATACGGCTTTGACGCGCACCACCCGCCGCAGCGACGAGGAACCTACGCCGACGCCGAGGTGGAAGCGCAGGCTTCACGAGCAGGTGGAAAACGGGGGATTCGGCGTGATTTGCCGGACCGGCCGACGGTTTCCACCTGCCGCACCGACCCTCAATCGCTTGATGACGAAGGTGATCTCGAATTCCACGGTCTCCGACCGCGCCTACAAGGTGTACGCGACCGAGCGCAAGGTCAAGTTCACCGAGATGGAGTATGCGATCCCTCGCGAGCACGCACGTGTCGCGATCCAGCGGGTCATCGACCTCGTGCGCCGTCGCAACTTGCCGATCATGTTCCCGCTCGAGGTGCGCTTCGCGGCGTCCGATGACGCCTTCCTATCTACTGCGCATGGGCGTGACAGCTGCTACATCGCCGTCCATCAGTACACCGGGATGGAATTCGAGACCTACTTTCGTGCCGTCGAGGCAATCATGGATGAGTATGCCGGCCGCCCACATTGGGGCAAGCGCCACTATCAGAGCGCCGGTACGCTTCGCGAGCGGTATCCCCGATGGGATCGTTTCGCCGCCGTCCGCGACCGCCTCGATCCCGACCGCGTCTTTCTTAACGACTACACCCGGCGCGTGCTGGGGCCCTGATACCGCGATTTTCTGCGATGCGAGCAGATCAACGGTCGTTTTGGCAGGTGACGTACGGTAGGAGCCTATGCAAAATTACGACTATCTCACCTACGAAGAGTTCGGCCGTAAATTCTTCGAGGTCGCTGTCACACCGGACCGGGTTGCCGCCGCATTCGCCGATATCGCGGGCAGCGAGTTCGCGATGGAGCCGATTGCTCAGGGGCCTGGCAAAATCGCCAAGGTCAGCGCCAATGTCAAGATCAAAGAACCTCGGGTCACGCGGCGCCTCGGCGACAGCATCACGTTCGTCATTCACATTCCGCTTTCGATCGATCTACTCGTCGACCTTCGGCTCGATAAGCAGCGGTTTGTCGTTGCCGGTGACATCGCATTGCGGGCAACCGCACGCGCCGCCAACCCGCTGCTGCTCATCGTCGACGTCGCGAAGCCGCGGCCGTCCGATATCACTGTCAACGTGTCGTCTAAGTCCATCCGCGGCGAAGTGTTGCGCATTCTCGCGGGCGTTGACGGTGAGATCCGGCGATTCATCGCTCAGTACGTCGCAGCCGAAATCGACTCACCTCAATCCCAAGCCGCACAAGTTATCGATGTAGCCCACCAGTTGGACGCCACCTGGGCCGGCCCCTAGGAGCCAAGTGCACCAAGGGCTGCTTCGCTACCGAAAAGCGCAGTGTCGCATGGATACTTGTTGGTCGCTAGAGAGTTTGGTGCCGTCCGAAATACTTGTGGTCTTCGCTATAGCCGCCGTAACCGCTACCGATATCGGAGTAGTCGGCGACGAACTCGATCCCTTTGATCCACTTCACTAATTTGAAGCCGTGCTGCAACTCATTACGTAGCCGCAGCGGCTTGCCGTGCATGTAGGGGAGCGGCTGGTCGTTCATGTTGTAGGCCAGCATCGTCATATGGTGGCCCATTTGACCGATGTGGTGCGCGTTGTAGTAAATGCCCCCGGTCGCGCCAAGGCCCATCGAGTAGAACACCACCCACTTCGCCTCGGGCAACGGTTTGACGATGTCCATGATCGTCTTCATCTGCACACCACCCCATTTGGCGACACCCGACCAAGCTTGGATGCAGAAGTGCTGGCTGATCTGATCGTGGTAGGGCAGCGCCTTCAACTCGTCGAGCGAGAACTCAGTCGGGCGCTCGACGAGACCGTAGACTTTCAGCCGCCAATCACGAAAGTCGTTTTGCTCCAACTCTTTGTACTCGACGGTCTCAGGTAGGCGCCCATTGCGCCAGTGGTGCGGCGAGATGTCTTTTTCGGTGAAGGCACCGGGCTTAGGGTCGAGCTGTTCCAGCGCCCGCTGGAACGGGCCGACGAGCGCATATCCGACTCGCTGAACCACACGGGGATGGCGAATGTTGAACGGGGTGGCCCAAACCCAGGCGATCGCTGTCACCACCATCGCCGCAGCGAAAATCCAGAAACCCATCCAGCTGTTATCGTCGCGGGCCGCGAACATGTGGTTGAGGTTTCGCAGCGCGCTGGTTGCGAAGACCAGCGTGACGTGCACCAGGATGAAGAACAAGAAGTACACCAGCACCAGGAAGTGCAGCGACCGCGCGTGCTGAATGCTCAACCGCTTGCTCAGCCAGTGGACTCGCTGCGACAGTGCCGGCGACATCCCGAGTCCGGTGATCATTGCCGCCGGGGCGGCAATGAAGACCGTGGTGAAGTAGGCCAGCAACTGCATGCCGTTGTAGGCGACCCAACCGTTGTCTGTCGGCCAGTCCAGCGACAGGTACTGAATTGCCACCGACGCCGCATCGGGGAAGACATTCCAGCTCGTCGGCACGATGTGCCGCCACTGCCCGGTGGCGAACAACAACACGTAAAACACCGCCCCGTTGAGCAGCCATAAAACATCGATTCCAAGGTGCCACCAGCGCGCCAACCCGATGGAGTGTCGGAACCCGGGCAGCCCGAATTGCGGCGGTAAGGCAACGGTATCGGCGTTGGCCGTCCACAACTCGTCGTCGGGCACCGGCGGGCCCACTCGCAGCCACTCGTCCTTGCCGGGGGTGGCGTTGCGACTGAAATACAGCCTGGGGTGGTCACACAGAATCTGCATCCCCGTCCTGATGATGAACATCATCAGGAAGAGGTTGAAAAAGTGGGTCCAGCCGATCCATGCGGGCAGGCCCGGGCTGACGCCGACATGGGTGTCCGTCCCGGGGTACCGCTGGATGAACGACTGCACCGCCGGCATGTTGTGCAGGCCCTTGCCGATCGCCACCGCGGCCACCAGCAGCGCGAAACCGAGCGGAATCAGCCACATCAGGTTGAACCACTTGTCACGGCCGACCCGCAGCCGCGGCGCGGTTGCCCGCCTGGTGAGATCAAATCCGCCACCGTAGGTCTCGACATCGACGATGTCTGCGGCGGTATGGACCTCGTCGCGGTAGTTGGGATCAGACGCCAGCGGCGTACCACCGGCCAGGGGCGTGGTGGCGTCCTTGGGCGTTGACCGTCCAGCGTCCGTTGGCTGCTGGACGGCACCCGTGCGATTAACATCGATGTTACTCACGCGGCCGAAAATACCCGCTTCCCGCTGGATCTCAAGCAAACCCATCCGCTAGCGGAAATTACTGTTCAGCGCCCGAGAAAACGCTGCTGGCCAAGACCGCAGAGCCACTGTCTTCTGCAAACACGGTCTTTGGTGGCGGCTGTGAACTCGATGGCGTTGATCGTTAAGGCCCGGCGACTGATCCGCCAGCTCGGCGGTGACAGTGAAAAGCTTTGCTGCAGCGTCGGATTGACGATCGTCAACGGTGGCGGCGTACCGGTGCACCAAATCGCTGAGGGCCGCCCGGTTCGGTATGTGAGTGTCAGGCCGGTTCACGAGGCTCCGCTGAGGCCAACGACAGCCGCTGCGCGCAGGCCGACAGGACGTCTTTGGCCTGTTCAATATCGGTGGTCGGCGGCATCGCCAACACGATCCGGTCGGCGCCCTGATCAATCAGGGCGCCGGCGCGCTCGGCATCGATCTTGGTGACCAGGTGGCCCAGCGACACCTCAAGCTGCGCCGGGTCGCGGCCCGCAACCGATGCTTCCTCGCGCATCCACCCGATCAGTGACGCGAGCCGCGGACCGGTGACGCCGAGCGGTTGGAAGCCGTCACCCAACCGGCCAGCTCGGCGCGCGGCCGCCCGGGTGTGTCCACCGATATGAACCGGAAGATGTTCGCCAGCAACTGGTTTCGGGTAGCACATGGCATTCTCGAAGTTAAAGAACTCGCCGTGATACGACGCCCCGTGGGGCTGGTCGGCCCACAGTGCCCGCAAGACGGCCAACTGCTCGTCGGCTCGCCGGCCCCGACTGTCAAACTCGGCGCCACAGGCCTTGAGCTCTTCCTTGAGCCAACCCATACCCACGCATAGCCGGAGTCGGCCGCCGGAGAGCGCATCAACCGTGGCGGCGCGTTTGGCGAGCACGACGGGATGATGGTTGGGCAGTACCAACACTCCAGTGGCCAATCCCAGCTGGTTCGTCTGGCCGGCTAAAAACGCCAGCAGATCAAGCGGGTCAGGGATGGGGCAGTCGGCTGCCAGACCAACTCGTCCGGAACTGTCATAGGGATAGACGCTGTCGTAGCGGGTGGCCAAGACGGTGTGCTCGACGACGATGATCGATTCGAACCCGCACAGCTCAAGATGGCTGGCAAAGCTGACCATCCAGTCTGGGCTCGCGGTGACACCGTCAGCGACTGGTGCGACGACCCCGACCTTCACGCGGACAGTCATGGCACCCGAAGTTAGCAGCTAGGCGCAGCCGAGATCTGAGCGCGCACAGCCTCGGCCAAGGCCGCCGCCCTGCGATCGGTGAAGACGTCTTCAAGCAGCAGCGGCTGGCCGTCGGGGCCGGTCAGCGGAATCCTCCAGTTGGGGTATTCGTCGGTAGTGCCTGGCTGATTCTGGGTCCGGCGGTCACCGACTGCGTCGGTCAGTGCCACCCCTAACAGCCGCGAGGGCGTTCGGCCCAGATACCGATAGAGGGCCAGCACAAGCTGTTCCGGGTCGTCGTCCTGATCTCCCAGCAGCCCGACCCGGCGCAGCTCACGCATCCAGGCTTCCAGGTCGGCGCGGTCGGACTCGACTTCATCTTCGCCCGGTCGGGTCAACAGTCCCAGTGACTCCCGTAGCCGCACATGGTCGCCAGCCAAGTAGCCGGCGGTCGGCGGCAGATCGTGGGTGGTGACCGACGACAAGCAGTACTCGCGCCAACGCTCAGCCGGCAATGGACCGCCAGTTCCGTCTCGATCCAGCTCAAACCAGAGGATCGAAGTGCCCAACAGACCCCGTAGTAGTAGGTAGTCACGCACCCACGGTTCGACCGTGCCGAGGTCCTCCCCGACGACGAGCGCCCCGGCCCGGTGCGCTTCCAAGGCGACGATGCCGACCATCGCTTCATGGTCGTAGCGCACGTAGGTACCTTGGTTTGGCGGTGCCCCCTCCGGGATCCACCACAGCCGGAACAACCCGATGATGTGGTCGATCCGTACCCCACCGGCATGGCGTAGCACAGCCTGGATCACCGCACGGAACGGTCGATACTCCAGCTCATTTAACCGATCCGGCCGCCATGGTGGCTGCGACCAGTTTTGGCCGAGTTGATTGAATTCATCTGGCGGCGCGCCCGCGGTTACGCCCCGCGCCAGCACATCCTGTAACGCCCACGCGTCGGCCCCATTCGGGTGCACGCCGACAGCCAGGTCGTGCATGATGCCCAACGACATTCCGGCTCGCACCGCATGTGACTGTGCCGCCGCGAGCTGCTCGTCGAGCTGCCATTGCAGCCAGCGGTGGAAATCGACGGCATCCGAATGTTTTTCGACGAAACGAGCGACACCGACGCCGGCCGGATGCTGCAGAAAACTCGGCCAGCAGTGCCAGTCGCCGCCGTAACGTTCGGCCAACGCGCACCAGGTGGCGAAGTCGTCGAGCGCGCGTCCTTCACGTTGGCAGAAGGCGGCGTAAGCCATCTGGCGGCCTGCTGATCGCGGTACTCGATGCAGCAGCAGGAGCGCCGCCCGCTTGGCCACCCAGGCGCTGTCACGGTCGATGGTGTCGAGTTGGCCGGCGCGTTGCTGGACCTCGGTCCGCAGCTCCCGTACCCGGCCACGCGTCTTCAGGTCGGAGAATTCCGGGATTGCTTCGACGCGAATATATAGCGGATTAAAGAAGCGTCGCGAAGTCGGCAGATACGGCGACGGCTCCATGGGAATCGTCGGGGTGGCCGCGTGCAAGGGATTGATCAGTACATAGTCAGCGCCGTGCCGGGAAGCCGACCAGACTGCGAGGTCTGTCAGATCGGTGAGATCACCAATACCCCACGACTGCCTCGACCGCACGCTATACAGCTGCGCGGCGAGGCCCCACGCCCGGCGGGTGCCGAGCTGCTCCGGCAGACCGACCCAATCCGGTGTCACGATGAGCGCTGTGCTGGTCTGGGAGTCGCCGGACCGTAGCTGCACGCGGTGGTAGCCCAGCGGCAGATCGGTGGGCGTCACGAAGCTGGCCTCGCCGATCCAGCGTCCGTCCAGATCGAAAGGCGGAGTGAAGTTGTCGACCTGCTGCAGCCCGCCCCGTTTCGTGCCGTCCTCGAGCTGTAACCACACTTCGGCGGGAGCGCCGTGGCTCACATGCACCCAGAATCGTGCCTGGGCACCGGCGCGGGCGACGATTGTGGCCGGCATCTGACGTGCCCAGTAGGACCTACGATGCACGGTCAGGGCGGTGTTGCGGTCTTGCTCGGTACCGGCTGCCACACCGAGGGCGGCAAGCGCAGCGACCAGCGTCGTCTCAGCGACGTGCACCTGACCGCCGGTCCAGTCCGCATACCCGGTCGCGATGCCAAACCGCCTGGCAAGTTCGACGAGCGAGGGCGCGAGCTCAGCCATGCCGCCAATCTTGCGTCCCGGACGCGCCCCGTGACGACGCGGCCCGCTCAATGGTCCCCTGGGAAGGTTTGTCGAGTGACTATTGCGCAGGTCAGCGAGGCGCAGGCCGGAGTGGACGCTTAGCAGGACGAGCTAGCCATCCACGGCTACCATGCTGTGCAGGCGCGAAAATCTCCAATGGGGGACATGAAACGTGGCAGTTCAGTGGTCGCGGTGGCAACCGTCCACGCGACTGATGGCGCGATCCCGTCGACCGACCGGCTGATCGGACTCAAGAACGCTGGATTCAAGGATGTAGTCCGACGCCGAGATGGGCGGGTATACCGCACCATGGCCAAGTAAATGCGGGTGATTTACGGTTATCGATATGAGCAGCGCATTGCCCTAAATCCAGGTCAATATGCAGGCGTTTTCTTAGACCGGAAGGTGATCTAACGTGGCCGAAGAGAGCCGCGGGCAGCGGGGGTCGGGGTACGGCCTCGGCCTGTCGACACGGACCCAGGTGACGGGTTATCAGTTCCTGGCCCGACGAACCGCAATGGCGTTGACGCGCTGGCGCGTCCGCATGGAGGTCGAACCAGGTCGCCGCCAGACGCTGGCGGTGGTGGCATCGGTTTCCGCGGCATTGGTGGGCTGCCTGGGAGCGCTGCTGTGGTCATTTATCAGCCCATCCGGCCAGCTGAATGAGTCGCCGATCATCGCGGACCGTGACTCCGGCGCCCTGTACGTCCGGGTGGGGGACAGGTTGTACCCCGCCTTGAATCTGGCGTCCGCGCGGCTGATCACCGGGCGACCGGACAACCCGCACCTGGTTCGGTCCAGCCAGATCGCCACGCTGCCACACGGACCGCTGGTGGGCATCCCCGGCGCACCGTCGGAGTTCTCGCCCCAAACTCCGCAGACATCGTCATGGCTGGTGTGCGACACCGTGGCCACCTCGACCGGGGTTGGGTCGCCGTCAGGGGTGACGGTCACAGTGATCGACGGATCCCCAGACCTGTCCGGCCACCGGCGGGTGTTGAACGGCTCGGACGCGGTCGTGCTGAACTACGGCGGGGATGCATGGGTCATCCGGCAGGGACGCCGGTCCCGCATCGACGCCATGAACCGGTCGGTGCTGTTGCCACTGGGCTTGACGCCAGAGCAAGTCAGTCAAGCGCGTCCGATGAGCCGGGCGTTGTTCGACGCTTTGCCGGTGGGGCCCGAGTTGGTAGTGCCGGACGTGCCAAACCAGGGCAATCCGGCCTCATTTCCGGGCGCCCCGGGCCCGGTGGGCACGGTGATCGTCACGCCACAGATCAGTGGTCCGCAACAGTATTCGCTGGTGTTGGCTGACGGCGTGGAGACGCTCCCCCCGCTGGTGGCCCAGATCATGCAGAACGCCGGTAACCCGGGAAACGCCAAACCGATCACCGTCGAGCCCTATGCGTTGGCAAAGATGCCGGTGGTCAACAAGCTAGATCTGTCTGCCTACCCAGACACCCCGCTGCAGGTGGTCGACCTCCGAGAGAATCCGTCGACCTGCTGGTGGTGGGAACGGACCGCCGGTGAGAGCCGGTCACGTGTCCAGGTGATAACCGGGCCGACCATTCCGATCAGCTCAGCCGACGTGAATAAAGTGGTGTCGTTGGTGAAGGCGGACACGACCGGACGCGAAGCCGACCAAGTCTACTTCGGTCCTAACTATGCGAACTTCGTTGCGGTCACCGGCAACAATCCGGCGGCTCAAACAACGGAATCGCTGTGGTGGGTCACCCGGGCGGGAGCTCGGTTTGGGGTAGACGACACCAAGGACGCGCGCGAGGCATTGGGTTTGAAAGGGACGCCCAGCCTGGCGCCCTGGGTGGCGTTGCGGCTACTGCCGCAAGGCCCGACGCTGTCCCGAGCGGATGCATTGGTGGAGCACGACACGCTACCGATGGACATGACCCCTGCAGAGTTGGTGGTACCGAAGTGAAACGTGGCTTTGCGCGACCGACGCCGGAAAAGGCTCCGGTTATCAAACCGGAAAACATCGTCCTGCCAACACCGTTAAGCATTCCGCCACCAGAGGGCAAGCCCTGGTGGATGATCGTGGTCGGCGTCGTAGTGATCGGCCTGGTGGGCGGCATGGTCGCCATGACCTTCGCCAGCGGTTCACGGGTATTCGGGGGCGCCGGCTCGATTTTTCCGCTGTTCATGATCGGCGGCGTCGGGATGATGATGTTCAGCGGCCGAATGGGCGGTCAGCAGCAAATGAGCCGGCCGAAGCTGGACGCGATGCGCGCCCAGTTCATGTTGATGCTGGACATGCTGCGGGACACCGCGAATGAGTCGGCTGACAGCATGGACGCCAACTACCGGTGGTACCACCCGGCGCCCACCACGTTGGCCGCTGCCGTGGGATCGTCCCGAATGTGGGAACGCAAGCCTGACGGCAAGGACCTCAACTTCTGCGTCGTCCGAGTCGGCGTGGGTATGACGCGTCCCGAGGTGACCTGGGGCGAACCGCAGAATATGCCGACCGACATCGAGCTGGAGCCGGTGACGGGGAAGGCGCTGCAGGAGTTCGGACGCTATCAAAGCGTCGTCTACAACCTGCCAAAAATGGTTTCGCTGCTCGTGGAACCCTGGTATGCGCTCTTGGGGGACCGCGAGCAGACGCTGGGATTGATGCGGTCCATCATCTGCCAGCTGGCGTTCTCGCACGGGCCCGACCACGTGCAGATGGTGGTTGTCAGTTCCGATTTGGAGCAGTGGGACTGGGTGAAGTGGCTGCCGCATTTCGGTGATCCCCGGCGTCACGACGCAGCAGGCAACGCGCGGATGGTGTACAGCTCGGTGCGGGAATTCGCCGCGGAGCAAGCCGAATTGTTCGCCGGCCGCGGGTCATTTACGCCTCGGCACGCCAGTTCATCGGCACAGACCCCGACACCTCACCACCTGATTGTCGCGGACGTCGCCGATCCGCAGTGGGAGTACGTGATCAGCGCCGAAGGTGTCGACGGGGTGACGTTCTTCGACTTGACCGGCTCGTCGATGTGGACAGCAGTTCCGGAGCGCACGTTGCGGTTCGACGAAAAAGGTGTGATCGACGCGCTGCCCCGCGACCGTGATACCTGGATGGTGATCGACGACAAGCCCTGGTTTTTCGCCCTCACCGACCACCTCAGCATCGCCGAAGCAGAAGAGTTCGCGCAGAAGCTGGCGCGCTGGCGGCTGGCCGAAGCCTACGAAGAGATCGGCCAGCGAGTTGCCCACATCGGTGCTCGAGACATCTTGTCCTACTACGGAATTGACGATCCAGCCACGATCGACTTTGGCGCGTTGTGGAACAGCCGCACCGATACGCTGGGCAGGTCGCGGTTGCGGGTACCGTTCGGCAATCGATCCGACAACGGTGAGCTGTTGTTTTTGGACATGAAATCGCTCGATGAAGGCGGCGATGGCCCACACGGGGTGATGTCGGGGACAACTGGTTCGGGCAAATCGACGCTAGTGCGAACCGTGATCGAATCGTTGATGCTCGCTCATCCGCCGGAGGAGTTGCAGTTCGTGTTGGCCGACCTCAAGGGCGGGTCGGCGGTCAAGCCGTTCGCCGGCGTGCCGCACGTGTCCCGGATCATCACTGACCTTGAAGAAGACCAAGTGCTTATGGAGCGCTTCTTGGACGCGTTGTGGGGCGAAATCGCCCGCCGCAAAGCGGTCTGCGACAACGCCGGTGTAGACGACGCCAAGGAATACAACTCGGTGCGAGCCAGGATGCGGGCGCGCGGCCAGGACATGCCGGCGCTACCGATGCTCGTGGTGGTCATCGACGAGTTCTACGAATGGTTTCGTATCATGCCGACGGCGGTCGACGTGCTCGACTCGATCGGCCGGCAAGGCCGCGCCTACTGGATTCACTTGATGATGGCGTCGCAGACCATTGAGAGCCGAGCTGAAAAGCTCATGGAGAACATGGGCTATCGCTTGGTGCTCAAAGCACGTACCGCCGGCGCGGCGCAGGCGGCCGGCGTGCCGAACGCGGTGAACCTGCCGGCTCAGGCGGGTCTGGGGTATTTCCGTAAGAGCCTCGAGGACATCATCCGGTTTCAGGCCGAGTTCCTGTGGCGGGACTACTTCCGCGGCGTCACCATCGACGGCGAGGAACAACCAGTGTTGGTGCACAACATCGACTATGTTCGACCACAATTGTTTACCAACTCGTTCACGCCGCTCGAGGTGAGTGTAGGAGGCCCCGAGGTCGATGCGGAGGCGGTCTTTGCCAACGGCGAGGTGGTCGACGAGGAGGTCACTGAGGGAGAGGCCGAAGGAGGGGTCAGGACACCGAAAATCGGTACGGTGATCATCGATCAGCTTCGCAAGATCGACTTTGAGCCCTACCGGTTGTGGCAACCTCCGCTGACCCAGCCCGTCGCCATCGACGACTTGGTCAACCGGTTTTTGGGTCATCCCTGGCACAAGGACTACGGCTCGGCCAGGAATCTTGTGTTCCCCCTCGGGATCATTGACCGGCCGTTCAAGCATGACCAGCCGCCGTGGACGGTTGACACCTCCGGACCCGGCTCCAACGTGCTGATTCTCGGGGCCGGCGGTTCGGGCAAAACCACGGCGCTGCAGACACTCATCTGCTCGGCCGCACTTACCCATACCCCCGAGCAGGTTCAGTTCTACTGCCTGGGCTACAGCAGCACCGCGTTGACCACGGTGGCGCACTTGCCCCACGTCGGCGAGGTAGCCGGTCCTACGGATCCGTACGGTGTGCGCCGTACCGTGGCCGAACTGCTGGCGCTGGTTCGCGATCGCAAACGTAGCTTCCTCGAACACGGGATCGCCTCGATGGAGGTGTTCCGGCGCCGCAAGTTCGGCGGTGAGCCGGGCCCGGTGCCCAATGATGGGTTCGGCGACGTCTACCTGGTGATCGACAACTACCGGGCGCTGGCCGAAGAAAACGAGGTACTGATCGAGCAGGTGAACCTGATCATCAACCAGGGCCCCTCGTTCGGCGTGCACGTGATCGTCACCGCCGATCGCGAATCAGAGCTGCGGCCGCCGGTGCGTAGCGGCTTCGGTTCCCGAGTCGAGTTGCGCTTGGCCGCCGTGGAAGACGCCAAGTTGGTGCGTTCCCGGTTTGCCAAGGACGTTCCGGTCAAGCCGGGACGCGGCATGGTCGCGGTCAACTACGTCCGACTCGACAGCGATCCGCAGGCGGGGTTGCACACGTTGGTCGCCCGGCCAGCGTTGGCCAACACCCCAGATAACGTCTTCGAGTCCGACAGCGTGGTCGCAGCGGTCAGCCGGCTGACGAGCACCCAGGCCCCACCGGTGCGCCGGTTGCCGGCCCGGTTCGGCGTGGAACAAGTGCGAGAGCTGGCGGCCCGGGACACCCGTCAAGGGGTTGGCGTAGGCGGAATCGCCTGGGCGATATCGGAATTGGACTTGCAGCCGGTCTACCTGAACTTCGCCGAGAACGCGCATTTGATGATTACGGGTCGACGCGAATGTGGGCGGACCACAGCCCTGGCTACCATCATGTCCGAAATCGGCCGGCTCTACGCACCGGGCGGTACCAACGCACCGCCGACCTCGGAACGCTCTGCGCAGGTATGGCTGATCGACCCGCGTCGTCAGCTGCTGACGGCGCTGGGCTCCGACTATATGGAGAAGTTCGCCTACAACCTCGACGGCGTATCCGCCATGGTGGGTGACTTGGCGGCGCTGTTGGCCGGCCGTGAGCCGCCGCCTGGCCTGTCCGCGGAAGAGTTATTGTCGCAGTCGTGGTGGAGCGGCCCGGAGATCTTCTTGATCGTCGATGACATCCAGCAACTGCCGCCAGGTTTCGATTCACCGCTGCACAAGGTTGTTCCGTGGGTGACCCGGGCCAGCGATGTCGGCTTGCATGTCATTGTCACCCGCACGTTCGGAGGCTGGTCTTCGGCGGGCAGCGACCCGATGTTGCGGGCCCTGCATCAGGCGAACGCGCCATTGTTGGTGATGGACGCCGATCCCGATGAGGGCTTCATCCGCGGCAAGATGAAGGGCGGTCCGTTGCCCCGCGGCCGAGGCCTGTTGATGGCCGAAGACACCGGTGTGTTCGTGCAGGTGGCGGCGAGTGAGGTGCAGCGATAGCGCCTGCATTACTGGCACTTGACTAGCTCCAGCGCAGCGGCAATGCCTTGAGCGCGAAGGACTTCGACGGGAATTGAATTTCGGGCAGGTAACCCGGAGCCAGTTCGAACTCGGGTATTTTCTTCAGCCATTCATCGATAACGAGGGCGAGTTCCAGACGTGCTAAATGTGACCCCAGGCATCGGTGTGGCCCACCGCCAAACCCCCAGTGCCGGTGCACCTTTCCGTCCATAACCAACTCGTCGGTAGATATTTCGTCGGTGCCGTCGCGGTTGATCGCGGCCAGGCACAACCGCACTGGTGAGCCTGGGGGCAGCGTCATTCCACCGACGTTGACGAACTCGGTGGTGATGCGAGGAGCCACCGGTGCCGACGGCTCGAGTCGGACGATCTCTTCGATAAAGGCCCTGATCTGCTTGGGTTTGTCACGAAGCATCGTGCGCAGCTGTGGTCTATGCGCGAGTTCGAGCAGGCAGAAACCCACGGCCGCCGTCACAGTATCCAGCCCAGCCAGTATTAACAGGTGACTCAAGCCCAACACCTCGATCTCGCTGAGCGGGTCTTCGCCGATGAGAACCTGCGACAACACATCCGGCCTCGGATTCCGCTTGCGTTCGGCAATTGCGTCCACGAAATACTCGAGCAGTTCCCGCTGCGCAGCAATGTCAGCTTCGGAGGGGAACGGCTTGTCCGACATGCCGATGACGGCGTCTTTCAGGGCAATCAGGCGGTCACGATCCTGCACCGATAGTCCATAAAGAACAAGGAACAGCTGAAAGGGGAACAGCTTCGCGAAATCGGCCATCGCCTCACACTCGCCCAGGCTGGCGATGGCATCGATCATGGCGACAGTGTGGCCGCGCAATGTTGGCAGCGCCTTATTTAAGGCGGCCGGGCTGAAATAGGGCTGCAAGATCTTTCGGTACCTTGTGTGCTCCGGCGGGTCGAATGCCAACGGAAGCACCGGCAGTGGATTTCCGGGGGGTTGCAGCGCCTCCCTCGAGGAGAAAGCTTTCGTATCGCGTAGTGCGGAGAGTACGTCTTCGCGACGCGTGAGGTAGTACCAGCCGTTCATGAAAACCACCGGCCCTGCGTCGCGCAGTGTCTTCCATCCCGCACCTCTGTCGGTGGTCATCGGTAATGTCGAAAATTCAAGCCGCGGTAGGTGAAATGTGCCCCGCTGGCCTTCGCCGAAGGTGCTCATGTCTTTCGTTTGTCCGTTCTTTGCTTCGCGGTCGCCGACGCAGCCATGCCGTGATGACACTGCCAATAAGCGAGCCGCCGCCGCAAGGCTTGCCGAACAGCTAATCTACGTATTGACCAATATGGCCGGATCTGACGTCTGTCCGATGTGCGCGAGGGAGGAAACCCGTGAAGGTTCGTCTCGAACAGTCCAGGTGCGTGGGGCACGCGCAGTGCTACGCCGTTGATCCGCAACTGTTCCCGATCGACGACTCGGGCTATTCGACCCTTGAGGAGCACGAGGTACGGCCGGAGGACGCACAGTTGATCCGAGATGGCGTCGCCGCTTGCCCAGAAATGGCGCTCATTCTCGAAGCAGACTGATCGAGTCGGCTTCCAATGGGCCATCTGGACGCTACGCGTTATGCAGGTAGCCATGGCTGAACCGATCCGAAAATTTAACAGCGGCTTAACAGTGGTTTGTGCTGCATGAATACTTGGCATCGCCAGCGGCCGAGGCCCGTTTTGCCCCTTAGAGTCTCGTGTGCGGCTGTTCGGTACGAATCAGCTGTAGTTGATTACGGTTCGCGCTCAACGGTTTTGAGGAAGAAGGCACGTCTTGCGGTTGCATTTGCTGCCCGTAGTCGGGACCTGGCCACCGAACGATAAGTATCCGCAAGATCCGCGGCTTGCTTGACAAGCCGGGCTGCTGCTTGACGTCAGGGGCCAACGGGTGACGATTGAGTGCGAGTTCGTGAGAACGCTGGGGATCGCGCCGATCAGCACGGGGATAGCCGAGACCGCCTGCGGGATCGCGGTCGGCTAAGGGGGTTAAGGAGGGGTGGTGTTGGATTTCGGGGCGTTACCGCCGGAGATTAATTCGGGTCGGATGTATACCGGTGCGGGTTCGGGGCCTATGTTGGCCGCTGCTGCGGCCTGGGACGGGTTGGCGGCTGAATTGAGTTCGACGGCGAGTGGCTATGGGTCGGTGGTTTCGGAGTTGACGAACTCGCCGTGGCTGGGTCCGGCGTCGCGCTCGATGGTGGCGTCGGCGACGCCATATATAGCGTGGCTTAGCGCAGTGGCGGGGTTGGCTGAGCAGGCCGGTGTGCAGGCGCGGGCTGCCGCGGCCGCTTATGAGACGGCGTTTGTGATGACGGTGCCCCCGCCGGTGATCGCAGCAAATCGGATGTTGTTGATGGCGCTGATTGCGACCAATTTTTTCGGCCAGAATACGCCGGCGATGGCGGCCACCGAAGCACAATACGCCGAGATGTGGGCTCAGGACGCCACCGCGATGTATGGCTATGCTGGCTCGTCGGCGGCTGCTTCGCAGTTGAGCCCGTTCACTGCACCGGCGAAGAGCGCCGACCAATCCGGACTGGTTGCACAGTCAGCGGCGGTTGCTAACGCCGCGGCCACGCCGGCCGGCGCCGGCGGGCAGACGGCGTCGTCGGCGACTTCGGACCTGATCAGCGCGTCGGCGGTGCCTCAACTGCTGCAACAGCTTTCGTCGTCGGTATCGACTCTTTCCGGTGAGTTGAAATCTCATCCGATTGTGCAGTTGCTGGGCTCGATTCCCGCCAATCAACGGACTGCCATCGCTCGTACCCTGGGGCTTTCGTATTTCGGTCTGGGCATACCACAGTTTTTCGGCTCGATCGGACAGCAGTTGACGTTTGGCGCCGGGACGACGGCAGGCTCGGGCGGGGCTTGGTACTCGACGCCGCAGTTTGCCAGCTTCAGCCTGGGCGGGAGTGGGCAGGCGTCGGCAAGTTTGGCCTCCGCCAACAGGATTGGACTAATGTCGGTGCCTCCTACGTGGAGCGCGTCGCCTGGATCGATGGAACAGTCGGCCGCCCAGGCGGCGGCCGTCAACTATGTATCCAGTAGTTCGCCAAACGGAGCTGGGGGTCTGCTACGGGGACTGCCGATGGGTGGCGGTGGGCGGCGCGCTGCCGCGGGCTTTACCCACCGATACGGGTTCCGCCAGAACGTGATTACCCGCCCGCCGTCGGCCGGATAACGCCATGAATCCAGTGATAACCCGTCAGCCAGAACCCGATCGCGACCACACCACCGAAAGGATGTTCGACACTTGTCAAAAGACGGCACCTACAACCGGATTGCGGGAAGGCTCGGGGGACCGGCAGGTAAACAATAGTCGTTCGGGAATGAACAGTTGGTCGCGACAGCGGCAGTGCTACGAGCGACCCAACTAGCGTCATGAATAACCAAGTCCCCGGGGCTCTTTGAGCTAGAGGATTAGCAAGAGGGAGATGGCATGTCGGTTGTGACTACCCGGCGGGACGTGTTGGCGGCTGCTGCGGCAGCCAATGTGGTCGTGGCTGGTTAAGGGGCAGGGTATGGCGATTGATTTTGGCGCGTTGCCGCCTGAGGTCAATTCTGGACGAATGTACTCGGGTGTGGGTTCGGCGCCGATGATGGCTGCAGCGTCGGCTTGGAATGCGTTGGCTGCTGAGTTGAATTCGGTGGCTATGGGTTATGAGCAGGTGGTGACCGCGCTTTCGAGCGAGGAGTGGTTGGGGCCGGCGTCGGCTTCGATGGCTGAGGCGGTCACGCCGTATCTGGCGTGGATTAATGCCACGGCGGCGCAGGCTGAGCAGGCGGCCATGCAGGCGAGGGCGGCCGCGGCGGCTTTTGAGGCCGCGTTTGCCTCGGTGGTGCCCCCGCCGCTGATCGCGGCCAACCGTGCTGAGGTGGCGCAGTTGTTGTCGAGCAACGTGTTGGGGCAAAACACCGGGGCGATTGCGGCCCTGGAGGCCCAATACGGTCAGATGTGGGCTCAAGATGCCGCGGCGATGTACAGCTATGCCGGCAGCTCGGCGACGGCCTCGGCGGTGACCCCGTTTACCGCGGCGCCGCAGATCACTAGTCCTGCTGCTCAGGACGTCCAGATGGCCGCGGCGAGCGCGGCCACCGGCACCTGGGCTGGCACAGCCCAGCAAACGCTGAACAGCTTACTGACCCAGATCACCAGTACGCTGAGCAGTCTCGCGGCGCCCATTACCCAACCCATCCAGACCGAATTGGGTTCGTTAGGGTCCTCGACGAGTCCGCTGTCGCCGCTGTGGCAGATACTGTTCGGTACCACCACTTTCCCGTCTAGCCTTGAGGCGTTTTTGACGGCGTATACGCCGTATGCAAGCTTCTTCTATAACACCGAGGGTTTGCCGTACTTCAGTGTCGGTATGGCCAACAACTTTGTTCAGACCGCAAAGACTGTGGGGTTGATTGGTGGGGCGGCGCCGGCGGCCGGGGCCGGGGGTGCTGCCAAGGGGTTGGGCGGCTTAGGCGGGTTGCTTGGCGGTGGTGGCGGCGGGGGACCGATATCGGCGGGGCTGGGCAATGCGGCCTCGGTCGGGCGTCTGTCGGTTCCGTCGGTGTGGAGCGGACCACTACCGGGGGCACACGCGCCTGCTCCGTTACCGATCAGCACGATCAACGCCGCCCCGGAGTCCGGCGGGGCGGGGAATCTGCTGGGCGGGATGCCGCTGGCCGGTATGGGTGCCGGGGCGGCCGGCTCTGGCCCCCGATACGGATTCCGCCCCACTGTCATGGCCCGTCCGCCCTTCGCCGGATAACCGCGCAAAGTCCAACGTCAGTAATTGCTGCGGATAACCGGCCTGACAAAGTCGCCTGCGCGTTTATCGCTCCTAGGGATACCGCGCGGTACCCACCCGTTCAGGCCGTTGCTGGACGGTCCTGCCGCGCATTAATCAGCGGTCCGATTTTTGCTGGAGCGCTACAACCGTTGCTACCCGAAATGCCCTGACCAGCGTGCTTTTGATTGCTCAGACCGTAATTTATTCACAGGTTTGGTTTTAATCGTCTTGAGCCGACTGCAAACGGGGGCGGCCGCTGTTACCGTGGCGTTACCGAAGGTGAATTTGTGGTGTCGTCCCATGAACAGTTGTGAACAGGTGGCCTTGAAAACAGCTTCTGGCGAAACAGTCATCTACTCTCGGCAGAGAGCGGTTGCTGGGGATATTTAGAGGAGGAACAGCCATGCCGTTTGTGACTACACAGCCCGAGGCTTTGGCCGCCGCCGCCGGAAACCTCCAGGCTATCGGCACGGCTATGAGCGCTCAGAACGCGGCTGCGGCGACACCAACGACGGGTGTGGTGCCAGCAGCCGCCGATGAGGTGTCGGTGCTAACGGCGGCTCAGTTCGCCGCGCACGCCCAGATGTACCAGGCGGTTAGTGCTTTGGCAGCGCAAATTCACGAGTCGCTCGTGACAAACCTGAATACCAATTCAGTCTCTTACGCTGCTACCGAGGCCGCCAACGCGGCCGCTGCCGGCTGACCGGGCTGGCAATTAAGGGGCGGGCGGCCATCGCGCCCCGAAGAACCACGAGGACTCCGTCAACTCGGAAACCGTGGTCAGGGTCCGCCCCGCGTTTCACCGCGGTACGACGTCCGGTGGCGGCCGGCTGAAAGATAAAGATAAGGGGGGATCATCCTTAAATATTCGGGTCGGCGGTTGTGCCGCGCGTAATCGATCCGGCCGCCGCCGTCCATCACAACAACGACTTAACTAATTCAGCGATTGGGAGATAGCGAACATGGCACCACGTTTTATGACCGATCCGGTCGCGATGCGGGATATGGCGGGCCGTTTTGAGATGCACGCCCAGACGGTCGAAGACGAGGCCCGCAAGATGTGGGCGTCGTCGCTGAACATCGCAGGTGCCGGCTGGAGCGGGACCGCGCAGGCAACCTCGTACGACACCATGGGGCAGATGAATCAGGCGTTTCGCAACATCGTGAACATGCTGCACGGGGTGCGCGACGGCCTGGTGCGCGACGCCAACAACTACGAGCAACAAGAGGACGCCTCGCAGCGGGCCCTCGGCAGCTAGCGCAGAAAGCCGCGGCTGCGTACCCTTTAGCCATTAGGAGAACACGATATGATCAGTTACCAGTTCGGCGACGTCGACGCCCATGGTGCCACCATCCGGGCACAGGCCGCATCATTGGAAGCCGAGCATCAGGCCATCATCCGCGATGTGCTTGCTGCCGGGGACTTTTGGGGCGGTGCCAGTAGCAGCATGGCCAGCACCGATAGCGCCGTCGGCGCCAGCTGGGCGTAACACCTATCCTCAAAGCGCGGCAGCACACCACCGCCGGTGTGCTGCCGCGTGTTGCAATGTCCGACCACGTCGACCCCCCGAGGTACTGATGGACCAACAGAGCACCCGCACGGATATCACTGTCAACGTTGATGGCTTCTGGATGCTCCAGGCACTCCTGGACATTCGACACGTCGCGCCGGAGCTGCGGTGCAGGCCGTTCGTATCGACCGACTCCAACGACTGGCTGAATGAACACCCCGGGATGGCGGTCATGCGCGAGCAGGGCATCGTCGTCAATAACGAGGTGAATGAGCATGTCGCGGCTCGACTGCGGGTTCTCGCCGCACCCGACCTTGAAGTCGTTGCTTTGTTGTCGCGGGGAAAGCTGCTCTACGGAGTTGTCGACGACGAGAACCAACCACCGGGTTCGCGTGATATCCCCGACAACGAGTTCCGGGTGGTGTTGGCTCGCCGTGGCCCGCACTGGGTGTCAGCGGTTCGGGTTGGCAACGACATCACCGTTGACGACGTCGCCGTCGCGGACAGCGCATCGATCACCTCTCTAGTGATGGATGGTCTGGAATCGATTCACCACGCGGATCCCGCGGCGATCAACGCGGTCAACGTGCCGCTAGAAGAAATGCTGGAAGCGACAAAGTCGTGGCAGGACTCGGGTTTTAACGTGTTCTCCGGTGGAGATCTCCGGCGTATGGGCATCAGCGCCGCCACGGTGGCCGCGCTGGGCCAGGCGCTGTCAGACCCCGCGGCCGAGGTTGCGGTGTATGCGCGACAGTACCGTGACGATGCCAAGGGGCCCAGCGCCTCGGTGTTATCGCTAAAGGACGGTTCCGGTGGGCGTATCGCGCTTTATCAACAAGCCCGGACAGCGGGTTCGGGTGAGGCGTGGCTAGCGATCTGCCCGGCCACCCCGCAACTAGTGCAGGTGGGTGTGAAAACCGTGTTGGACACGCTGCCTTACGGTGACTGGAAAACTCACAGCAGGGTCTGACGTCGACTGCGAAATACAAAATGCCACAACGTGTTTGACTAACGTATGCAGTCAAGAAATAAACCGTGCATACTACCTTATAATCGGCAGCAAAATTGAAAAAGTAGTGTGACGCCAACCACTAACCGCAAGGCGAGGCAAATGGGTTCGGAACTGGTCGCGCCGCACCTCCCAGGGAGCCGCGGCGCCTCAGCACGTGCAGGTGCGCAGCCCCCGCGCGGCCAGAGGCGCGGGAAACCACATTCACCACATCAGGGGGTGCAGAACGATGACCGCGGTAGCTGACGCGCCACAGACCGACATCGAGGGTGTTTCGTCGCCCCGTGCGGTCGTAGTTGGCATCATGGCCGGCGAAGGCGCCCAGATCGGCGTTCTCCTTGATGCCAACGCCCCGGTGTCAGTGATGACCGACCCACTGCTGAAAGTAGTCAACAGTCGGCTGCGCGAGCTTGGCGAAGGCACACTTGAGCCGACCGGGCGCGGCAGGTGGGCACTGTGCCTGATTGACGGCACGCCGTTACGGCCCACCCAATCGCTGACCGAGCAAGATGTCTACGACGGCGACCGACTGTGGATTCGGTTCATCCCCGACACCGAGCGTCGATCACAGGTGATCGAGCACATCTCCACCGCGGTCTCGGCAAATCTCAGCAAGCGGTTCGCCGCGATTGACCCGATCGTTGCCGTGCAGGTCGGCGCGTCGATGGTAGCGACCGGGGTGGTGGCTGCGTCAGCTTTGCTGAGCTGGTGGCGTTGGCACCACAATTCTTGGTTGTCGGTCATCTACGCCGCGGTGATTGCGCTGCTGGTATTGGCGGTGTCCACGCTGATGCTGATGCGGGCCACTACCCGCGAGGATCGACGCGCTGGTGACATCTTGCTACTGAGTGGGATGGCACCGGTAACTGTGGCCGCAGCGGCCGCGCCACCTGGCCCGCTGGGGTCCCCCCACGCGGTGTTGGGTTTCGGGGTGCTCTCGATTGCCGTGATGCTGGCCCTGCGGTTCACCGGTCGCCAACTCGGTATTTACACCGCAATTATCACTATTTGCGTGGTGGCGGCGATCGCGAGCCTGGCACGGATGGTCGCGATGACCAGCGCGGTGACGCTGCTGTCCTGCGTGGTGCTGGCCTGCGTGCTGCTCTACCACTGCGCACCAGCGCTGTCCCGCCGTCTGGCCGGCATTCGGCTACCGGTGTTCCCGTCGGCCACCAGCCGGTGGGTGTTTGAAGCGCGACCCGATCTGCCCACCACAGTGGTGCGCTCCGACGGAGGCCCGCCAGTATTGGAGGGGCCGGCCTCGGTGCGTGATGTGCTGCTGCAAGCCGAGCGTGCCCGGTCTTATTTGTCAGGTTTGCTCCTGGGGCTGGGCGTGTTGCTGGTAATTTCACTCACCGCGTTGAGCAATCCGCACGCCGGGCAGCGCTGGCTGCCGCTGTTGCTAGCAGGGTTTACCTCGGGTTTCCTGCTGCTGCGGGGCCGCTCGTATGTCGACCGCTGGCAAGCGATCACGTTGGCAGCGACGGCGGTACTCATCGTCGCGGCGGTGGTGGTGCGGTACGCGCTGGTGTTGTCGTCGCCGTTGGCGGTGTCGATCGGGGCGGCAATATTGGTTCTGCTGCCTGCCGCGGGGCTGACAGCTGCGGCGGTCGTACCCAACACGATCTATAGCCCGCTGTTCCGCAAGCTTGTGGAATGGATCGAATACTTGTGCTTGATGCCTATTTTCCCGCTGGCATTGTGGTTGATGGATGTCTATGCCGCGATCCGGTACCGGTAGTAAGAGGGCGCGACGCGGTTGCGTGCCCCGCGCGCTCGTCGCAGTAGCGTTACTTACCTCGGGTGCATTTGCTGGTTTGCCGCCAGCGTATGCGATTTCGCCTCCGACGATTGATCCAGGCGCGGTGCCGCCGGACGGTCCGCCCGGCCCGGCCGCACCGATGAAACAGAACTCCTACTGCACCGAGGTCGGGGTGTTGCCCGGCACTGACTTTCGGCTGCCGCCAAAGTATATGGACATGCTGAACATGTCCGAAGTATGGGAATTCGGTCGCGGCGGTGGGCAGAAGGTAGCCGTCATCGACACCGGCGTGACTCCGCACCCCAGGTTCCCGCACCTGATCGCCGGTGGCGACTATGTGATGGCGGGGGGCGATGGGCTGTCAGATTGCGACGCCCACGGGACCATCGTGGCGTCGATGATCGGCGCGGCGCCGGCGACCGGCGCGCCGGTGCCCGCGGCACCGCGCAGACCTGTCACCATTCCCACCACCGAGAAGCCGCCACCGCCGCAGACTGTGACCTTGTCGCCACTACCTCAGACCGTGACGGTTGTTCCGGCCCCGCCCCCGGAAGAGGGTCCGCCGCCTCCGGGCTTGCCACCGCCACCGCCACCGCCACCTGGCCAGCAGGCTCCGTCAGGCAGCCGGGGCGGCGGCACGGTGACAATACCCAGCTACTCGGGCGGCCGACAGGTAGAGGCCGTTGACAACCCGGCCAACCCGACCAACCCGCGCCCACGCGACCCGGCGCTTAACCCGCCGTCACCGCCGCCGGCGCCTGCGTCGCGCCCCGACGCATACAGCGGGATCGCTCCCGATGTCGACATCATCTCGATCCGCCAGTCAAGCCAGGCCTTTGGCCTTAAGGACTCGTACACCGGCGACGAAGATCCGCAGACATCGCAAAAAATTGACTACGTCCAAACCATGGCGCGGGCCATCGTGCATGCCGCCAACATGGGCGCCACGGTGATCAACATTTCCGACGTCACGTGCATGAGTGCGCGCAATATCATCGATCAGCGCGCGCTGGGAGCGGCCGTCCGCTATGCGGCGGTCGATAAGAACGCCGTCATCGTTGCCGCTGCCGGCGACAGCAGCAAGAAGGACTGCAAGCAGAACCCGCTGTTTGATCCTTTACAGCCGAATGATCCCCGCGACTGGAACGGTGTTACTACAGTCGTCACGCCCTCCTGGTTCAACGACTACGTGCTGACCGTTGGCGCAGTCGATTCGAATGGTCAGCCGCTGACCCAAACGAGCATCGCTGGACCGTGGGTGTCGATCGCGGCGCCGGGAACCGACATTATCGGCCTTTCACCGCGTGATGACGGCCTGATCAATGCGATTGACGGTCCAGACAATACGTTGCTGGTGCCGGCTGGTACCAGCTTCTCGGCCGCGATTGTGTCAGGGGTGGCCGCGCTCGTGCGTGGGAGATACCCCCAGCTCACGGCGTACCAGGTGATAAACCGGTTGATCCACACGGCTAGGCCGCCGGCTCGCGGCGTGGATAACCAGGTTGGCTATGGCATTGTCGACCCGTTAGCCGCACTGACGTGGGACGTACCCGAAGGCCCGGCAAAGCCGCCGCCGCAGCTGTCGTCACCGCTGAATCTGCCCAAGCCGCCTGCCCACCGCGATATGGTGCCTGTGTGGGTGGCCGCCGGAGGACTGACCGCAGCAGTATTGATAGGCGGCGCGGCGTTCGGTACAGCGATGCTGGTGCGGCGAACGCGAAAGCAGCGATGAAGGCGGAGCGGTAATGAAGGCTCAGCGCAGGTTGGGGTTGGCTTTGTCGTGGCCGCGTGTCACGACGGTATTTGTGATCGATATTGTCGTCCTCGTGTTGGCGAGCCACGTCCCGGAGTCATGGCAGGCCGGTCATCATGTCGCGTGGTGGGTAGGTGTTGGAATCGCCGCCGTGATCATGGTGCTGGCGTTAGTCAGCTACCGCGGCATCACGCTGGCGTCGGGTGTGGCCACGTGGGTGTGGGATTGGTCTGCCGATCCTGGCGCCGCGCTGGCGGCGGGGTGTACGCCCGCGATCGATCACCACCGCCGCTTCGGACGCGACACGGTTGGGGTGCGTGAGTACAAAGGCCGGCTCGCGACAGTGATCGCCGTGGACGATGGTGAGGACGACCCAACGGGGCGACATCGGCACCGGACAACGCCGGCAAGTTTATCGGTACAAGCCGTTGCCGATGGGCTGCGGCAGTTCGATATCCACCTCGATGGCATCGACATTGTCTCGGTGAAGATACGCCGCGGCGGCAACGCGGCCGAACTTTCAGCACTCGATGACTGGGGGCCCGAAGAATGGGGGCTGGTGAGTGATCGCCCGCCCACCTATCAACGCCGCACCTGGCTGGTGTTACGGATGAACCCGCAGCGCAACGTCGCCGCGGTGGCTGCCCGGGATTCGCTGGCTTCGACGTTGGTGGCGGCCACCGAGCGACTCGCCCAAGATCTCGACGGACAAGACTGTGCGGCCCGGCCGTTAACCGCCGACGAGCTGGCCGAGGTCGACAGTGCCGTGCTGGCCGATCTGGAACCAACGTGGAGCCGCCCGGGATGGCGCCATCTCAAGCACTTCAATGGGTTCGCGACTAGCTTCTGGGTGACGCCGTCCGACATCGATTCCGAGACACTGGATGAGCTGTGGCTGCCTGACCTCCCCGACGTTGGGGCCACCGTGATCACGATCCGTCTCACCAGTCGCGGTGGCCGACCCCGGCTTTCGGCGTGGGTGCGTTACCACAGCGACAGCCGATTGGCCAAGGAGACATGGAGCGGACTCAACCGCCTGACCGGCCGCCAATTAGCCGCGGTGCGCGCTAGCTTGCCGGCGCCGGCGGCCCGGCCCGTATTGGTCGTGCCCAGCCGAGAGTTGAGCGATCGTGACGAGCTGGTGCTGCCGGTGGGGCAGGTGCGGGAAAGCTCAGCGAGCTTACCTGCAGGGCAATGACCCGCCCACAGTCAACCGCCGAAGATGCCCGCAACGCTATGGTCGCCGGGCTGCTCGCGTCGGGGATCTCCGTCAACGGACTGCAGCCCAGCCACAACCCGCAGGTTGCGTCGCAAATGTTCAAGACGGCCACCACCCTTGATCCAGGGATGTGTGATGCTTGGCTGGCGCGAATATTGGCCGGTGATCAAAGCATCGAGGTGCTGGTCGGCGCATGGAGTTCAGTCAGGACGTTCGGCTGGGAGACGCGTCGCCTTGGGGTCACCGATTTGCAGTTCCGTCCCGAAGTGTCCGACGGGTTGTTTTTACGACTAGCGGTAACCAGCGTGGAGTCGTTGGCTTGCGCTTATGCCGCCGTGCTCGCCGAGGCGAAACGCTACGAGGATGCGGCCAAACTGCTTGAGGGCATCGAGCCGCGGCACCCTTTCGACGCCGAGCTAGTCAACTATGTGCGGGGGGTGCTGCACTTCCGAACCAAGCGTTGGCCGGACGTGCTTACCCAATTTCCCGAGGGAAAGCAGTGGCGTCACCCCGAGCTGAAAGCCGCGGGCGCGGCAATGGCCACTTCGGCGCTGGCGTCGCTTGGGGTTTTTGAAGAAGCGTTCCGGCGTGGCCAGGAAGCAATCGAGGGGGACCGCGTGCCCGGCGCGGCCAACATCGCTTTGTACACCCAAGGCATGTGCTTACGACACGTCGGTCGCGACGACGAAGCTGTCGAGCTATTGCGCCGGGTGTATTCGCGGGACGCGAAGTTCACCCCGGCTCGAGAAGCGTTGGATAACCCCAACTTCCGGCTGATACTGACTGACCCGGAAACAATTGAGGCCCGCACTGATCCGTGGGATCCAGACAGCGCTCCGACCCGTGCGCAGACCGAGGCCGCCCGCCACGCGGAGATGGCCACAAAGTATTTGGCGGAAGGGGATGCCGAGCTCAACGCGATGCTGGGCATGGAACAAGCCAAGCGGGAAATCAAACTCATCAAGTCGACGACAAAGGTGAACTTGGCCCGCGCCAAAATGGGTTTGCCGGTACCGGTGACATCGCGCCACACCTTGTTGCTTGGACCACCGGGTACCGGGAAGACCTCGGTAGCACGCGCTTTCACTAAGCAGCTGTGCGGATTGACCGTGCTGCGCAAGCCGCTCGTGGTCGAGACAAGCCGCACCAAGCTGCTGGGTCGGTATATGGCCGATGCGGAGAAGAACACCGAGGAGATGCTTGAGGGTGCGTTGGGTGGAGCGGTCTTCTTCGATGAGATGCACACCCTGCACGAGAAGGGCTACACCCAAGGAGACCCCTACGGCAATGCGATTATCAATACGCTGCTGCTGTACATGGAGAACCATCGCGACGAGCTGGTGGTGTTCGGAGCGGGCTACGCCAAGGCGATGGATAAAATGCTCGAGGTGAATCAGGGTCTGCGACGGCGGTTTTCGACGGTGATCGAGTTCTTCAGTTACACCCCCGAAGAGTTGATCGCGCTGACCCAATTGATGGGCCAGGAGAACGAAGACGTCATCACTGAGCAAGAGGCACAGGTGCTGTTGCCGTCGTACACCAAGTTCTACCTGGACGAGACCTATTCCGAAGACGGAGATCTGATTCGGGGTATCGACATGCTCGGCAATGCCGGCTTCGTGCGCAATGTAGTGGAGAAGGCCCGCGACCACCGTAGTTTCCGCCTCGACGACGAGGACCTCGATGCGGTGCTGGCCAGCGACCTCACCGAATTCAGCACGGACCAACTGCTGCGGTTCAAGGAGTTGACCAGTGCCGACCTGGCCGAAGGCCTCAGTGCGGCGGTGGCCGAGAAGAAGTCATCGTAGCCTATGGCGGCCCGGCGGCAATGTCGCGGGCGTACCTGCGCCGGCTCCAGCTGAAACGTCTCGCTGGACTTCGTATCCGCGGCACCACTGTGAACGGCTGATTTGTGTTGGGCTACTGCAGTGTTGCAATCGTCTGGCAGTTGCCTTGACTCACCTTGCCCCGAGTGCCACGATGGCCTGTGCAAGCACCTCGCTAGGTGAGGCGTCTGCACGGATATAGGCCACTGACCTCGAACGTCGAAAGACGCCCAGGGTCAGGACAGCTCCTCCCGGATTAAGGGTTGAGCCCAAGTGGCTTCCGACTCTGATTGAGCCGGATACGCCGTGTGGTGCCAAAGCTCTGACGAGAGGGGTGCCGTACTCGGGTATTTCGTGCCGAGCCGTCCTCCCCACAGTGCAATGTGCGGCACCCTCGTGTGCCTCGGCCGTGAGGAGGTGAGAGCGAAATGAGTCCCGACGATAGTCCGTATTCCAAATCGACGACCATTTCGTTGCGACCCGACCCGGGCACCGTTTCCACAGTCTGAATCGGCTTACCCCCGAAAGATCTGATCCGATCGTCTCCGCTTCGCGGATTCGTGTGAGTGAACTGCGCCGAAAGTAGCTCCGGAGGTAGCCACAGAACTTCGGGTTTGGTCTCTTTCCGTGAGGAGAAGTCCGATGTCGTTTGTCTTTACTTATCCAGAAGCGTTAGCTACGACGGCTGGTCACCTAAGCAGGGTTGGATCCGTGATGGCTACCCAAAACACGGCTGCGGCAGCTGCGACCACAGGGCTGCTTCCTGCCGCCGCTGACGCGATATCAGCCTTGATCGCAACACAATTCAACGCACACGGCGCGATGTACCAGGCGGCGAGCGCCCAAGCGATGGCAGTGCACGAGCTGTTTGTCGCGATTTTGGGTGCGAGCGCGGATTCCTATGCGGCCACCGAAGCCGCCAACGCGATCGCAACCAGCTAGACGAGGAGCGTAACGATGACTGCAGCACTGGACTTTGCCACGTTGCCGCCCGAAATCAACTCCGCGCGCATGTATGCCGGGGCTGGCTCCAAGCCACTGCTGGCCGCCGCGTCGGCTTGGCGTGGGTTGGCCGTAGAACTGCGTTCGACGGCGCTGTCGTACGGCTTGGTGCTGACGGCGCTGACGAGCGAAGAATGGCATGGACCCGCAGCGGCGTCGATGGCAGCTGCGGCCAGGCCATATCTGACGTGGATGAGCACCGCAGCCGGGCAAGCCGAGCAGACTGCCGTGCAGGCCGAGGCTGCCGCGGGGGCTTATGAGTCCGCGTTCGTCGCCACGGTTCCCCCGCCGGCGATTGCGGCCAATCGCGCTCAGCTGGTGGCGCTGACTGCCAGCAACGTCCTAGGCCAGAACACACCGGCGATCGCGGCCACCGAGGCTCAGTACGCCGAGATGTGGGCTCAGGATGCCATGGCCATGTACGGTTACGCCGGCACCTCGGCAGCTGCCTCCCGACTGAGCCAATTCGCTCAGCCGCAGCAGAACACCAGCCCGAGCGGGCTGATCGCCCAATCCGCCGCGGTGGCTCAAGCCGGCGCCACCTCAGCCGGGACCCAGCAGAGCACCCTGTCTCAGCTGATGTCCGCGTTGCCCACCGCGCTGCAGGGACTGGCATCGCCGGCGTCGTCCTCGTCGCCGACGACGGGTCTCGGGGCTCTGCTCAGCGGACTGGAGGGATGGAACCCGTTTGCTGCGGGGTCTGCGAGTGAGACGACCGGACTCAATGGGTTGCTGAATTTATTTTCAAGCGATAATACGACATTCGGCGCTTTATTGAATTCGACTCTCGGCAACACCATATTTTCGTCCGGCTTCTTCATGCCAAGCAATACGGTGGCGCCATTTTTGAGTTTGCTGGGTGCTGGAACAGCCGGGAATGCGGCCGGCGAAGCATTAGGAGATGTCGCGGCCAGTGGGATTGGTAATGCGATGGCTGGCCCGCTGGGCGGCGTGAGCGGGTTGGGCGGGTTTGGGGGCGCACTTTCCGCTGGGTTGGGTCACGCGCCCGTCATCGGCGCATTGTCCGTACCGCCGAGCTGGACCACGGCAGCACCAGCCACCAGCCCGCTGGCCTCGACGTTGGGTGCCACGCCATTGAACGCGCCCTCGACGGTCGCTACTGGGTTGCCCGGGATGCCGCTGGGCAGTATGGGGGGCCAGTCATTCGGTCGCGCCGTCCCCCAATACGGCTTTCGTCCCACTTTTGTAGCACGCCCACCCGCCGCCGGATAGCCAGGGAGATATCCCCGCGCTTGCGCATGACTTTTGGTGAAACTCCATGAGGTGTGCTGTGCGAATTAAACGATCAATATGGCGACATTGATGCCCACAGCCTCGCCAGTCCGACTACACCAACGCCCACCATGGCGACCTGGACGCCTAGAATGGTAACCGCTAATAGTCGTGCAATATCGGGTCGTAGAGTTCACAGCCAGCGGCGGCGATAAATAGCGCTATTCGACATTAATAAAAGTCGCCAATGGCGTCGATCCGCGGAGGACTTTCCGTCGAATTACAGATACCCGGATGGGTTAACTGCGATGCCGTCTCACGCGGGTCGACAGGTCCGTGAGGTTTTTTGTTTACGTTGTCATTACACGGCGGGAACGCAGCTTGAATAAGTTTTAATCATGATCGTCGTTACATTAGCTCGGGCAGCCTCAGCGGGCAGATGGCAGCCTGACAAATTTCTTAGGTAGCGAGCAGGGGGATCTGTTGCCATCGGATTTGACGGATTTTATTAGCGGTATTACAGACTGACGTGCCGGGCTAGGTGGCCGCGCTTAGGATGGCGGCCACTTAGGGGATCGGAGGTGATAGATGCTTGATTTCGGGGCGCTGCCGCCGGAGATCAACTCCGGTCGGATGTATGTGGGTGCGGGCTCGGCGCCGATGTTGACTGCGGCGGCGGCGTGGGATGAGTTGGCTGCCGAGCTACAGTCCACGGCGGCGTCGTACGGTACCGCGATCGAGAGCCTGACAGTTGGCCCGTGGACGGGGGCATCTTCGATTGCGATGGCAGCTGCGGCCGCGCCTTATGCGGCATGGATGGGTGCGACTGGCGCGCAGGCCGAACGGGCGGCCACGGCGGCCAAGATGGCAGCGGCTGCCTATGAGGCCGCGTTCGCCGCAATGGTGCCTCCGCCGGTGATTGCGGCCAACCGAAGCCTGCTGATGGCGCTCGTCGCCACCAACTTGTTTGGTCAAAACACTCCCGCGATCTTTACCGCTGAAGCCCATTACCTGGAGATGTGGGCTCAGGATGCCGACGCAATGTACACCTATGCGGGCTCGTCGGCGATCGCGTCGCGATTGGCGCCGTTTACCGATCCACCGCAGACTGTCACTACCGCGGCCAGGACCGCGCAGTCGGCAGCGGTTTCTCAGGCCAGCAGCGTGGCCGCCGCCAACCTCGGCGGGCAGCTGTCCCAACTGATTAATTCGGTGCCGACCGCGTTGCAAAGTCTGGCAACGACGGTGTTGTCGTCGCCGTCGACCGGGTCGCAAAACGCTTTCGCTGGGCTTGTGTTGCCGCAGTTGATCTCAGCGACGTTGCCGGGACTTTCGACGGATCTAGCCAACTGGGACACCATCTGGTCGGCTTTGACCGGGCCGTATTCCCTGCAGGGGTGGACTTCCATACCTGGTGGCCCGTTTTTGTCGTTTGGACAGGCCTACGCGTGGGCTCAAAACGGACAGGGAGCCGCGGCGTATTTCGCGGGCCCGAAAGCGATCAGCGGGGCGTTGGCTCCGATAGCTGATTCATTGACCCCCCACGTGGGTCCAGCCGGTGCGGGTCCGGTGTCAGGAGCGTTGGGACGGGCGGCCGCGGTGGGAAGTTTGTCGGTGCCTCAGAGCTGGACCCACGCCGCCCCGGCGATCAAAACCCTGGCCTCGGTGTTACCGGCCAACCTAGCGGCTGCGCCGGTGGCGTCGTCTGCCGGCACCAACGGCGTCTTTGGCCAGATGGCCCTGTCGAGCTTGGCTGGACGCGCGATCGCAGCGAGCGCGTTCAGCGCTGCCAGCGGGGGGCCGGCGCAATCCCCAGCTGCCGTGGTCACCGAGGCCGCCACCGCCACCATCATTGTGATCCCCGTCGTTGAGGCATGACCATCGTGACCCCAGCGATAGCCCAGCACCACCTACGACCAGCTAACAAGGGGTATCGAGATGTTTTATGCAGCGTTTCCGCCCGAAATTAACTCCGGCAGGATCTATGCCGGTCCAGGCTCGGGGCCGATGCGTGCCGCCGCGGCGGCCTGGGACACGCTGGGCAGCGGACTACAGTCCATCCTGGCTTGGTATTCGTCAGTGATCTCGACCCTGACCAGCGGCCCCTGGATAGGTCCGTCGTCGCTCGCCATGACCAATGCGCTCGCCCCCTTTCTGAGTTGGCTATACGCCACCGCCGCACAAACCACCCAAGCCGCGACCCAAGCCGACGCCGCCGCAAGCGCCTACGAGACCGCATTGGCCGCCCACGTACCACCGGACGTGATAGCAGCCAACCGCAGTCAACTGGCCTCGCTGATGGCAGCTAACCTGTTCGGGCAGAACACCGCCGCGATCGCAGCCACCGAAGCCCACTATCTCGACATGTGGGTCCAAGACGCTCTGGCCATGGACACCTACGCCGGCACCTCAGCGGCTGCCACCACACTGACCGCGTTCACCGCGCCACCCCACGTCACCGACACCAGCACAACAGCCGGCCAGGCCGGCGCGCTGTTATCGGCACTATCCGCAATGCCCAACCCACTGTCCTCGGTGCTAGAAGTAGGCGCAAACCTGTCCACCGGCTACACCGCCACTGTCAACGCGCTACTGAGCGGCCTTTTTGGGCCAACCGGTGCATCGACGTTGACCGCCCTGTACTCCGCAGTCAAGGTTCCCCTTGGCTTTACCACGCAATTCAACGACATCGGGCTGCTGACGAACTTTCCCATATCGCAGTTCCTCAAGTTCGTCCCATCCACGCCCTTGGGCCCCATCCCCAAAGAAGGACTCGGCGGCGGGCTCGTACCCAATGCCCGCCTGGGCTGGCTGACCAGTGCGATATCGGGCAACAACGTCACGGCGAATTTCGGCCGCGGCACCCTGGTCGGGGCGTTAACCGTGCCGCCTAGCTGGGCCACCGCCACCCCAGCCATCAGAACCGTTGCCGCGGCATTGTCGGCCGCCGGGCCACAAGCCGTGCCGGCAGCCGCCCTCAGCGCCGGCAGCTTACTCAGCTCTATGTCGGTGGCTGGCATGCTCGGCAGCGCGCTGGGCGCCGGGGCTCCCAGCGCTTTGACCTGCACCCGTACCGGCGGCCGACACCGCCTGGCCCCACTCGCAGACCTCAAAGACGCCACCTCGCCCGACAATCTGAAACGTCTGGTCGCACAGATCTCCGAAAAACCCGAAACCGTGCAACACCACACCGTCGATCACGACGGCCTCGACGCCTTGCTCGACCAACTCTCAAAAAAACCGGGTATCCACGCCGTGCACTTATCCAACAGCAAACCCAAAGTCGTTCCATCCGACGCCCAATCGGGCTAATGGGCAACCCAATTCAGTGTTTGAGCTGCTCACTTTATGCGCCCTACAGTTTCGATTAGCAGACCGAAGAAGATGGTGTCATTGCGAATTCAGATCTGCCCAGGCCCGGGAGAAAGACGAGTCATGAGACTGCTACTTGTACTGCTCGGCGCTACTGCCATGATCGGCCTCGCCGTTCCCGCGTACGCCGACCCAGACGGTGACGACGCGGGTTTCATCGCGGCTCTGCAGCAGACCGACATCGGCTTCAGTAACCCAGGTCAAGCTGTCGCGTCCGCCAAAGCGGTATGCACGTGCTTGAACAACGGCGAATCGGGCCTGGAACTCATCCAGGACCTCAAGACCCACAACCCCCAAATCACCATGGATCACGCAGCCAAGTTTGCCGTGCTTGCGGCGAAATACTACTGCCCTCAACAACTTTCCAAGGCATAGCGCGACCCAGCGGTTTAGCCGCCAGAAACGGTTCAGCCGCACTTTAGCCGATTCGGCAAGGAGACATCTGCCGTTCACCTGCGCCTGGTTAGCTGCCGCGGTCTGCCGACGTCAAGATGCTGCGAGGGGTGGTGCTGGGCACTGAGCCTCGTGATCGGGAAAGGGTGCGGCGCCATGCATACGCTGAGCATCGCCGATTTCGCGCTCCGACTGGCCGTCGGGGTGGGTTGCGGCGCACTGATCGGCCTTGAGCGGCAATGGCGGGCGCGCATGGCCGGACTGCGCACCAACGCCTTGGTGGCCGCCGGAGCCACCTTGTTTGTCCTCTACGCGGCCGCCACGCAGGACAGTAGTGCCACCAGAGTCGCGTCCTATGTGGTGTCGGGGATCGGGTTTCTCGGCGGCGGGGTAATCCTGCGCGAGGGGTTTAACGTCCGGGGCCTCAACACCGCAGCCACCCTGTGGTGTTCGGCGGCAGTCGGTGTGCTGGCTGCCTCTGGGCACCTGCTATTCACCGTGATCGCCACCGGCACCATCGTCGCTATCCATTTGCTGGGTCGCCCACTTGGCCGGCTGATCGACCGCGATAACGTCGTCGAAGAGGACGAAAGCCTGCGGCCATATCAAGTACAGGTGATCTGTCGTCCCAAATCGGAAAAGTACGCGCGCGCTCACATCGTGCAACACACCAGCAGCAACGACATCACCCTGCGGGGTATCCACACTGGGCAGGCCGACAGCGACAACATCAGTTTGACGGCACACTTGCTCATGGACGGCGATACGCCGGCCAAGTTGGAGCGACTGGTGGCTGAACTTTCGCTGCAACCCGGCGTATACGCCGTCCACTGGTACGCCGGCGATCAAGCGCAGGCAGACTGAGACCCGACTTATCAGGGCCCCAGCTAGGGGCGGGCCTGCAGGTCGGGTGCGGCCGCGGCTAGCAAGTCGGCGCGGTTGCCGGTCAGTGGCGGATAGATCCTGCGGGTATTGATGGTGCGCTTGGTGGCCTTGGCCTGCGCGCCATCGGCGACTACCACCCGATCCCACCCCTCGGTGTACACCGCGCCAGCCGGTCCCAGATCGAGAACCGTTACGTACCAAGGGATACGAAGAGTCAACATCGGCTCACCGAACAAGTCGCTGATGACGTTGTAGCCGGCATAGCGTCCCATTGGGCGCCCGTGTTGACACGACATCACCGACAGGTGCTCGCTATCCATCCGGGCCGCAGCCACGTCACCGGCAGCGAACACCGAGGGCACGCCGGTCACCCGTAGATAGTCGTCGACCGGTACCCGGCCCAGCCGGTCGCGTGCAACCGGTATGTGCTCGGTCAGTGAGCTGGCTCGCATGCCCGCACACCACACCACGGTGGCCGCGTTCAGCTGCTCACCCGTTGACAGCGACACACCGCCCGCGCTGACGGCGACAACACCGGCTCCCGCCCTGATCTCAACGCCGTTATCCGTCAAGGCCTGCTCGATCACCGGTCGCGCCGCCGCGCCCATATCGGAGCCAACCAAGGGATTGTGGTCGACCAGCACCACCCGCGGTGCGATGCCGTCCAGGGCAAACAACGTCCGAAGCCTGCTCGGCAGCTCGCAGGCCGCCTCGATCCCGGTGAGCCCAGCACCGATCACGACGACTGTGGCCGCGGCTGGCTGCAGCAGCCCGGCCGCACTGTGCGCTAAGGCGCGCAAGTGGTGCTCCAACGTGAGGGCGCCGTCGTAGGTGTCGACGTCAAAACCGAACTCGCGCAGACCCGGAATGGCGGGTTTGACCACGTGACTGCCCGCTGCCAGCACCAGTCGGTCGTAGCTGTATGTCGCACCGCTTGACGTGGTGACTGTGTTGGCGTCGGCGTCGATCGCGGTGACCTCTGCGGTGAGATGCGCAACTCCGGCCGGGTCGAGCACATCAGCGAGCGGAATGCGGCAGCCGCTCAAATCGGCCTCGTAGTTGCGAACCCGGATGTCATGAAAAGGCTTGGCACTCAACACGGTGATATTGACGGTGCCTGCGGAGACCCCGAGCTCGTCAAGCCGTCGAGCGGCACCGAGCGCCGCCCACAGCCCCGCGAACCCGGAGCCGATTACAACCACATCGGTCATCGGCTCAGCACCTCACTTGTCGCCGCCATCAATCAGATGTACCGCCCACCCGACCAAGGTGCATGTACCGGCCCAGCTCTACCATTTGGCGCTCACCCAGTGCACGCGGGGTCGTAGTCTATTTACGTGGGTGCGTTGGCTGGTTTCTGGTCTGAGTTACCCCCGCAACTGCGGGATCCGGTGCTGTTCGCCATTCCGTTCTTTCTACTGCTGTTAACTCTGGAGTGGACGGCGGCCCGCAAGCTGGAACGGATCGACGCTGCCGTCCCCAAAAAGTCCCACCCGCCGCGACCACCCTCCGGCGCGTATCGCACCCCCGATTCGGCGGCAAGCATCTCGATGGGGTTGGTCTCGATCGCCACCACCGCCGGCTGGAAAGCCTTGGCCCTGCTCGGTTATGCCGCGATCTATGGCTATCTGGCGCCGTGGCATCTGCCGGTATCCCAGTGGTACACCTGGGTTATCGCGATCCTCGGTGTCGACCTGCTGTACTACGCCTACCACCGCATCGCTCACCGGGTCCGGCTGATCTGGGCGACGCACCAGGCCCACCACTCGAGCGAATACTTCAACTTCGCCACCGCATTACGCCAGAAGTGGAACAACAGCGGCGAGATCTTGATGTGGATTCCGTTGCCGCTGTTGGGGCTTCCCCCTTGGATGGTGTTCTTCAGCTGGTCGCTGAACTTGATCTACCAGTTCTGGGTACATACCGAGCGGATCGACAGACTACCGCGGCTCTTTGAATTCATCTTCAACACACCGTCACACCATCGGGTGCATCATGGGATGGACAAGATCTACCTCGACAAGAACTACGGTGGCATCTTCATCCTCTGGGACCGGCTGTTCGGTAGTTTTCAGCCGGAGCTGTTCCGCCCGCATTACGGTCTAACCAAACAAGTCGACACATTCAACGTGTGGACCTTGCAGACCCGCGAATACGTGGCGATCGGCCGCGACTGGCGATCGGCGACGCGCCTGCGTGATCGGCTGGGCTACGTCTTCGGACCGCCAGGCTGGGCGCCGCGCAGTGCTGCGCAGGCCGACGGCTGTGTCCCGCTCACCACGTCCCGGTAGCGTTACCTCCTGCCAGAAGTGGCGACTGAACAGGGTGGACGATGTGAAACGCGCTCCTTAGGGGAGGATTACACCGTAACCTCAACCTGCGGTCGGCGGTCGCGCCGGCCCCGACGGATCGGAGTCCATGGTGCGCCGCCTGGCTATGTGCGCATTCGCCGCGTCGGTTGCCGTCATGGCATTCGTGCCCAACCTGTCGCCGGCAGTGGCCAGCGCGGACTCCACATTGGTTTTCCCGGGCATGGAAATCCATCAGGACAACCGCATTTGCACCTTGGGTTATGTCGATCCGGGTCTAAAAATCGCGTTCACTGCCGGGCACTGCCGCGGCGGGGGAGCGGTCACCGACCGGGACCACAATGTCATCGGCCATCTCGCGACATTCCGGGATAGCACGCCCAGCGGCACGACAGTGGCCACTGATCAGTTAATCGCCGACTATGAGGCGATTGTGCTCGACGATCACGTCACAGCGAGCGATATTTTGCCCGGTGGGCGTCGACTGGAATCAAACCCAACCGTGGTAGTTCAGCCTGGACAAGCGATCTGCCATTTCGGTGTTATCACCGGTGAGACCTGCGGAACCGTGGTAAGCGTCAACAACGGGTGGTTCACCATGTCCCACAGCGTCCAGAGTCAGAAAGGCGATTCGGGCGGGCCGGTATACCTGGCCCCCACAGGGGGCCAGGGGCAAATCGTCGGGATTTTCAACAGTGTCTGGGGGGATTTGCCCGCGGCGGTGTCTTGGCGGTCCACCTCCGAACAGGTCCGTCAGGATCTCGGAGTGATGACCAATCCTCGTTAGCGCTTATCAGCGGGAAGGGCGAGCGCGAACACCGGAATCAAGGGCGCGGCAGCACGCAGTTGCTCGTCGGTTGATTCCGGTGTCAATCCTGCGGCGTACCCCTTGACCTGCCAGTACCACCTGGTCAGGTAACGCTTCAACAGTTCAGGTTTAACGGCATCGGGCACCTCGCTGATCCCGGCGCGTTCCCGGCGCCAGCACGGTCCGATCTCGACGACGCCCGCTGCTCTGACATTGCGCGCCCACTGGGTGTTACCGCGTGGCGAGACGACATAGTCGACGCCATCAACGGTCAGCAGGTTGATCACCACGGCACGCTGTTTACCCGTCTTGCGGCCGTGCACCCGCAGCGCCTGAGTCCCGGCGATGCTGATCCCCAATTCGGCCAGCCAACGAATTACCGCGTTGGCGGCCCGCGCAGCGCGGTTCGGCTCTACATATTGCGTGGACATCGTGCATCCCTCTCGATCGGATCAACCGCCCTTGAGAGCGGTGCTCTCGATTCTGATTACGCTGCCACAGCGCTGACTAGAACGCAAGAGCGGTGATCTCGGTTGTGTCAGACTGGCGGTGTGGGTAACCGGCAGGACTCGCGGAAGCACGTCGAAGCGCAAATTGTCGAACTAGGCCGTCGCCAGCTGGTCGATCACGGCGCAGCCGGATTGTCGTTGCGTGCAATAGCTCGCGACCTGGGCATGGTTTCCTCGGCGGTGTACCGCTACGTGTCAAGCCGCGATGAGTTGCTGACCTTGCTGCTTGTCGACGCCTATTCCGAGCTGGCCGACACCGTGGAGCGGGCCCGCGACGCCGTAACCGATCAGTGGACCGACGACGTGATCGCCATCGCGCGGGCGGTGCGGCAATGGGCCGTCACGCACCCCGCTCGCTGGGCCCTGCTGTACGGCAGCCCGGTGCCGGGATATCACGCCCCCGCGGAGCGCACCCTCGGAGTCGGCGCCCGGGTGGTGGGAGCGTTGTTCGACGCCATCGCCGCCGGGATTGCCACCGGGGACATCAGATTGACCAATGACGTGGTCCCGCAACCGATGTCATCGGACTTCGAACGGATTCGCCGGGAGTTCGGTTTTCCCGGCGATGATCACGTCGTCGTCAAGTGCTTTTTGCTGTGGTCAGGCGTGGTAGGTGCGACCAGCCTGGAGGTCTTCGGGCAGTACGGCGCCGACACCCTGACCGACCCGGAGGCAGTGTTTGACATCCAGATGCGGCTGTTGGTGGGTGTGTTGACGCAGCATTGACGGTCGCTACCCACGACTGCCAGACCGAAATTAGAACGTGTTCATTCGACTTTCCCCGGCCCTGCGCGGCTTATTGTGGCAAAGTTTTTCTCGAGTCCGCCGAGCCCTTCTGCCGGCCGGCAGGCTGGGCTATCCTGCGAGGCGATGCACCTTCCCGTTCAGTCGCCGACACAGATCGCGTGGGTTACCTCGGACCTGGACGCCACGGAAGCGGCTCTCACCGGCCTGTTAGGCGTTCGCAAGTGGGTGCGGATTACCGATGTGCATTTTGCTCCGGATGCCTGCAGCTACCGCGGCAAACCCGCAGATTTTGTGGCGAGCATTTCGCTGAGCTACCTCGGGGACATTCAGTTGGAGCTGATCACGCCGGTCCGGGGCGAGAATGTCTATAGTGATTTTTTGCGTGATTGCGGACCCGGTTTGCACCACATCTGCATCGAAGCCGAGAGCCCGGAAAGATTTGATGCGGCGCTGGCCGAGGCCGCCGGCCGCGGCGCAGAAGTGGTGCAGCAGGGCGTGATGCCTGGCGACATCCGGTTCGCCTATGTGTCAAAGCCCCAGGCGGGAGTGCCGTTCATCGAGATCGCGTATGTCCCGCCGGCGATCAGGGCTTTCTACGACTACATCAAACAGGAGCAGCGGTGAACTCCGAACTACCCGCCACCGTCAGTGCGGACACCGTGGCGTCCTGGTCAGATGACGTTGATGTGGTGGTGATCGGCTTCGGCATTGGCGGGGGATGCGCCGCTGTCAGCGCCGCGGCGTCCGGCGCGCGGGTGCTGGTTCTCGAGCGCTCCGCCGCGGCGGGCGGTACCACTTCACTTGCTGGCGGGCATTTCTACCTGGGCGGAGGAACGGCGGTCCAGCAGGCGACCGGTCACCCCGACTCGCCCGAGGAGATGTACAAGTACTTGGTCGCGGTGTCGCGGCAACCCGACGAAGCTCATCGGGCCAAGATTCGTGCCTACTGCGATGGCAGTGTCGAGCACTTCAATTGGCTTGAAGACCTGGGTTTCCAGTTCGAGCGCAGCTACTTCCCGGGGAAGGCGGTGATCCAGCCCAACACCGAGGGCTTGATGTACACCGGCAACGAGAAGGTGTGGCCGTTCCTCGAGTTGGCGGCGCCGGCGCCGCGGGGGCACAAGGTGCCAGTACCCGGCGACACCGGCGGCGCCAACATGGTGATCGACCTGCTGCTCAAACGGGCTGCAAGCCTGGGCGTGCAGGTGCGCTACGAAACCGGTGCCACCGAGCTCATCGTTGATGGTGCGGGCCCAGAGGCCCGCGTGACCGGCGTGATGTGGAAGCGATTCTCGGAATCCGGTGCTATCAAGGCGAAGGCCGTCGTCATCGCCGCCGGGGGATTCGTGATGAACCCGGAGATGGTGGCCAAATACACCCCAAAGTTGGCCGAGAAGCCATTTGTGCTCGGCAACACCTACGACGACGGGCTGGGCATTCGGATGGGCGTATCGGCCGGCGGCGCCACCCAGCACATGGATCAGATGTTTATTACGGCGCCGCCCTACCCGCCGTCGATCCTGCTCACCGGAATCATCGTCAACAAACTCGGCCAGCGGTTCGTCGCCGAAGACTCCTACCATTCCAGGACTGCCGGATTCATCATGGAGCAGCCAGACAGCGCCGCGTTTTTGATCGTCGACGAGGCGCACCTGGAGCATCCCAAGATGCCGTTGGTCCCGCTGATCGACGGCTGGGAGAGCATCACCGAAATGGAGGCCGCGCTCGACATCCCGCAGGGCAACCTGGTCGCGGCACTCGACCGCTACAACACCTACGCCGCGCTCGGCGAAGATCCCGATTTCCATAAACAGCCGGAATTCCTTGCCCCCCAAGACAAAGGCCCATGGGGTGCGTTCGATCTGTCGCTGGGCAAGGCGCTCTATGCCGGATTCACCATGGGCGGGCTGGCCACGTCGGTGGACGGCCAGGTGCTGCGCGCAGACGGTACGGTGGTGGCCGGCCTGTACGCGGCCGGGGCGTGTGCCTCCAACATCGCCCAGGATGGCAAGGGTTACGCCAGCGGTACACAGTTAGGTGAGGGGTCGTTCTTCGGCCGCCGTGCCGGAGCGCATGCGGCAGCGCGGGCGCGCTAGCGACCGCACGTCAACGAAATTGCCGCCATGGTCGTGACTCCGGTGGAAACCACAACCGTCACGGCAATGTCGGCGCCGTCGCGAGCCTAAACGCGCGCTGGCTCCTTTTCCACCGGGCCCAGCCGCCACTGGCCGCCGCCAAGCAGTTCCAGCTGTTGTTTGTGGAGCAGCTCGACCGCGCGCCGATGGCTGACGCTGACGACCACGCTGTCCGGCAGTTCGCTTCGCAGCATCTCGTAGAGTGCGAATTCCAGCCCTTCGTCAAGCGCGGACGTACTTTCGTCGAGGAATATCGCCTTTGGTTTGGTGAGCAGGATGCGGGCAAAGGCAACGCGTTGCTGCTCGCCGGGGGATAGCACCTTGGCCCAGTCACGTTCTTCGTCTAGTCGGTCACACAGCGGGGTAAGGGCCACCTTTGTCAGCGTGTCTCGCACGGTATCTTCGTCGATGTCGGCTGGCGAATTCGGGTAGCACACCACGCCGCGCAGGTTGCCCAGCGGCACGTAGGGCAACTGCGATAGGAACATCGTTTCGTTCTCGCCGTCGGGGCGGCTGAGGGTCCCAGAAGCGTATGGCCACAATTCGGCCAGGCTGCGTAGCAGCGTGGTCTTGCCGACCCCGGAGCGCCCAGTGATGACCAGCGAGTCGCCGCAGTTAAGTTGCAGCTCTAGCGGGTCAATCAACTGGTCTCCTGCCGGCGTGCGCACCTCGACAGCGGCGACACGAACCGTCCCATCGTCGGTCGACCTAGTTGCTACGTGGGGCAACTCCCGGCTGCGGGCATTTGCATCGACGAGCCCGTGCAAACGGATGATCGCGGCCCGGAAAGCCGCAAATGCGGCGTAGTTGTTGCGGAAGAACGATAACGAGTCGTGAATATTGCCGAATGCGGTCGCGGTTTGGCCGACGTCCCCCAAGTTAATTTTTCCGGCAAACAGCCGCGGCGCTTGAAGAATCCACGGCAGCGGAACAATGGTCTGGCTGACTGAGGCGTTCCAACCAAGGAACCCGATGGTGCGGCTGACGTATCTGCGGTAATTGTCGATGATCGGTGTGAAGCGCCGCCCCAATTGCTTTCTTTCAGCCCGCTCACCGCGATAGAACGCAACTGCTTCGGCGGCGTCGCGCAACCGCACCAATGCATAGCGGAAGGCAGCGTTGAGCTTTTCGTTGGCAAAGCTCAGCCTGATGAGCGGGCGGCCGATCCAGAACGTGATGATCGTCGCTACCAGCACGTAGACGATGACGATCCAAAACATGGCGCGCGGTATTTCGAGCCCAAACACGTCGAGCCGGCCGGACAGGTTCCACAGGATGGCGGTGAACGAAATTACCGATATCACCGATTCGACAGCCCCAAACAACAGGGTGGTGCCCGTTCCGTTGGACGGAACGTTGGGGGTGCCGCCGGCGCCGGCGGTGAAGATATCGATGTCTTGCTGGATACGCTGGTCGGGGTTGTCGATCGTGTTGTCGATGAATCGTTCCCGGTAATAGGCGCGCTGGTCCAGCCAGTCAGCTGTGAGGTGGTCGGTAAGCCACACTCGCCAGGCGATGATGAACCGTTGGGTCAGGTAAATGTCGGCCATCACGCGGACTATGAATATGACTGCCAAAATGGAGAAAATTCCGAGTGACATCCAAAAGCCATGCACGCCTGACTGTTTGACCAGGTCGCTCTGTGCGCCGGCGCCTTCGAAGGCCGCTTGCAGCGCGTTATACAAGTCTTTGCTTTGGTAGCTGAACAAAACGTTCAACCGCACGCTGGTGACGACCGAGAGCAGCAGCACAGCCAGCATTAGCCACACCCCGACCGACTGCGGGCCGATGAAGTAGCCGCGGGTAATCCGCCAGTACTGGCGGCCCCAGCGGGTGGTGAAGCTGAGCACCACCAAGACGACGACGACGCACACAGCACTGATCGCCCATGCCTTGGCGATCCACCACAACGAGTCTGGCAGCGCGTGGCCCCAGTCGATAGATGGCTGGAATAGGCTTAACTCCACGTTGACGTCTCCTCGCGGCCGGGCGCCGAAAGCACCTCATCAGAAATCTTCCGGCGAAGGTACCCGAAAGTCGTGGATAGGCTGCCGATATGAGCACCGATCCCGTCCTGGCCCATAGCATTCACGCCGGCCAGCTCATTGCACGCCGACTCAAAGCCAGCGGTGTCGACACCGTCTTCACGTTGTCAGGCGGGCATCTGTTTTCCATTTACGACGGTTGCCGCAGCGAGGGTATCCGGCTCATCGACACTCGCCACGAGCAGACGGCGGCCTTCGCCGCCGAGGGCTGGTCGAAAGTGACCAGGCAGCCAGGTGTGGCCGTGCTCACCGCGGGGCCGGGCGTCACCAACGCAATGAGCGCGATGGCGGCGGCGCAGCAGAACCAGTCGCCGCTGGTGGTGCTCGGCGGCCGGGCACCCGCACTGCGATGGGGTATGGGCTCGTTACAAGAGATCGACCATGTGCCGTTCGTGACGCCGTTAGCCCGTTTCGCCGCCACCGCGCAGTCGGCGGATGCCGCGGGTCGGCTTGTCGACGAAGCATTGCAGGCTGCGGTGGGTGCCCCGTCCGGAGTGGGTTTTGTCGACGTCCCGATGGACCACGCGTTTTCCATGGCTGACGACCTTGGCGGTGGCCCCGGCGCTTTGACCAACCTGCCCGCAGCTCCCGCTGCCGACCCCGAAGCCCTGGACCGGGCTGCCGGCCTGCTAGCCGCGGCGCATCGGCCGGTGATCATGGCCGGGACCAACGTCTGGTGGGGGCACGCCGAGGCCGCGCTACTACGTCTGGCCGAGGAACGCCAGATCCCGGTGCTGATGAACGGGATGGCTCGCGGCGTCGTGCCCGCCGACCACCCGTTGGCCTTCTCACGGGCACGGGGAAAAGCATTGGGTGAAGCAGACGTGGCGCTGGTTGTCGGGGTGCCGATGGATTTCCGGCTGGGCTTCGGCAAGGTGTTCGGGCCGCAAACACAGCTCGTCGTGGCAGACCGCGCTGAACCCGATCGCGACTATCCGCGGCCCGTCGCGGCCGGGCTCTACGGGGATTTGCCGGGTATCCTCTCGGCGCTGGCTGTCGTCGGTGGGACCGGCCATCAGGACTGGACCCGTGCGCTGCGGACGGCCGAGACGACCGCGCGTGACCTTGAAAAAGCTGAGCTGGGCGACGACCGGATCCCACTGCATCCGATGCGGGTGTACGCCGAGCTGGCGTCGCTGCTGGACCGCGACGCCATCGTGGTGATCGACGCCGGTGATTTCGGGTCGTACGCCGGCCGGGTGATCGACAGCTATCTGCCGGGCTGCTGGTTGGACAGCGGGCCATTCGGCTGCCTGGGTTCGGGCCCTGGCTATGCCCTGGCCGCCAAACTGGCCCGGCCCGACCGTCAAGTCGTCCTGCTGCAAGGCGACGGCGCGTTTGGCTTCAGCGGCATGGAGTGGGACACCCTGGTCCGGCATCAGGTGTCCGTCGTGTCGGTGATCGGCAACAACGGAATCTGGGGCTTGGAGAAACACCCGATGGAAGCGTTGTACGGCTACTCGGTGGTGGCGGAGCTCCGCCCGGGTACCCGCTATGACGAGGTGGTCCGCGCCCTCGGCGGTTACGGCGAGCTGGTGTCGGCGCCCGGTGAGCTTCGGCCCGCACTGGAACGTGCTTTCGCCAGCGGTCTGCCGTCGGTCGTGAATGTGCTGACCGATCCGAGCGTCGCCTACCCTCGCCGATCCAACCTGGCTTAGATCAGGCCCGCTGGCCCGCGAGGGTGCACAGTTGCACGCCGGCGCCCGGCGTGTCGCGGGCAGCCTACGCACGCTCGCGCCGCTGTAGACGTCGCGTACCGTTGACCTGTGTCTAAGACGACCCGCACTCAGCCTGGCCGGCTGAGCAGCCGATTTTGGCGGCTACTCGGCGCCAGCACGGAACAGAACCTAAGCCGCTCTCTCGCCGAGGTCACTTCCGCGGCGGCGTACGACAAGGAAGCTGCCGATCTGGGCGATGAGCAGCTGCGTAAGGCGTGCGGGCTGCTCAACCTCAACGATCTCGCGGATTCCGACGACATCCCCCAGTTCCTTGCCATCGCCCGGGAAGCATCAGAGCGGTCAACGGGATTGCGGCCGTTTGATGTTCAGTTACTGGGCGCGCTCCGCATGCTTGCCGGTGACGTGATCGAGATGGCCACCGGTGAGGGCAAAACCCTCGCCGGCGCGATTGCGGCGGCCGGATACGCCCTTGCCGGCCGGCATGTGCACGTCGTGACGATCAACGATTATCTGGCCCGTCGTGATGCGGAGTGGATGGGCCCGCTGCTCGAGGCGATGGGCCTGACGGTGGGCTGGATCACCGCGGAGTCAACAAGCGAGGACCGCAAGGCTGCCTACAGCTGCGACGTCACCTACGCCTCGGTCAACGAGATCGGCTTTGATGTGCTGCGCGATCAGCTGGTGACCGACGTCGACGACCTGGTATCGCCTAATCCTGATGTGGCCCTGATCGACGAGGCCGACTCGGTGCTGGTCGATGAAGCGCTGGTGCCGCTCGTGTTGGCCGGCACCACACACCGGGAGACGCCGCGGCTCGAGATCATCAAGCTGGTCGGTGAGCTGGTCGGCGGCTCTGACGCCGACGAATACTTTGCCACCGACTCCGACAGCCGCAACGTTCATCTGACCGATGTCGGAGCCCGCAAGGTCGAAAAGGCGCTCGGCGGCATCGATCTGTACTCCGAGGAGCACGTCGGCACCACCCTGACCGAGGTCAACGTCGCATTGCACGCGCATGTCCTGTTGCAGCGCGACGTGCACTACATCGTCCGAGACGACGCGGTGCACCTGATCAACGCCTCCCGCGGACGCATTGCACAGCTGCAGCGCTGGCCGGACGGCCTGCAGGCCGCGGTCGAGGCTAAGGAGGGCATCGAGACCACCGAGACCGGTGAGGTGCTCGACACCATCACGGTGCAGGCGCTGATCAACCGCTACGCGACCGTGTGCGGCATGACCGGCACCGCACTGGCCGCCGGTGAGCAGCTGCGCCAGTTCTACAAGCTTGGTGTTTCACCGATACCGCCGAATACTCCCAATATTCGCGAGGACGAATCGGACCGGGTCTACATCACCGCTGCCGCCAAGAACGACGCGATCGTGGCGCACCTCGCTGAGGTGCACGAAACGGGTCAACCGGTGCTGGTCGGGACCCGCGACGTTGCCGAATCCGAGGAGCTGCATGAGCGGCTGCTACGCCGCGGGGTGCCCGCGGTCGTGCTCAACGCCAAAAACGATGCCGAAGAGGCGCAGGTCATCGCGGAGGCCGGCAAATTCGGTGCGGTCACCGTGTCCACCCAGATGGCCGGGCGCGGCACCGATATCCGCCTCGGTGGGTCCGACGAAACCGACCACGACAGGGTCGCCGAGCTGGGTGGGCTGCACGTCGTCGGCACCGGGCGGCACCATACCGAGCGGCTGGACAACCAGTTGCGTGGCCGGGCCGGGCGCCAGGGCGACCCGGGATCGTCGGTGTTCTTCTCCAGCTGGGAAGACGATGTCGTCGCGGCCAATCTCGAGCGCAACAAGTTGCCGATGCAGACCAACGAGGACGGCCGCATCATCAGCCCCAAGACCAGTGGTTTGCTGGATCATGCCCAGCGCGTCGCGGAAGGTCGGCTGCTGGACGTGCACGCGAATACCTGGCGCTACAACCAGTTGATCGCCCAGCAGCGTGCCATCATCGTGGATCGGCGAAACACGTTGCTGCGTAGCGCAACCGCGCGGGAAGAGCTCGCAGAGCTGGCACCCAAGCGTTACCAGGAGCTGGCTCAGGACGTGTCCGAAGAACGTCTCGAGACGATCTGCCGACTGATCATGCTGTACCACCTCGACCGTGGCTGGGCCGATCATCTGGCGTATCTAGCCGACATCCGCGAAAGCATCCATTTGCGCGCGCTCGGCCGGCAGAACCCGCTGGACGAATTTCACCGATTGGCGGTCGACGCGTTTGCTTCGCTGGCCGCCGACGCGATCGAGGCCGCCCAGCAGACGTTTGAAACCGCCAATGTTCTCGACGAGGAGCCGGGACTGGACCTGTCCAAGCTGGCGCGGCCGACGTCGACGTGGACCTACATGGTCAACGACAACCCACTGTCCGACGACACCCTTTCCACCTTGAGCCTGCCCGGGGTCTTCCGCTGAGGTCCGATCGCCCTCGGCCTGTTCCCCGGACCGTCATGTCACCGGGCTGGGCCTGATTGCCCGGCTCGCCCCCTCGCCGCTGCACGGCTGTAGGTACCCCCACCTCAGTCCACGCTGCGGACTGCATCGGCGCCGAGCTAAGGTCACGGCTCATGGAGCCGGTGCATCCGCCCAATCGGGTGCTGACAGTGCCCAACTTGCTCAGCGCCATCCGCCTGACGCTGATCCCGGCGTTCGTCTACGTTTTACTGGTCAGGCACGCCGACGGCTGGGCGGTGGCGATTCTGGTGTTCAGCGGTGCCTCGGATTGGGCCGACGGCAAGATTGCCCGGCTGCTGGATCAGTCTTCCCGGTTGGGTGTGCTGCTCGACCCGGCTGTGGATCGGTTGTACATGGTGACGATCCCCGTCGTGTTGGCATTAAGCGGGATCGTGCCGTGGTGGTTCGTCGTCACTCTGCTGGCACGCGACGCACTACTGGCCGCGACGCTGCCGTTGCTGTGGAGTCGCGGACTGTCGGCCTTACCAGTGACCTATATCGGTAAGGCGGCGACCTTCAGCTTGATGGTTGGCTTTCCATTTGTTCTGCTGGGAACCTGGGACACGTTGTGGAGCCGTGTTCTGGGCGCCTGCGGTTGGGCGTTTCTGATCTGGGGTATCTATGCCTATCTGTGGGCATTCGTACTGTATGCGGTGCAGATGACGATGGTCGTGCGGCGGATGCCCAAGATCAAACACCAAGCCCATCGGCAGCTTGTACGAAAAGCCAGTGAACATGGCTGAACGTGAGCGACAGCTCGGTGGCTATGACCCGAACGCAGGCTACAACCTCCACGCAGCAGCGCGGCCGAAGAAGGTTCCGGTGCCCTCCCTGCTGCGAGCTCTGCTGTCCGAACATCTCGACCCCGGCTACGCTGCGGCAGCGGCCGAACGTAGCCGCTCGACCACGCCGCGAGCCCGCGCTTTCAGCTGGATCTGGCAAGCGTTGGCGGCGGCCCTGGTCACCACGGTGTTTGCCGCCGCGGTCGCGCAGGCCCGCTCAGTCGCACCTGGTGTGCGCGCCGCTCAGCAGCTGCTGGCGATAAGCGTGCGTTCGACCCAGACCGCTGCGGCCACGTTGGCCCAACAGCGCAGTGTGCTTTCGGCTCAAGTCGATGATGTGCAGCGGCTCGTGCTCGCACACAACGCTGAGGGGCAGCGGCTGCTGAACCGCCTCGATGCGCTCAGCCTAGCGGCCGCCAGCACACCAGTCATCGGGCCTGGTTTGACGGTGACCGTAACGGACCCGGGTATAGGCCCTAATCTTTCCGATGTGTCCAAGCAACGCATGAAGGGCAGCCAGCAAATCATTCTGGACCGCGACCTGCAGCTCGTCGTGAACTCGTTGTGGGCGAGCGGCGCTGAGGCCATCTCAGTTGATGGCGCACGGATCGGGCCGAATGTGACTATTCGGCAGGCCGGTGGGGCGATCTTGGTTGACAACAATCCCACCAGCAGCCCCTACACCATCCTCGCGGTGGGGCCGCCGCACACGATGCGGGACGTGTTCGACGACAGCCCCGGTCTGCAGCGTCTCAGGCTGCTGGAAGCCTCCTACGGCGTCGGCGTCAGCGTGAACGTCGCCGACGGTCTCACATTGCCCGCCGGAGCGATCCGAGATGTCAAGTTCGCCAAACAGGTTGGGCCCTAGTGAGAGAAGTCCTTGTGAGAATGATCCCCCTCGGGGCAACCCGGAGCGGAATCCGACCAGCATGATCGGTCTTGCAGCGCTTGCGATTGGCATCGTGCTGGGCCTGGTTTTCCATCCCAGCGTGCCCGAGGTCATCCAACCGTATTTGCCGATCGCGGTGGTCGCTGCGCTCGACGCGGTGTTCGGCGGACTGCGTGCCTATCTTGAGCGGATCTTTGACCCGAAGGTCTTTGTGGTTTCATTCGTATTCAACGTCTTGGTGGCTGCCCTGATCGTCTATGTCGGCGACCAGCTGGGCGTTGGTACGCAACTATCCACGGCGATCATCGTGGTGCTGGGTATCCGTATCTTCGGCAATGCCGCCGCGCTGCGGCGCAGGCTGTTCGGGGCTTGACCGCGCCGGCGACGATGCAGAGCGAAGCGATGAGGAGGAGCGGCGCCATGACCATGATGAGGTCATCATGAGCCAGGACCCCTCAGCGCACGGCGGCCTCCCGGAACGGGAAAGTGGTGACGCGCCAAACCTGCACAACCCACCCAAGGCCGACCCCAAAGCCCATGATGCGGCGCGCCATGGCCGCCACGAGCTACCAGCCGACTATCCGCGGCAACTTAGCGGGTCGCTACGCCGGACAGGACTGTCCGGGTCGCTGCGGAGCGGTCGCTCGCGTCTGGCGTTTGGAACGCTGGCGATCCTGTTGTGCGTGCTCTTAGGGATCGCCATTGTCACCCAGGTCCGCCAGACCGAGTCCGGTGATTCCCTGGAAACCGCACGTCCGGCAGATCTATTGGTGCTGCTGGATTCGTTGCGGCAACGCGAGGCCACGCTGAACACCGAAGTGACCGAACTGCAGAACACGTTGAACGCGTTGCAAGCGTCAGGCAATACCGATCAGGCCGCCATCCAAAGCGCCCAGGCGCGATTGGCCGCGCTGTCCATCCTGGTCGGCGCCGTCGGCGTCACCGGGCCAGGTGTCACGTTGACGATCGACGATCCCGGACCTGGGGTGGCGCCTGAAGCAATGCTTGACGTGATCAACGAGTTGCGTGCCGCCGGCGCCGAGGCGATCGAGATCAATGATGCACACCAGTCGGTGCGGGTTGGTGTCGATACCTGGGTGGTCGGTGTCCCCGGGTCGCTGACTATCGACAGCAAGGCACTCTCGCCTCCGTATTCGATTCTGGCGATTGGCGATCCGCCGACGCTCGCCGCGGCGATGAACATCCCCGGTGGCGCGGAGGACAGCGTCAAACGCGTTGGCGCGCGGATGTCTGTGCAACAAGCCGACCGAGTGGACGTGACCACCTTGCGGCAACCAAAACCGCACCAATACGCTCAGCCCGTCAAGTGAACTAGCCCCGACCAGAAGACCAGAACAGGATTACCGTGAGCAATATCCCGTCCGATCTGCACTACACCGCCGAACATGAGTGGATTCGGCGCAGTGGCGAAGACACCGTCCGGGTCGGGATCACCGACTTCGCGCAGTCGGCACTGGGTGATGTGGTTTTTGTCCAGCTGCCAGACGTGGGCGCTGAGCTAACGGCGGGCGAATCCTTCGGCGAAGTGGAATCGACGAAATCGGTGTCGGATCTGTATGCACCGGTGTCGGGAACAGTGTCGGCGGTCAACACCGATCTGGAAGGCAGTCCGCAACTCGTGAACTCTGACCCGTACGGCGCAGGCTGGCTCCTGGATGTCCACGTCTCCGACGTCGATGCCTTGGAGTCAGCTACCGCGACGCTGCTTGACGCCGAGGCCTACCGCGGCACACTGACCGAATGACGATTGCTAAGGTGCCTGGCAATCCCGCGCGACGACGATGTGGACGTCACGCGGCTCGAGGGAGAGCCGGGCAATGTGGGGGTCCGATCCTGTGGTGGTTGGCGCATCGCAGATCACCGCGCGGTACGGTCGACACATGAGCCCTAGACGGCTGTAGTCGGCAGTACCAGGGGGAGAACCTAACGGGAAGCCGGGCGAGTGGCCCGGGTCAGGCAACGCCACAGCGGCCAGTAAGGAGCAGCGGGTGACGGACATGGACTCAGGAAGACAGGAAGACCAGACTTCTGACGAAGTCACCGTGGAGACGACCTCGGTCTTCCGCGCCGACTTCCTCAACGAACTGGACGCTCCAGCACAGGCGGGTGCTGAGAGCGCAGTATCCGGGGTCGAAGGACTTCCGGCGGGCTCGGCGTTACTGGTCGTCAAACGGGGGCCGAACGCGGGATCGCGCTTTTTGCTCGACCAGGCCATCACCTCCGCCGGCCGACACCCCGACAGCGACATCTTCCTCGATGACGTCACGGTGAGCCGCCGTCACGCCGAATTCCGGTTGGAAGGCAACGAGTTCCACGTCGTCGACGTCGGCAGCCTCAACGGCACCTACGTCAACCGCGAGCCGGTGGATTCGGCAGTATTGGCAAACGGTGACGAAGTGCAGATCGGCAAATTCCGCTTAGTGTTCCTGACCGGGCCCAAACAAGGTGACGACGACGGGGGAACCGGAGGCAAGTGAGCGCACCCGATAGCCCGGCACTGGCCGGGATGTCGATTGGGGCGGTCCTGGATCTACTGAGGCCGGATTTCCCCGATGTCACAATCTCCAAAATCCGTTTCTTGGAGGCTGAGGGACTGGTCACCCCTCAGCGTTCTGCATCGGGGTACCGGCGATTCACCGCGTATGACTGTGCGCGGCTGCGTTTCATCCTCACCGCACAGCGCGATCACTACCTACCGCTAAAGGTCATCAGGGCGCAGCTGGACGCCCAGCCCGATGGTGAGCTGCCGCCCTTCGGGTCGCCATACGCGGTACCGCGATTGGTTTCGGTAACGGGCAGCCCGGGTGCCGGTGTCGGATCGGGTATCGGATCCGACACGGCGGCGGTATCGCCAGCCCGCATCCGGCTGAGTCGAGAAGACCTCCTAGACCGCTCGGGAGTGGCAGACGACCTGCTGACGGCGCTGCTCAAAGCCGGTGTGATCACCACCGGGCCGGGCGGTTTTTTCGATGAGCATGCGGTCGTGATCCTCCAATGCGCGCGGGCGCTGTCCGAATACGGTGTTGAGCCGCGGCATCTGCGAGCCTTCCGGTCAGCGGCCGACCGCCAGTCCGACCTGATCGCCCAAATCGCTGGGCCGATAGTCAAAGCGGGTAAGGCCGGCGCCCGTGACCGCGCCGACGACTTAGCGCGTGAGGTCGCTGCGCTCGCCATCACATTGCACACCTCGTTGATCAAGTCCGCGGTTCGCGGCGTTCTGCACCGCTGAGGATTAGACTTCGTTCGACAGCTTGGTGTTCGGCGGCGTGGCAAGGCACGGTGTCCACCGCGTCGTTGCGCCGAGCGTGAATCGGACACAGCGGCATATGCGGAGGGCGGACACAGATGGGTGAAGTTCGTGTTGTCGGCATTCGTGTCGAGCAGCCGCAGAACCAACCGGTGCTGTTGCTGCGCGAAGCCAACGGTGACCGGTATCTGCCGATCTGGATCGGCCAATCGGAGGCCGCCGCCATCGCGCTGGAGCAGCAAGGCGTCGAACCGCCCCGTCCGCTGACGCACGATCTGATCAGGGACGTCATTGCCGCGCTTGGGCATTCGCTCAAAGAGGTGCGGATCGTCGATCTGCAGGAAGGCACCTTCTACGCTGATCTGATCTTCGATCGCAATATCAAGGTGTCGGCGCGCCCCTCGGACTCGGTGGCAATCGCCTTGCGGGTCGGTGTTCCGATCTATGTCGAGGAGGCCGTGCTTGCCCAGGCCGGCCTGCTGATCCCCGACGAGAATGACGAGGAGGCCGGCAGCGCTGTTCGCGAAGACGAGGTAGAGAAGTTCAAGGAGTTTCTCGATAGCGTGTCGCCTGACGATTTCAAAGCGACCTAGCCCAGCGACGATGCGCGCCGTGCAACGGCGCGAGGAGAAGCTGAGCGATCCAGCCCTAGCCCAGCGACGATGCGCGCCGATACGGCCTGAGGCGGGTACGACCCTTGCGCTAACATCACGGATGCGTCTCATATCGCACTGCGATGCGACACGCCTAGCGGATAGCGCCGACAGACCCTAGCGACGGCCATACATTGATGACGACTTCAGGCAGGGCAGCTACCGAACAGCGTATGCTCTCTAGCACTCGGGCCTGACCAAACCTGGCTGCCGGGGGTAGCCAATAACGCAGCTAGTGACCAGAGCGCGATCGGCGAGAGGAACCACCGTGAGCGAGCAGCCACGTCAAGGTCAACTGGACCTTGCGGACCACCGGGACACCCCGACCGCTACAACCAATGGCGACATTGGCCTCAATGGCCCCACCGCAGTGAGCGGACCCGTGCAACCCGGGCTCTTCCCTGATGACTCCGTGCCTGATGAGTTGGTCGGCTACCGTGGGCCCAGCGCCTGCCAGATCGCGGGGATCACGTACCGCCAGCTGGACTACTGGGCACGGACGTCGTTAGTGGTTCCATCGATCCGGGGCGCGGCCGGCTCCGGCAGCCAGCGGCTGTACTCGTTTAAGGACATCCTGGTTCTCAAGATCGTCAAGCGATTGCTCGACACCGGTATCTCGCTGCACAACATTCGGGTTGCCGTTGACCATTTGCGTCAGCGGGGCGTCCAGGACCTAGCCAACATCACCTTGTTCTCCGACGGCACCACGGTGTACGAGTGCACGTCGGCTGAAGAGGTCGTCGACCTGTTACAAGGCGGGCAGGGTGTGTTCGGTATCGCCGTGTCTGGCGCTATGCGTGAGCTGAGCGGCGTGATCGCCGACTTCCGCGGTGAGCGCGCTGACGGCGGCGAGTCGATTGCCGCGCCGGAAGACGAGCTGGCTTCCCGGCGCAAGCATCGCGACCGCAAAATCGGCTAACTGCGGGTAGCCAGCGGCGCCCTCTCGTTTACCCTCGCGTGCGACGCGAGGGTAAAGTTGGGTCTGCATCGCCCTCACGCGGGAGAGTTCTGTGACCGCCAGTCACGGACGCCGAAGGAGCAATACCTCTCCGTCAACCTCTCAGGCACCCGGACCGCGCGAGTTAATGATGCCTCTGGAAAGCGGTGGCACCCTCTGGAGATTCCAGCGGTCCACACCCGCCGATGGGGAAAGGCGCTCGGACAGCACCCGGCGCCGAATCTCTCAGGCGCCCGGGCGAACGGGTGAAGACAGAGGGAGGGGGCCGAAAGTCCCTACCCCAGGAGTTCGCCAGTGTCTGACCAATCAACCTTCGCAGCCCGGCACATCGGCCCGAACAGCGAGGCCGTCGCCGCCATGCTTGCAGTCATTGGCGTCGACTCGCTCGAGGACCTGGCAGCCAAGGCAGTCCCCAGCGGCATCCTCGATAACGTCGCCGACACCGGCGCGGCACCGGGCCTGGACCGGCTGCCGCCGCCGGCCACCGAGGCCGAGGCGCTGGCCGAGCTAGGCGCACTAGCCCGTGCCAACACCGTTGCCGTATCGATGATCGGGCAGGGCTACTACGACACCCTCACGCCCCCGGTGCTGTCGCGCAACATCTTGGAGAACCCGGCCTGGTACACCGCTTACACGCCGTACCAACCCGAAATCAGTCAGGGTCGGCTGGAAGCGCTGCTGAATTTCCAGACTCTGGTCAGCGATCTGACTGGTCTAGAGATCGCGAACGCATCGATGCTCGACGAGGGCACCGCGGCCGCCGAGGCCATGACATTGATGCACCGTGCTGCGCGCGGTACGGCGAACCGGCTGGCCGTCGACGTCGATGTGTTCGCTCAGACCACCGCGGTGCTTGCCACCCGGGCCAAGCCGTTAGGCATCGACATCGTCGCCGCCGACCTACGCGAAGGACTGCCGGACGGTGAGTTTTTCGGCGTCATCACCCAATTGCCCGGGGCCAGCGGCCGGATTACCGACTGGACCGCTTTAGTCGCCCAGGCCCACGACCGCGGCGCGCTGGTCGCCGTCGGCGCCGATCTGTTGGCGCTGACGTTGATCACACCACCGGGCGAGATCGGCGCCGACGTCGCATTCGGCACCACTCAAAGGTTCGGCGTGCCAATGGGCTTCGGCGGCCCGCATGCCGGATACCTCGCCCTGCACAACAGGCATGCCCGTCAGCTGCCGGGTCGGTTGGTCGGCGTTTCCGTCGACAGCGACGGCACGCCGGCCTACCGGCTAGCGCTGCAAACCCGCGAGCAACATATCCGCCGCGACAAGGCGACCAGCAACATCTGCACCGCGCAGGTGCTGCTGGCGGTGATGGCTGCGATGTACGCCAGCTACCACGGCGCCGAGGGGTTGACCGGTATCGCGCGCCGAGTGCATGCGCAGGCACGCGACCTGGCGGCCGGTCTGTCGGCCGCCGGCGTCGAGGTGGTGCATCAGACGTTCTTCGACACCGTGCTGGCCCGGGTACCCGGCCGGGCGGCGCACATTCAGGGCGCCGCCAAGGAGCGCGGGATCAATGTGTGGCTGGTGGACGGCGACCATGTCTCGGTGGCCTGCGACGAGGCCACCACCGATGAGCACATCACGGCCGTGTTGGCGGCGTTTGCAGCCGCGCCGACGCGGGCGAGCTACCCGGACCCGGACATCGCAACCCGCACCTCGGAGTTCCTGACGCATCCCGCATTTACCCAATACCGCACCGAAACTTCGATGATGCGGTACTTGCGGGCCCTGGCGGATAAGGATATCGCGTTGGACCGCAGTATGATTCCGCTCGGTTCGTGCACGATGAAACTCAACGCCGCCGCCGAGATGGAGTCGATTACCTGGCCGGAATTCGCGCGTCAGCATCCGTTCGCGCCAGCATCCGACACCCCTGGGTTGCGTCGTCTCATCAGCGACTTGGAAAGCTGGCTGGTGCAAATCACCGGCTACGACGCGGTCTCGCTGCAGCCCAACGCGGGCTCTCAGGGGGAGTACGCCGGTCTGTTGGCGATCCACGACTACCACGCCAGCCGAGGAGAACCGCATCGCGACATCTGTCTGATTCCGTCAAGCGCGCACGGCACCAACGCCGCATCGGCGGCGTTGGCCGGCATGCGCGTGGTTGTGGTGGGCTGCCACGATAACGGCGACGTTGATCTCGACGATCTACGCATCAAGGTCAGCGAGCATGCCAACCGGCTGTCGGCGTTGATGATCACCTATCCGTCCACGCACGGCGTCTACGAGCACGACATTGCCGAGATTTGCGCTGCGGTGCACGACGCCGGCGGTCAGGTTTACGTCGATGGGGCCAACCTCAACGCGCTGGTCGGCCTGGCCCGACCGGGCAAGTTCGGCGGCGACGTCAGCCACCTGAACCTGCACAAGACGTTCTGCATACCGCACGGCGGCGGCGGACCAGGAGTCGGGCCGGTGGCAGTTCGTTCGCATTTGGCCTCGTTCCTGCCGGGCCACCCCTTTGCCCCCGAACTGCCACCAGGCCAGCCGGTATCGTCGGCGCCGTACGGGTCCGCTTCGATCCTGCCGATCACGTGGGCCTACATCAGGATGATGGGCGCCAACGGTCTGCGGGCGGCGTCGCTGACCGCGATCACCTCGGCCAACTACATAGCCCGTCGGCTCGACGAGTACTTCCCGGTGCTGTATACCGGCGAGAACGGCATGGTCGCCCACGAGTGCATCCTGGACCTGCGGCCGATCACCAAATCGACTGGTGTGACTGTCGACGATGTTGCGAAACGCTTGGCGGACTATGGTTTTCACGCGCCCACGATGAGCTTCCCAGTGGCCGGCACGCTGATGGTGGAGCCCACCGAAAGCGAAAGCCTGGCCGAAATCGACGCATTCTGCGAGGCCATGATCGCCATACGCGGCGAGATCGCCCGCGTCGGCGCGGGGGAGTGGCCTGCTGAGGACAACCCGCTACGCGGCGCACCGCACACCGCTGAGTGCCTGCTGGCCTCCGACTGGGATCATCCGTATACCCGAGAAGAGGCCGCCTATCCGCTTGGCAAAGCGTTCCGGCCGAAGGTGTGGCCGCCGGTGCGGCGCATCGACGGCGCCTACGGCGACCGCAATTTGGTGTGCTCGTGCCCGCCGGTGGAGGCGTTTGTTTAAAGCAGCCTGAGCCGGCCTCGAATCCGTTAGCCGAAGCGCTCGACGATTGCCGCGGCGATCGCCTCGGGCGCATCCTCCTGAATGAAATGCTTGGCGGTGGGCAGTTCGACCAGGACGTGATCCGGGAATGTCTCGCGCATCCGCGGCAGCGTAGGGCCGGGTCGGAAGGCAAAGTCTTTCATACCCCAAACCAACAGGGCGGGTTTGGCACCGAGCTTGGCTGGCACTTCGTGCGCCAGCCGCGCCAGCAGCGGACGGGCAGCCAGGATCTGCTTGGGCATTTCGGCTACGCCCAACCGAGCCGCGGCGTTGGGTTGCACTGCCCGGTAGTGTGCCATCACCGCGGCGCTGGGCCGGCGCTCTGTTCCGGCGGGGATTAGCCGCTCGACAAAGAAATTTCGCCGCAGGATCGCATGCTGCATCGGCGGGCTGGACATCACCCTGCTGAAAGCCTTTGTCGTCCACGTGTCGGCCGGCCAAAACCAGGTATTGCCCAGGATGACGCCGCGCACCCGGTCGGCACGCTCAACCGCAACCGCCATGCCGATCGGTCCACCCCAATCCTGGCCCATCGTCAGGTAGCCGTTCAGGCTCAGGTGATCGACCAACTCACCCACCACCCGGGCGTGTTCGTCGATTTTGTAGCTGAATCCCACGGGCCGATCCGAGAGCCCGAAGCCGAGGTAATCGGGCGCGATACAGCGGAACCGGTCACGCAGCGCGACCACAATGTCGCGGTACAGGAAGCTCCAGGTGGGGTTGCCGTGACACAATAGGATCGGCGGGCCATCACCCTCGTCGATGTAGTGGATCCGCCCCCGGGAGCTGTCGAACCAGCGCGACACGAACGGGTACAGCTGGGGATCCGGAGTGAAGTCAATCCTCATCGCGCTCCTTACCGCCTTAGCAGGCTCAGCTCAAGAATGTATTGATCGTTGTAGCGAGGTCAGCAGCGGCCGACGTCGACAAATTCTGGTAGCTGCCGCCGCTGAGCTGGGCGACAGCTTCCCAGGTTGCCCGGTCAGGGTCGGCCCCGAAGTCGATGACGTTTACCGCGATCGGTTCGGCCGGGTCGGTGCTGGTGCGGATGAAGTCCTGCAGCCCCGCCCCGTCCAGGGTTTGGTCGGTGTGCGGCCCAGCAGTGATCACCAGCACCGAATTCGTTTGCCCAGCATGGTAATTGGCCAATATGTCTTGGTAGATCATGCGCAGCGTGGTGAACGACACCGCACCGCCGTTGGATGCATACTGCTTGTCCAGCGCGGCCGTCAGCGCTGCTGAGCGGGGCTGGCCGTTGACCGGGTCCGCCAGCGGACCGGTTGTCACCTCCGTTCGACCCTCGCGGCCGTCGAATGTCCACAGGCCCATCGCCGAGCTGGGCGGCATCACTTTGATCTTGTCGTCGAGCGCCGCCACGACGTTGGCCAACCGGGTTTTGCCGCCCTCATCGGTGGGCATCGACTGGTCGAGCATGATGGTCACTGCCACTCCGCTAGACGGCTGGATCATCGCTTCGGCCAGCGTGGCGCGTATCCCCTCGTCACCCACCGAGACGGGAGAAGGTACCGCCGCGAAACTGGTAACGGGGCTGCTCGGCGGTGTGACGCCGATAACGCGGAAACCAGCTTTAGCCAGCTTCGCCAGTTGGTCGGGCTTTTGCACAAACCGGGTAAACTCGCTGGCCGCCGCGGCCTGTTCCTGCGTCAGCCACGAACCGCTGAGCAGCACCGCGGGATAGTCAGCAACCGGTGCCGGCCCCTGCGGTAGCCAGGATCGCAAAGTGCTCTGGGCGTCTGACAATGACTGGCCGCGTTGGAAAAGCTGCTGCTCGGTGGTGATCACAGCGTGCACCGGCGCAGTTGCCACGTCACCGGGTTTGAGCAGTGCGCTCATCGCTTCTGCCCAACTGCTGTCGGCGAGCTTGGGTTGGGCGCTCATCAGGGTGCGCACTGCCCCTACGCCCTGGGTTGCCGGTGCATCAGCAGGTACCGACGCAGCCGCTACCGCTTCGCCGGCCAAAAACGTGGCGTCGCTGTTGCCATTCATCGGCAAGGCCAGCCGGAGTGATCCCCAGGCCGGCAGGTTCAAATCAGCCAAGGAGTTCGGATTGGTTTGCAGACCGGGCAGTTCCGCCCAGCCCCGGTTGGCGAGAGCCTGCTCGAATTCGGGCCGAACCGCCAGCAGTACCGGCGACGTCACCAGCGAATGGCTTTCGCTGATCGTCTTCTGACCCGCGGTCACGGCAAGCCGTGCCGCCGAGATCGAGCTGCCCGGGATCCAGAGTGCCGGTTTTCCCCCTAGGTCCGCCGGCCACTTGCCGTTGAGACCGGCGAGGGCTGCCTCCGAGCCGACGGGTTTGACAGTCACCGCCATACAGTGGTCGCCTACCGGCCGGGCGGATGCGTTATAGCTTTGGGCGAACTCCTGCAGGTAATCGGCGATCGACGGATCGGCGACGACAGCGACCGTCTGTTGACCTCCTACGCAGCGTGCGGCCGCCTGGTGCTTGCGATTGTCCAAGACATGGCCGAGAAAACTCCACAGGATCACCGTGCCCACCACCACCACGACCGCGACGAGGGCCACGATCACGCCGATGCTGACCCCCCGTCGTCCGCGGTCACTGCGGTGTCCGCCCTGCCACTCGCCGACGCCCCGGTGGCTAGCGCTGAATAGGCGCGACAGGGCGGTCGGCGCCTGCGGGCTAGTCGATGAGCCCGCAGGCCGGGGCGGAAAGTCTGGGTAGTCGTCGACTGCGCCGGCGGCATAGTAGTGATCCTCGTGGTCTTCGGCCCAGTAGCGCTGGTAATCGGCGGGTTCGTCGGGGGCCGGGGGGGCGGAGTCAGCCGGATGCTCTGCTCCGCGTGGGTAGCTCTGGTCGCTCGGCGTGCCGGTAGCCGCCGGTTCAAAAACAGGCTCTGGGTACCCAATCCCGCCTAGGTAGCCGTGATGCGGGCCGTGATCTATCTCGTCGCCCTGGTCCGGCCCGAGTGCAGCGAATTGGTCAGATGGCTGATCGATGGAATCCTCAGGGTCGGGCATACTGTGCCTACCCATACCGGTATCCGCCGCCTTTTTCCATCAGATAGACCCGCCGCTGTCCCTCACCGCTGCCCGGCTGGGGGTGCCCCCGCAGCCGGGCGCAAGCAGCCCGCATCGTCACCGGTTCTGTGCCTTGAATTCGCGACGACGGCGATGCAAGATCGGCTCGGTATAGCCGTTGGGCTGCTGTGCGCCGGACAGGATCAGCTCCTGCGCGGCCAGGAACGCGACGCTGTCGTCGAAGTTGGGTGCCATCGGGCGATATGCCGCGTCGCCGGCGTTTTGCTGATCTACCAACGGCGCCATTCGTTCCAGGCTGGCCCGCACGTCCTCGCTGGTGATTACGCCGTGGCGCAGCCAGTTGGCCAGTAACTGGCTCGAGATCCGCAGGGTGGCGCGGTCCTCCATGAGTGCCACATTGTGGATGTCGGGCACCTTCGAGCAACCGATACCCTGGTTCACCCAGCGCACCACATAGCCGAGGATGGACTGACAGTTATTGTCAACCTCCTCGCGGATCTCCTCGGGCGCCCACGCCAGTTCCTTGGCCAACGGAATCGTCAGCAGCTGGTCTACGGTGGCACGTCTCTTGCCGGCCAGTTCTTGTTGCACGGCAGCCACATCCACCTGGTGATAGTGCATCGCATGCAGCGTGGCCGCCGTCGGCGAGGGCACCCACGCGGTGGTGGCGCCCGCCTTCGGCTGGCCGATCTTCTGCTCGACCATATCGGCCATCAGCTCGGTCATCGCCCACATGCCCTTGCCGATCTGCGCCTTGCCCGTAAAGCCCGCGGCTAGCCCGATGTCGACGTTGGCATCCTCGTAGGCCTTGATCCAGGTGCTGTTCTTCATTGCCCCCTTACGGATCATCGGGCCAGCCTCCATCGAGGTGTGGATCTCGTCGCCGGTGCGGTCCAAGAACCCGGTGTTGATGAACACCACCCGGTCGGCGGCGGCCTTGATGCAGGCCTTCAAATTGAGCGTCGTACGCCGCTCTTCGTCCATGATGCCGACCTTCAGGGTGCCCTGCGGCAACCCCAACACGTCCTCCACGCGGCTGAACAGCTCGCAAGTGAACGCGACCTCCGCGGGGCCGTGCATTTTCGGCTTGACGATGTAGATGGAACCGGTGCGGCTATTGGTCAACGGCCCATTGATTTCGCCGGTTTTGAGCCCGTGGATTGCGACCAGACTGGTGAACAAGGCATCCATGATGCCCTCGAACACCTCTTTTTCCTGGCCGTCGCCGCCGTCCACGAGGATCGCGTCGTTGGTCATCAGATGGCCCACGTTGCGGACGAACAACAGGCTACGCCCGGGCAGGGTAAATTGCTCGCCGCCTCCGGAAGCCGAGGGCGTGGTGTAGGTGCGGTCGGCGTTGAGCACACGGGTGAAGGTCTTGCCGTCCTTGTTGACCTCCTCGGCCAAGTCACCCTTGTTCAGGCCGAGCCAGTTGCGGTAGCCGAGTACCTTGTCGTCGGCGTCGACGGCGGTGACCGAGTCCTCGAAGTCCATGATCGTGGTGATGGCCGATTCCAGGATCACATCCTTGATGCCGGCCGGGTCGGTCTTGCCGATCGGCGACTCCGGGTCGATCAGGATCTCGATGTGCAAGCCGTGATTGGCCAGCAGCACCGACCAGTTGGGGGAACCCAACTCGCCGCTATAGCCGACAAACTTCTCGGGATTGGCCAACCCGGTGGAATCCGCACCGATGGCGATCCGAAGCTGGCCGTCGACGATGCTCACCCCCGTCGCGTGGGTCCATGAGTCAGACGCCAGCGGGACGGCCTGATCCATAAACTTGCGTGCATAGGCGATCACCTTGTCGCCGCGAACTTTGTTGTAGCCAGAGCCCTTTTCGGCTCCGTCGGTTTCCGGTATGACGTCGGTGCCATACAGGGCGTCGTAGAGGGAGCCCCAGCGGGCGTTGGCGGCGTTGAGCGCGAACCGCGCGTTAAGTACCGGCACCACCAGCTGCGGGCCGGCGGTGGTGGTGATCTCGTCGTCCACCCCTGAGGTGGTGATGGTGAAGTCATCGGGTTCAGGCAGCAGATAGCCGATATCGATGAGGAACTGCCGATAAGCGTCCAGGTCGAGTGGCTCGATCACCCGATGGCGATGCCATTTGTCGATCTGGGCCTGCAGCTGATCGCGGGAGTTCAGCAAACTCTGGTTTTGCGGGGTGAGGTCGGCGACGACCTTATCGACACCCGACCAGAAGCTGTCCGGGTCGATGTCGGTGCCAGGCAGGGCTTCGTTGTTGACGAAGTCGTAGAGCACACGGGCGACGCGCAAGTTCCCCGCCGACACGCGATCAGTCATGGTTTTCCTCCATATTGGGCTTACTGGCCCCCCTGGTCCCCGATTTGGCTCTCACTGGCTACGCGCATCAGCCTACCGGCCAACAGCCTGACGAGCGTATTCCGCAGACCCGCAACAGCAGGTCAACAGCTTCATCGGTCGCACCGCGCCGGTTTTGCGAAACGTGCGCTGGCAACGCATCTCCCGACCAGTAGGCGTCAGCAGGCTGAGCCGCTGAAGATCATACGGGCTGCCGGCGGCTCTACTTGGTGCTTGGTTTCAGTGTGTCCCGTCACGCATGGTGCCGACCAGATCGTCCACCAGATCCTCCATCGCCACCAACGCAACCACCTCGCCACCATCGGCAGTCACCAGCGCTAGATGGCTGTTGCTGCGACGCATCCGCGACAAGGCGTCGGCCACCGGCAATGATTCGGGCACCTCGGGCAGCGGACGCACCAACGCCAGATCGATCACGGTCTGCGGCTCGTCGCCGAGTGTCAACACGTCCTTGATGTGCAGATACCCCACGAACTCACCGTCGAGACCGGCAACCGGGAATCGGGAATAGCCGGTCTGGGCTAGGGCCTGTTCGACCGCGCCAACAGTTGGGCCACAGCCGGCCGCGGCCACCGGCACCGCCCGGATATCGGCAAGTGGCCGTGCAACATCGGCGACGACCCTGGTGCGAATCTGCAGCGCTCGCGTCAGCCGCTTGTGCTCTTCGTGATCCAGCAGACCCTCCGATACCGATTCGGCGATCATCTCGGACAGCTCGGCCGTGGAAACCGTGATGTTGAGTTCGTCTTTCGGCTCCACGCCCAGCGCGCGTAGCACCGCGTTGGCGCATTTGTTGTAGAGCACGATGAACGGTCGGGCGGCACGCACGTAGATCAGGTAGGGCGGGACCAACAACATTGCGGTCCGTTCCGGACCGGCGAGGGCGATGTTCTTGGGCACCATCTCGCCGAGCAGCACATGCAGGGTCACCACCAGCGCCAACGCGATCACCAGCGACAGCGTGTGCAGTAGCGGCGGCGGCATATCGGTCAGCTGAAACGACGTCCGCAACAGATTGGCCACCGCTGCCTCGCCAATCCGGCCGAGCAGGATCGAGGCCACGGTGACACCTAGTTGAGCGCCTGCCAGCATCGACGAGAGCTGCTCGCCGGCCCGAATCACGGTGACCGCGCTCGCTCTGCCCTGCTCGGCTAACGCTTCAAGGCGGTCGCGACGGGCCGAGATCAGCGAGAATTCCGCGCCGACGAAGAACGCGTTGGCGCCGATCAGCACGATCGCCACCAGCAGCCCCAACATGTCCTGCATCAGCCCCGCCCGGGGCTGGATTTGTGATGATCACCCGGTTGACTGCCCAGCTCGGTAAGCGCAAGCAGGTCGATCCGACGACCGTCCATTCCGACCACGGTCGCTTGCCAGCGTGCCGAGGCATCCGACAAGCCATCTGTGTCCAAGGCGGTCAGTTCCACCGTTTCCCCAACTGCCGGAATGTGGCCGAGCTCCCGGAGTACTAACCCGCCAATCGTCTCGTACGGCCCCTCGGGGGCTCGATATCCGGTGGCGGCGGCCACCTCGTCGATGCGCAGCAAACCCGATACCTGCCAGCCGTTACCGGCTGCCACCACGTCTGGCGTGGCGTCGTCATGTTCGTCGCGAACGTCGCCCACGATCTCTTCGATCAAATCCTCAACGGTCACCATGCCGGCAGTGCCGCCGTACTCGTCGACAACCAGCGCGGTCTGCAGACCATCCGCGCGGATCTGCGCCATCACCGCATCGCCGTCCAGTGTTGACGGCACCACCGTGACCGGCTTTGCGACCGTGGTCAACAGCGTGCCCGCGCGATCGGCGGGTGGAACTTCAAAGACCTGCTTGACGTGCACAATGCCGACGGTCGCGTCGAGGTCACCGTCGACAATCGGGAAACGGGAGAACCCCGACTCGGCGGCAACCGCAACCAGGTCGGTGACGGTTTGGTCGGTTTGCAGCGCCACGATCTTGGATCGGGGCGTCATCAATTCCGCGGCAGTCAGGGCGCCGAACTGCAGCGACCGTCTCACCAGCGACGCCGTGGCGGCGTCCAGAGCGCCGCTGCGCGCCGAGGTCCGCACCAGTGATAGCAGCTCCTGTGGTGAGCGGGCCGACCGCAGCTCCTCGGCAGGCTCGATGCCCAGGTTGCGCACAATGCAGTTCGCCGCCCAGTTGGTCAATCGAATGGCGGGGGTGAGCAGCAGCGAGAACAGCAGCTGCACGCCGACGACGGCGCGGGCGGTGCGCAGCGGGCGCGCCACGGCGAGATACTTCGGTACCAGTTCGCCGAACACCATCGACACCGACGTGACGATCACCAGCGCCAGGAAGGCGGTGATCCAATCGGTCGCCCGGTCAGGTATCCCGATCGCGTCCAACGCCGGATGCGGCAAGTCGGTCATCATCGGCTCGGTCAGGTAACCCGTTGCCAACGTGGCGATCGAGATACCCAACTGAGCCCCCGAAAGCTGGAACGACAACTTATGGTGGGCGCGCCGAATGCAGCGATCCTCGCGGCGGGTACCGCCGCGAGCATTAGCCTCGACCGTGCTGCGGTCCAGGGCAGTCAACGAGAATTCGGCTGCGACGAACACCGCGTTGCCGAAGATGAGTAACCCGATGGCCACCAAGCTGCCCAGGGTGACGGCGACGTTCATGACGGGCTCGGTCTTCGCGACACCGCAGGAGCCGGCGACGGTGCGGGCAACCGCTCCCCCCGGAAGGCCCGCATCGCTGGGGCCTTAACGGGTGCCTGCGGCACGTCGTCCCTTTCGCTCTTCTCGCGCTTCCACGGTGGGGGCCACGCGGCTGCGCACTGCTACGCGGCCTGAAATCCAGAAGTTCACATCGTAGCGGCCTTCGCCGAGGTCAGGTGTCACCAGCCCGAGGGCAGCGGATGGCCCTCGGCAAAACCGGCCGCCGACTGCACCCCGACGACAGCCCTTTCATGCAGCTCCGCCAGGGTCGACGCGCCGACATAGGTGCAGGTGCTGCGCACGCCGGAGGTGATGTGGTCGATCAGGTCCTCGACACCGCCGCGGTCAGGATCCAGCCCCATTCGCGAGGTCGAGATGCCTTCCTCGAACAACGCCTTGCGAGCGCGATCGAATGGGCTGTCGGCGGCGGCGCGGGCGACCACCGCCCGCTTGGACGCCATGCCGTAGCTTTCCTTGTACGGCTGGTCGTCGTGGTCCCGCATAAGGTCCCCGGGCGACTCGTAAGTGCCGGCGAACCACGACCCGATCATCACGTTCGATGCCCCTGCGGCCAACGCCAGCGCCACATCACGCGGATGCCGGACCCCGCCATCAGCCCACACGTGCCCATCGAGCTGCCTTGCCGCAGAAGCGCATTCGAGCACAGCCGAGAATTGGGGTCGGCCCACACCGGTCATCATTCGAGTCGTGCACATCGCCCCCGGGCCAACCCCGACCTTGACGATGGTCGCCCCGGCGCCGAGTAGCTCGCGGGTACCTTCCGCCGACACCACGTTGCCCGCGACCAACGGCACACCCAAGGTCAGTGATGCCACGCGGCTGATCGCCTCCAGCGTCTTGACTTGGTATCCGTGCGCGGTGTCGACAACCAGCACGTCGACGCCGGCCTCGGCGAGAGACTGGGCCTTGCCGGCGACATCGCCGTTGATGCCGACGGCAGCGCCGACACGGAGCCGTCCGCGGGCATCGGTGGCCGGAGTGTAGATGCCGGTGCGGATCGCCCCGGTGCGGGTCAGTACTCCAGCCAGCGTGCCGTCGGCGTTGGTCAGCACCGCGACGTCGATCGGGGCATGCTCGAGCAGGTCGAAGACCTTGCGCGGATCGGTGCCCACCGGGGCGGTCACGAAGTCGGTCGCCGCGACATCTCGCACCCGGGTGAAGCGGTCCACACCCAGGCAGGACGATTCGCTCACCAGACCAATGGGGCGGCCCTCGGAGGCCACCACCGCAACACCGTGCGCGCGCTTATGGATCAGTGCGGTGGCGTCGGACACCGAATCGTCGGGTGTCAGCAACACCGGGGTGTCCAGAACCAGGTCACGGCTCTTGACGAACTCCACTGTCTGCTGCACCACCGCAATCGGTAGATCCTGCGGCAGGATCACCAGGCCGCCCCGGCGCGCCACCGTCTCCGCCATCCGCCGCCCGGCCACCGCCGTCATGTTGGCGACCACCACCGGAATAGTGGTGCCCGAGCCATCGTTGGTCGACAAATCGACGTCGAACCGCGACGCGACTTCCGACCGGTTCGGCACGATAAAGACGTCGTTATAGGTCAGATCGAACCCGGGCCGATGCCCGTCCAGAAACCTCATCGCTCTCGTTCCACCCTCAGTGTTTTGCGGCCAACTAGACCGGAACTTCGCTGCGGTCTTGACTCCATAGTGTGTGGAATTTGCCCGTGGCGTCGATGCGTCCGTAGGTGTGCGCGCCGAAAAAGTCGCGTTGCGCCTGGGTGAGGGCGGCCGGCAGTCGTTCGGTGCGCAGCGCGTCGTAGTACGACAACGCGGACGAGAATCCGGGATTTGGGATACCCAGCTGCGCCGCTGTGGACACCACACGTCGCCAACTGTCAATCGCCGATTCGACGGCACTGCGGAAATACGGCGCAACGATCAGGCTGGCCAGGTCGGGGTCGCCATCGAAGGCTTCTTTGATGCGGTTGAGGAACTTCGCCCGGATGATGCAGCCGCCGCGCCAGATGGTCGCCAGGTCACCCGGTGTGATGTTCCAGCCGAACTCGGCGCTACCTGCCTGGATGTGGTTGAAACCCTGCGCGTAGGCCACGATCTTGGAGGCATACAGGGCCTGGCGGACGTCTTCGGTGAATGTCTCGCTGTCGGCGGGCTTGTCGCCCAACTTGCCGGAGGCCAGCCCGATGGCGGCCTTGCGTTGCGGCACTGAACCCGACAATGCCCGCGCGAAAACCGCCTCGGCTATTCCGGTTATCGGCACGCCCAAGTCCAGAGCAGACTGGACGGTCCAGCGGCCGGTGCCTTTTTGCTCGGCTTCATCGCGGATGACGTCGACGAGGGGTTTGCCGGTCTTGGCGTCGGTCTGGCGCAGCACCTCGGCGGTGATCTCGACCAGGTAGCTGTTCAGATCGCCCTTATTCCACTCGGTGAACACGTCGGCGATCTGCAGCGCACCCATGCCCAGCCCGTCGCGCAGCAGCTGGTAGGCCTCGCCGATGAGCTGCATGTCGGAGTACTCGATGCCGTTGTGAACCATCTTGACGAAGTGCCCCGACCCGTCCGGCCCGATGTGAGTGCAGCACGGCACGCCGTCGACGTGCGCGGAGATTTCCTCCAGCAGCGGGCCCAGCGAGGTGTACGACTCGGCGGGCCCGCCCGGCATAATCGAGGGCCCATTCAGCGCGCCCTCTTCGCCGCCGGAGATCCCGGCGCCGACGAAGTGCAGGCCACGCTCGCGCATTGCTTTCTCGCGGCGGATGGTGTCGGTGAACAGCGAATTGCCGCCGTCGATGATGATGTCGCCGGGCTCCATGGCATCGGCGAGTTCGTTGATAACGGCGTCGGTGGGGGCACCGGCTTTGACCATGATCAGTACACGTCGCGGGGTCTGCAGCGCGGCAAGGAACTCGGGAATCGTCTCACTGCGCACGAACTTTCCTTCAGCCCCGTGCTCTTTGAGCAGTGCGTCGGTCTTGGTGATGGACCGATTGTGCAACGCCACGGTGTAGCCATGTCGGGCGAAATTCCGGGCGATGTTCGAACCCATCACGGCTAGCCCGGTGACGCCGATCTGCGCACTGGCCGTCTTCGATTCCGACGAACTCATGTCCTGCATCTCCTTGGGGACTCTCAGGTTGGAGAACTCAATCCTCTTGCCAGCATTTCCGACCACACTGTGGCACAGCGGACTCGCGGTAATCCAAGGTGCTTCGCTCCGCGTACGCTAGACCGGATTAGACACTGAATAACCGTTGCAGCTCGGTCAGCCACGGCACGGCTAGCGCGACAGTGGGCACCACCAACACGGCTGCCGCGGCCAAATATGCGGCCGCGGACAGCACCGCGCTGTTGCCCCGCCCCGATAGTCGGCGCACGCGCAGCACGGTGGTGGGACCGCCCGCGGCCAACGCGCCCGACGGCGCCCGGCCGGACGCGCAAGCAACCAATGCCCGGGCCAGGGGAGTGCGCCCCGCAGCACGCACCGCGACATCATCGGCCAGCAGTTCGACGAGCAGTCGCACCGCACCCAGCGCGGCGGAGCTACGGACGAGCCGCGGAAAGGCTGCATGTACCGCGGTGAATGCCTCCAGCACCAAGTCGTGGCGGGCACGCAGATGAGCTCGCTCGTGGGTGAGGATGGCCGTAACTTCTGCGTCGTTGAGCGTGGTCAGCGTCCCTTCGCTGACCACCACCCGGCTGCGCACGCCCGGTAGACAGTAGGCCAGCGGTTGCGCCACCTCCAAGACCCGAAGGTCGCGGGCGCGGGCGCACGGCTGCGCGAGGGCCACATCATGTCCGACCCCGACCAGGTCGACCACCATGCGGTGGTGGGCCCGCCGTCGCCGAGTGGCGATGGCCACTCGCACTATCGCAACGATGAGCCGCACCCCGACTAGCACTGTCAGCGCGAAGGCGGCGACGTATGCCGCCCACAGTGGCCAACCGAGCCGACCGGCGGCGCCGACAATGCTGGCAGTGGGCCGCCCGTCAGGGCCGGGCATAAGCACCCGACTGGCGATCGCGATGCCGGCGCTGAACGCCGAAAGCACCGCGGCCAGCGCAATAGCCTGCCACAACACCATCGCGGCGCGCGGGGCGCGCAACGGCCACGTCGAACGTGCTACTAGGGCCGGTGTGGGGCCAACCAGCAGCACCGCGAGGATGGTGAAGGCCAGCGCGGACACGCTGCTAGTCTCCCTCAGTCCTCCGCTAGAGCGCCAGCAGATGACGCAGTGCGTGGATTCGCTTCCAGTTCTGCAAGTGCGCGTCGCAGTGCGTCCGCCTCGTCGGCCCCGACCCGCTCGACGAAATGCACCAGCGCGGCTTGCCTGCCGCCGGAGTCTTCGGCCTGGGCCAGCGCGTCGACCATTAAGCCAGCCACCAGTTCGTCACGGCCATGCACAGGCGCGTACCGGTGGGCCCGGTCGTCGCGGATCTGCGAGACCAGGTTCTTCTTGGCCAACCGCTGCAGCACGGTCATCACGGTCGTGTAGGCGAGGTCGCGTCGCGCCGACAACGCTTCGTGGACCTGACGAACTGTTTGGGGTTCCTGCGTGGACCATAAATGATCCATCACGGCGCGTTCTAGATCCCCCAGTCGCGTCAGCTTGGCCATAGTTCGTTCATCTCCTGAGCGTTGAAACCAAGGGTACTCCGGATTACTACCGATCGTCGTATCCAAAGTTGACGTCCGGCCGTGCCCGGCCGCCGCCGAGCCGGCGGCCGACCGACGTGAGCTGCTAGATCAGCTGCCTCGGACTTTGTGTGACCCTGCTAACAGCAGTCGCTATGGAGATCCATCGCCACGGACCCGCATCCAACCCTTGCGATGTTAGGGCAGCCTTGCCTATCCTTGGTCTGGTCGAGCAGGAACGACCGCGCCGGTGTCCTGAGGGCTGCAGCGACCCCCGTGGCGCCCTGACGAGCATCGGCGGATCCAGCGATGGTGTAGACACGAGAACGTGCAACCGCAAGACACGGTCAATACCCCGAAAAGCCCGAGCACTACCGCACCGTTTGACAGCGAGTTGGGGCTGCAGTTCACCGAACTTAGCCCCGATGGCGCCCGCGCCCAGCTCGAGGTGAAGCCCAAGCTATTGCAGCCGATGGGCCTCGTGCACGGCGGTGTCTACTGCTCGATCATCGAAAGCATGGCCAGCATGGCCGCCTACACCTGGCTCAATAGTCGCGGCAGCGGCGGAAATGTCGTGGGCGTCAACAACAACACCGATTTCCTTCGCTCCATCAGCTCTGGGATGGTGTACGGCACCGCCGCACCGATCCACCGCGGCCGGCGTCAGCAGCTATGGCTAGTCACGCTCACCGACGACACCGAACGCGAGGTGGCCCGGGGTCAGGTGCGGTTGCAGAATCTGGCCAGCGACAGCTAGCTCGCCTGCACGGCAGCCTTGTCAGCCACCGCTGCACCCTGCGCTTCGGCGGCCAGCTCCGCGAGCTGTTCGAGCCGTGTTCGCGCGAAGGCTTGCTGGTCGGTAATGGTCAGCTGGCCCCGCCGAGTGCTCAAAAAGGTCACCGTCCACGACAGCAACGTGGTGATCTTGGTCTTGAAGCCGATCAGGTACACCAGGTGCAGCACCAACCACATCAGCCAGGCAATAAAGCCGCTGAACTCCAGCGGACCGATCTTGGCTACCGCGGAAAACCGCGACACCGTGGCCATGGAGCCCTTGTCGAAGTACTGGAACGGCTCACGCTCTGCGGGGTCGGCACCGCCGAGTTCGGCCTTGATGTTGTTTGCTACGTACTTGGCGCCCTGGATAGCACCCTGCGCGACCCCCGGCACGCCGTCGACGGCGGCCAAGTCACCAACCACAAACACGTTCGGATACCCGGGGATGGACAGATCGGGCAGCACTTTTACCCGACCGGCCCGGTCGAGTTCGACCAAGGACTGTTCGGCAAGGTCTCTGCCCAGCCGGCTTGCCGAGACCCCCGCGGACCACACCTTGCAGGCCGATTCGATGCGCCGGACCGTGCCGTCGGAGTCTTTGACCGTGATGCCATTGCGGTCCACATCTGTGACCATCGCACCCAACTGGATCTCCACGCCCATCTTCTGCAACCGCGCGGCCGCGCGACGGCCCAGCTTTTCGCCCATCGGCGGCAACACCGCAGGGGCAGCGTCGAGCAGGACTACCCGCGCCTTGGTCGAGTCGATGTGACGGAATGCGCCTTTCAACGTGTGGTCGGCCAATTCGGCAATTTGTCCGGCCATCTCGACACCGGTGGGGCCGGCTCCGACCACGGTGAATGTCAGCAGCTTCTCGCGCCGTTCCGGATCGTTTGACCGCTCGGCCTGCTCGAAGGCGCCTAAAATCCGCCCACGCAGTTCCAGCGCGTCATCGATCGACTTCATACCGGGTGCGAATTCAGCGAATTGGTCATTCCCGAAGTACGACTGGCCAGCGCCCGCGGCGACGATCAGGCTGTCATAGGGCGTTTCATAGGTATGACCGAGTAGCTCCGACACGACGCACTGGTTAGCCAGGTCTATGTGGGTGACGTTGCCGAGCAGCACTTGGACGTTGCGCTGCTTGCGCAAGACGACCCGGGTCGGCGGCGCGATTTCCCCTTCGGAGATGATTCCGGTGGCCACCTGGTACAGCAATGGCTGGAACAGGTGATGGGTGGTGCGGGCGATCAACTTGATGTCAACATTGGCCCGCTTAAGTTTCTTCGCCGCGTTCAGACCACCAAACCCTGACCCGATGATGACGACTTGATGCCGACGGTCCTGAGCAGCTGTGGCTGCTGGCTGGGCACTCATGTTCCGCTGCTCCTGACGGGGCTCCGTGATGGCGACTGCAGTTAGCCACCACGGTAGTCAAGCCGCCCCCCAGAATCCCAGGTGAGAGCGTGTGCAATTAGCCACACCCGCGGAGTAGCAGCCGATCGTGACGGCTTCACGCCCGCGCCGACGGGGCCCCCGCTACCGGCCGACCAGCGGACGCAGCGCCTCGCCAGCTTCGTTGATGGCACCTGGTGTGTAGATGGGCATGTTGATAATGAGGCTGTCGATTCCCGCGTTGAGCACTTTGGCCTGGATCTGGTCGGCGATAGACTCAGCGCTTCCGACTACCATGTGCTGAGTCATTTCGGCGGGGATCTGGTCGGCTTTCATGTTTTCATCAATAACGGCCGTGATCAGCGTGCTGGTTTCCAACGTCGCCGGATCGCGGCCGATCTCCTCGCACCGCCGCCGCACCACTTGCACCTTGCCTGGTAGCTCGTCGAACCCGGCGATCACGTTGAGGTGGTCGAAGTGTCGTGCGGCGAGCGGGATCGTCTTCTTCTCACCGCTGCCGCCGATCATCAGCGGAATGTGGTCGCGGAGGCGGGGATTGGCCAGCGCCTCGTTGGTGTGGTACCAGTCACCCGAGAAGCTGGGGCGCTCGCCCTTGATCATCGGCAGGATGATCTGTAACGCCTCGTCGAGCCGGTTGAACCTATCGGTGAAGGTGCCGAACTCGAAACCGAGTTGATCATGCTCAAGCTCGAACCAGCCGGTGCCGATGCCTAAAATCGCCCGGCCCTGGCTGATCACATCGAGCGTGGTGATGATCTTGGCCAGCAGGGTTGGATTGCGGTAGGTGTTACCGGTTACCAAGGTGCCCAGCTGCACACGTTCGGTAGCGGTAGCCAGCGCGCCGAGGGCGGTATAGGCCTCGAGCATGGGCTGGTCGGGTGAGCCCAACATGGGTAGTTGGTAGAAGTGGTCCATGACGAAAACCGAGTCGAATCCAGCCGACTCGGCCTCGCGGGCCTGGGCGATGACCGTCGGAAAAAGCTTCTCTACCCCGGTGCCGTAGGAGAAGTTGGGGATCTGCAGACCAAGCCGAATAGCCACAGTGTCTACGGTAGCGACGGGCTCACCGCTTCAACTAGGGCCCCAGAGCTTTTCAGCCAAAATGAGCTAGCGCGCCCTGGCTGACGTGCAGAGTCTGGCCGGTGATATGGCGAGATGCCGGGGTGTTAAGGAACAACGCCAACCGGGTGATTTCCGCTGCGACGGGCGGCGGAGTGCGTGAAAGACCTTCATATCCGGCTTGGACGCTACGCCCGCAGGCGATGGCATTGACCGTGATGCCGCGAGTACCGAAAACGGCCGCCTGACCTGCCACCCAATTCGACAGTGCGGCTTTGATGGCGGCGTCGACGCTGCCCGCTGGCGGGTTTTCCGCCAGCACACCGATGATCGAGCCGCCGGAACGCAGATGATCACCAACGGACTGCACCGTCAGCACCGCCGAAAGCACCGTCGCGTCCAGTGCAGTGCGCCAGGCATTGGCGGTATCGGATAGCGAGAAGGTGCGTGGATCACCGGCGTCAAAACCCGGCGCCGGCACGTGGACGATGGTGTCGAGGTGATGGGGGAACAATCCGCGGGCTTCGCTGAGGCTGACTGGGTCGGTGGTGTCGCAGACAATCGCGTCCACATCTAGCTCTTTAGCAACGACCTCGAGGTCGTTACGGCGCGCACCCACCAGAGTCACCTTGTGACCGTCGTCGCGAAAACCCTCGGCGATTGTGCGCCCCAGATCGGTGTCGCCCCCAGTGACCAGCACCTCCACTGCCATGACCTCCTCGTGTTCACCGTTAAACGCAGACCCTGGCAGTTCACCAGCACTTATGCTTTGCGCTCGGCGCGGCGAACGTGGCGCCTATAGTGACCGCCATCGGACCGTTGCCTGGGATCTCCGCGTGTTATGGCGTCGATCTCGCCTAGATGTTACTGGACAGTAGCTACTGGGCGAAATTCCGAATCGCCGCGAGCCGCACACGAGTTGGATAACGATTCAGCCGCTTCGCTCCCTCGCCGCTACACGGCGCGCATCGTCAGCGGGCTAAAGTCTAATGCCCGCTTCCTCCTCACGCCGCTACACGGCGCGCATCGTCAGCGGGCTAAAGTTCACCCATGCGTCGCATCGGGGTGCTCGCCGGTTTGATATCGACGACGCTGGTGGGCGGCCTGCTGGCTGGAACAGCGGCGTGTAGTTCGAACTCGCATTCGTCGTCATTGTCGCAGCCATCCCAAACCTCCGGATCGCTGGTGGTGTTCGCCGCGGCCTCGCTCAAGTCTGCGTTTACTCAGATCAGCAGCCAGTTCAAAGCGGACAACCCGGGCGTCAGCGTCGACGTCGAGTTCGCGGGTTCCTCGGAGCTTGCGACCCAGTTGACCCAAGGTGCGAACGCCGACGTTTTCGCATCGGCGGATATCGCGCAGATGGACACTGTCGCCAAGGCCGGATTACTGGCTAGCACACCGACAAGCTTCGCCTCGAACACGCTGGTCATCGTGACCGCGGTGGGCAATCCGAAGATGATCGGATCCTTCGCCGACCTCGCCAAGCCGGGGGTCAACGTGGTGGTGTGCCAGCGTCCGGTGCCATGCGGGTCAGCGACCCAACGCATCGAAGACGCCACCAGGGTGCACATCAACCCGGTCAGTGAAGAACTCAACGTGACCGATGTCCTTAACAAGGTCACCACCGGCCAGGCCGACGCCGCGCTGGTCTATGTCACCGACGCGCGCAGCGCCGCGGGCAAGGTGACCACCATCAACTTTCCTGAGGCCGCCGGGGCGGTGAATGTCTACCCCATTGCGGTGCTCAAGAAGGCGTCCGTACCGACGCTGGCCCAGAAGTTCCAAACGATGGTTACGGGTGAAGCAGGTCAGCAGATTTTGGCCCAGTCGGGCTTCGTCAAGCCCTGACGAGCACATCGTGCACCGGCCCAGGTGCTCGACGGAGAGCTGTTGTTGTTGTCGTGGGAGCCGCAGCTTTTACCGATGACGTACAGGACGAGGATCGCCCCGGCTACCGCCAGGACCGTCTTTCCAGAGTTGCTCTTCTTCGGTGGGCTTGGTGGCGGGCGAATTGGCTGATCCAGGTGGTGCCGTCGAAATATCGTTGGGCCCCGGTACCTGATGGGTCGAGGTACCAGCCAGGCGCTGGTTTAGGTGGGGGCGGTTCAGCAGACGACATGGTTCCCACCTTCGTCTTCAACGACGACACAACCAGCGGTAAGGCTAGGCTACCCGCGCGGCGATGGCTGCTAGTAGCCATTTGAGTGATCTGGCGTTCAGCTTCCAGAGGTTGCCGGGGCTGTATTCGTCTGGGTGCGTGATTTCGCTGGCGGTAGAGGTTCTGCGGGAGGGTGGCATGGTTTCATTTTCGATGTTGATGACGGTGGTGGTCCGCTCGCAGGCGACGGGTTTGGTTGCATGATTTTCCGTATGCAGGCCCATCTACCCACTTGCCCATTTACCCATTCAAGCGGATGCTAATGGGCGTGACCGCCGACCCGTCATTCGAGCCAGTCACCGAGGTGACGGCCGATAACCGTGCCCGAATCACCCTTGGGCGACTCGGCGTGCGCGGCGCTGATCGTTTCCTTGTTTCACGTCGCCCCACCGGGGAGCTACTGCTCACCCCTATGGCGTCCATCCCTCAGCGCGAACTTCTGGTATGGGAGAACAAGCAGGTACGCGAGTCGCTGCTGCGCGGGCTGGCTGATGTCGCTCACGGACGCATCTCAGCGCGTGACGACCTACTCGATTCGTGAGTGCACCGCCGTTCGAGCTTCGCTACACCGATGAAGCGCAGGGCGTTATAGACGCCCTGGATGGCAAAATGTACGCGGATAAACGTAAGAAGGTTGTCAAGGCTCTCCGGCTTCTCCGCGACATCGGGCCGGCTCACCCTGGATTGCACTCCCATAAATATCAGTCACTGCAGGGCCCAAACCGGGAGGACGTGTGGGAGTCCTACGTCGAGAACCATACTCCGTCGGCATGGCGTATCTGGTGGGTATATGGCCCTAACACAGATATGCTCACCATCGTGACTATCGGACCGCATCCCTGAGTACTCCAGAAGCCCCGAACCACTGATGTGCGCCGGATGACCAGCCGACGCCAACGGGGTCCGTCGTTTGAGGTGCTGCCCCTACTTTCGGCTCGTCGAGATGGTCGCCCACGACTTTGACAAGCTTTCTCATGTCGAGTTCCGTCCCGGTAACGGCGAGTTCGGCGACACCGACCGGAATCTTGGCGGTACGCCTCAACGGCGGCTTGCAGCTCGGCGAGGTCTTCTCGTGCTCGGCCCAACTTGGCGAACATACTGTCCATCCGCGTCGTCGTATGGGTGCCGCTCAGAGTTGCCCTCATAGGGCCACACCAATTTGTAGCTGAGAATCAGCAAACTTTATACTTCAACTGCATATATGCTACTACTGTGGCATATTTTTCGTTTGCTGGTGTGTTATTCTGTCTGGGTAAACATGCGCCGTGCTACGTTTCTCCCGCAAGCCGTTCAACTGCGGCTATGTCCCGATAGGGGTATACGTATTAGCGCGCGGCCCACCGATCTGCCCCGCTGGGTGTATGTCCCCGCCGCGGCGGGGACCGTCTTCGTGGCCTTGCCCCTGTTGGCGATCGCGATCAAGGTGGACTGGCCGAATTTCTGGTCATTGATCACCAGCGCCTCCTCGACGACGGCACTGTTGCTGAGCCTGAAGACCGCCGCCGCGAGCACTCTGCTGTGTGTGCTGCTCGGGGTACCCATGGCGCTGGTACTGGCCCGCTGCACGACACGGCTGGTGCGGTTACTGCGGCCGCTGATCCTGCTGCCGCTGGTGTTGCCACCCGTGGTTGGTGGCATCGCGTTGCTCTATGCGTTCGGCCGACTCGGATTGATCGGGCGGTATCTGGACGCCGCCGGCATCAGCATCGCGTTCAGCACGACCGCGGTGGTGATGGCGCAGGCCTTCGTCTCGTTGCCGTTTCTGGTGATCTCCCTCGAAGGCGCCGCCCGCATCGCGGGAGCCGACTACGAAGTGGTGGCGGCGACGCTCGGGGCGCGGCCCGGCATCGTCTGGTGGCGGATCACGCTGCCGCTGCTGCTGCCCGGGATGGTGTCGGGGGCGGTACTGGCATTCGCCCGTTCGCTGGGGGAGTTCGGCGCGACACTGACGTTTGCTGGCTCCCGGCAAGGAGTCACCCGCACGCTGCCGCTGGAGATCTACCTCCAGCGGGTCACCGACGCGGACGCGGCTGTGGCACTGTCGATCCTGCTCGTGGTGGTGGCAGCGCTGGTGGTGCTGGTCTTGGGTGCTCGCGGAATGACCGGGGCCGATACGAGGTAGCCACCGTGAGCGAGTTACAGCTTCGCGCGGTCGTGACAGACCGCCATCTGAATGTCGAGTTCTCGGTAGCTCCGGGCGAGGTGCTCGCCGTACTCGGACCCAACGGCGCGGGCAAGTCCACCGTCCTTCACGTCATCGCCGGCCTGGTTCGCCCCGACGAGGGTCTGGTGCGTTTGGGGGACCGCGTGTTGACCGACACTGCGGCTGGGGTGAACGTGGCAACCCACGATCGTCGGGTCGGGTTGCTCTTGCAGGACCCGTTGTTGTTCCCGCATATGACTATCGCGGCCAACGTGGCCTTCGGACCGCGCAGCCGGCACCGGGCCCGTGCCCGCGATAAGGCGCTGGGTTGGCTGCGCCAGGTGGACGCTGAGCAGTTTGCCGACCGCAAACCACGGCAGCTGTCGGGCGGTCAAGCGCAGCGGGTCGCGATCGCACGCGCGTTGGCGGCCCAACCGGAGGTGCTGCTCCTCGACGAGCCGCTGACCGGGCTTGATGTGGCCGCCGCCGCTGCTATCCGCGCGGTGCTGCGCAGCCTGGTCACCCGGAGCGGCTGCGCCGCCATCCTGATAACCCACCAGCTGCTGGATGTGTTCACCGTGGCCGATCGAGTGCTAGTACTTGAGTCCGGCAGGATTTCCGAGGTCGGCAAGGTCTCCGATGTGCTTGGTGCGCCGCGCAGTCACTTCGGCGCCCGGATTGCCGGTGTCAACCTGGTCAACGGGACCATCAGCACCGACGGTTCCCTGCTAACCCGATCCGGCGCGGGCTGGCACGGGACGCCGGCCCAAGACCTCGGCAATGAGCTCGCCACCGGGCAAGACGCAATCGCCGTGTTCGCGCCCACCGCGGTCGCCGTCTATCGCGACCCGCCGCATGGCAGCCCACGCAACACCGTCGAACTGACCGTGGCGGAACTCGATGCCCGGGGAGCCGCCGTCCTAGTACGCGGCCCGGAACAACCTGATGGCGCTCCTGGCCTGGCCGCGGAAATCACCGTCGACGCCGCCACGGAGCTACGGCTGATGCCCGGAGATCGCGTCTGGTTCAGCATCAAAGCTCATGAAGTGGCGCTGTACCCGGCGCTGCAGCGACACCCCCAATCGTGAACCGGCACGTCTCGAACCGGTAAACCGGAAAAACCCCACCACATCTCAGCAAGCCGTCCTTGCGCCACCGCCGTAACACGGTAGGTTCGTCGCCATGACTCAGGTGGACCTGAACTCGACACGTCGCAAAGGATTGTGGGCGACGCTGGCGATTGCCGCAGCGGCCAGCGCCAGTGTCGTCACGCTTGCGTTGCCCGCTGCCGCCAACGCCGATCCCGAGCCCGCACCCCCGCCGCCACCGACGGCTGCCGCGGCACCCGCGCCTGCACCGGAGACCATCACGCCCCCTCCAGGCACCCCCACCTCGCCTGAAGCCCAACTGGGCGATCCCAATGCGGCGCCGCCGCCGGTCGATCCGAACGCGCCACCCCCACCTGCAGTCGACCCCAACGCTGGCCGACTCACCAACGCCGTCGGTGGATTTAGCTTCGTCCTTCCCGCCGGCTGGGTCGAGTCAGACGCCTCGCACCTCGACTACGGCTCGGCGCTGCTCAGCAAAACCATCGGACAGCCGGCCATGGCTGGTCAGCCGCCGCCGGTTGCTAACGACACCCGTATCGTGCTCGGCCGGCTGGACCAAAAGCTCTACGCGAGTGCCGAAGCCGACAACGTTAAGGCCGCAGTCCGACTCGGCTCGGATATGGGTGAGTTCTACCTGCCATACCCCGGTACGCGGATCAACCAAGAAACCATTCCGCTTAACGCCAATGGGATAACTGGAAGCGCGTCCTACTACGAGGTCAAATTCAGCGACCCAAACAAGCCAATTGGCCAAATCTGGACGGGTGTAGTCGGCGCGCCTGCGGCGACCACTCCTGACGCGGGGCCCCCACAACGGTGGTTTGTGGTGTGGCTCGGGACCTCGAATGCCCCGGTGGACAAAGGTGCAGCCAAAGCGCTGGCCGAGTCGATCCGGCCGGGGACAGCCCCGATCCCGGCGCCTCCACCGGCGCCGGGAGAACCTGCGCCTGCCCCCGCTCCGGCACCCGTCCAGGCGCCTGCCGGACAAGTCAGTCCGCCGTCCACTGCGCTGCCACTGCAGACCGTGCCCGCCTGACCGTCGCGCACGGAGCAAACAGCCGTCGCCAATAGGCATTCATCGGGGTATACCGAAATCACGGCCCCGCATCTGGGCTGGGCTATGCCATCGAGTGCAAGGAGATCCGCATGGACGTCATGGCAGCTACCGAATACCTCGCCCGCTCAACGACGCTGACCAGCGTCGGCTGGATCGGTTACATCATCATCGGCGGTATCGCGGGCTGGATCGCCAGCAAAATCGTCAAAGGCGGCGGGTCGGGCATCTTGATGAACATCGTGATCGGTGTCGTGGGCGCGTTGATCGGCGGTTTTCTACTGAGCTTCTTCGTCAACACCGCCGCCGGCGGTTGGTGGTTCACTTTGTTCACCGCGATCCTGGGCTCGGTGATCCTGCTCTGGGCTGTCGGCAGGGTGCGAAAGACCTGATTGGTCTCACCTGGCCGTGATGATGTCGACCGATCGCTGACGGATCGCGGCATGATGGCGTGATGGCCCCGAAAGCGACCACGATGATGCGCGCGTGGCGGGTGCGTCGGCCCGGCCCGATGCACACCGGCCCGCTTGAGCAAGTTACCACCGAGGTGCCGCGTCCCGAACCGTCCGAGCTGCTGGTCGCGGTACACGCGTGTGGGGTATGTCGTACCGACCTGCACGTCGCCGAGGGCGACCTCCCCGTGCACCGCGAGCAGGTGACCCCCGGCCACGAGGTGGTGGGGGAGGTCCTTGAGCTGGGCTCGGAGGTGGATACGGCCGCCGGGTTTGATGTGGGCGACCGGGTAGGCATCGCCTGGCTGCGCCACACCTGCGGGGTGTGCAAGTACTGCCGTCGCGGCACCGAGAATCTGTGTCCGAAGTCCCGCTACACCGGCTGGGACGCCGACGGCGGATACGCCGAATTCGCCACTGTCCCTGCGGCTTTCGCGCATCACCTACCGAGCGGCTATAGCGACTGCGAGCTCGCGCCGTTGTTGTGCGCCGGCATCATCGGGTACCGGTCGTTGCTGCGCGCCGAGCTACCGCCGGGCGGCCAGTTAGGGATCTACGGCTTTGGCGGCAGCGCTCACATCACGGCACAGGTTGCTGTGGCGCAAGGCGCGGAGGTGCATGTTATGACCCGCGGAGCCCGGGCGCAGGAGCTGGCGTTAGAACTCGGCGCCGCGTCGGCGCAAGACGCCGCCGATCCGCCGCCGGTACCGCTGGATGCCGCGATCCTGTTCGCGCCGGTCGGTGAACTAGTGCTGCCCGCATGCGAGGCGCTGGACCGCGGCGGCACCCTGGCGATCGCAGGGATTCATCTTTCCGATATCCCGCAGCTGAACTACCAGCGACACTTGTTTCAGGAGCGCCAGATCCGGTCGGTGACATCGAACACCCGGGCTGATGCGCGTGCGTTCCTCGACTTCGCGGCCCAGCATCACATCGCAGTTACCACACCGGAATACCCGCTCGGGCAAGCCGATCAGGCGCTGACCGACCTCAGCGCCGGCCGCATCGCAGGCGCCGCTGTGTTGCTGGTGTAACCGCAGTGAGGTCGACTTCAGGTGGATAGATGCCAGACCAGCGCAGCCGCTAGCGCACCCAATCCGTTCAGCGACCAGTGCAGCGCTATCGGCGCCAGCAGGCTGCCGCTACGTCGGCGCAGCCAGCTGAAGACGAACCCCGCGACGCCGGTGGCCAGCACCGCCAGCGTTACCCCGGCGAGCATTCCGACGATCCCGCCGCCGAGTAGCCGAGTGAAGCCGATATTGCTGCTCGTCAACCCCAACGACGTCGCGACATGCCAAAGACCAAATAGCAGCGAGCCCGCGACCGCAACGCCACGGAACCCCCAGGCCCGATTCAGCGCGCCGTGCAGCACACCGCGAAAGGCCAGCTCCTCGGGGATCACGGTTTGCAGTGGAATGATGACCACCGAGGCGATTAGCGCGCCGGAGATCCCAGAGATCCGAGCGTAGTGATTGTTCATGAACATCGGCCGAGTCATCGGGAGCAGGACACCGACGGAAATCACTAACGCCACCACGATCACGGCGGCCAGCGCATAACCCAGGCCGGACTTCCAGTGTTCCCGGGCAAGACCCAATTCAGCCCAGCCCAAACCATTGCAGCGCACCAAGGTCACCAGCCCGACCGCGGCGATCGGGACGGTAGCGATGCTTGCCCATGCTGTGGTGAAGTGCGCGATCAGGTTCGTCAGCACCAGCAGCACGACGACGACGGCGACGTCGACCTGGATCCGGAACTGGTGCAGCGCGGACAGTTGCGACACCAGTGGGTGGGTGTCAACGGCAACCGTCGCGTCAAGCATTCGGCAAGTTTACCTGCGGGCCGCCGGTGCCCAGGTCCTTTGACGCTAACGCCCGGTTGATGTAACCCTGCGGCGGGCGTGGTCCTCGAGGTCGGTGGCAAGCCCGTCCGCCACCAGCAGCCGAGGAAGCAGCTCCGGTTCAGTCGTAACGGCGCGAAAGACGAGTTCGACGGTTACGTCGTGATTGGGGCGGTAATCGATCGTGATCATGTCGCCGACGCGCACTGTTGCGGGCGATATCACTCGCAAGTAGGCACCAGGTTTCCTCGCCTGGGTGAAGGTCTTGATCCACTGACTCACATTCAGGAATGCCTGAAACGTGCGACACGGTATCCGCGGCGCTGAGACCTCCAGCACCAAGCCGTCGGTACCGATGCGCCAACGCTCCCCGATCCGCGCATTAGTCACATCGACGCCCGTAGTGGTCAGATTCTCGCCGAACATTCCCGGGGTGAGTTTCCGCCCGAGTGGAATTTCCCACGCGTCGAGGTCTTCGCGCGCATACGCGTAGACGGCTTGGTCGTCACCGCCGTGGACTTTCTGGTTGCCGATGGTGTCACCGACCAGTCCGCTGCCGAGACCACCATGCATAGGTCCGGGCGCACGCACCATGACCGCCTCGGCTGTCGGCACTTTGTCGATGCCCGTCAACGTCGACTGGGCGCGGGGGTCCGGATTCGTTTGGACACGAGCCAGGTTGACCGACAAAACATTCGCCACCCGGCCCAGAGTAGCGCCAGCTCAGGGCCCGACGCGATTCGAAAAAGTGGTAGCGCACTCCCAGGTCCAGTTGACGATCCGCGGGTCGTCCTCGCCGTGCTCGCGGGTATAGCGTCGTGCGGCCAGCCGGGCGTCGACCATCCGCTGGCGAAGCAGCGCGGCCCGACTGGCCAGCCCGTCCACCCGGTCGATGACGTCGATGACCAAATGAAAGCGGTCCAAATCATTGAGCATCACCATGTCGAACGGCGTCGTCGTAGTGCCGCGCTCCTTGAACCCGCGCACGTGGATGTGATGGTGATTGGTGCGCCGGTAGGCAAGCCGGTGGATCAGCCACGGATAACCGTGGTAGGCGAAGATGATCGGCTTGTCACGGGTGAACAACGCGTCGAATTCCTTGTCCGGCAGGCCATGCGGATGCTCGGAGTCCGGCTGCAGCCGCATCAGGTCGACGACGTTGACCACTCGCACCTGCAGGTCCGGCAGCTCGCGTCGCAAAATGTCAGCGGCCGCCAGCGTCTCCAGCGTCGGGATGTCCCCAGCGCAGGCCAGCACCACGTCGGGCTCCCCGTCACAAGCTCCAGCGGTGCTCGCCCATTCCCAGATCCCCAGCCCCCGGGTGCAGTGCAGGATCGCCTCCGGCATCGAGAGGTAGGCAAGCGCGGGCTGCTTGCCGGCGACGATGACATTGACATAGTCGCGGCTGCGCAGGCAGTGGTCTGCCACCGACAGCAACGTGTTGGCGTCCGGCGGCAAGTAGACCCGGACCACTTCGGCACGCTTGTTGGCGACCAGGTCGATGAAGCCCGGGTCCTGATGCGATGCACCGTTGTGGTCCTGGCGCCACACATGGGAGCTCAGCAGGTAGTTCAGCGACGCGATCGGCTGCCGCCAGGACAGTTCGCGACTGGTGGACAGCCATTTGGCGTGCTGGTTGAACATCGAGTCAACAATGTGCACGAACGCCTCGTAGCAGTTGAACAGCCCGTGTCGACCGGTCAGCAGGTAGCCCTCCAACCACCCTTGGCACAGATGCTCGGATAACACCTCCATCACGCGGCCGTCGGGGGCGAGGTTCTCGTCCTGCGGCTCGGTCGGCGAGAGCCAGACCGTATCTGTCGCCTCAAAAACGGCGCCGAGCCGATTGGAGGTGGTCTCGTCGGGACCCATGAGACGAAACCGGTCGGGATTGCGGGCGATCACATCCCGCAGCCAGGCTCCCAACACGCGGGTGGCCTCATGCGTTGTCGCGGCGGGTTGTGGGACTTCTACCGCGTAGCCGCGGAAGTCCGGGAGGTCCAGGTCACGCAGCAATAGTCCGCCGTTGGCGTGCGGATTAGCGCTCATCCGCCGGTCCCCGGTGGGCGCCAGCGCCCGCAGCTCTGGGCGCAATGCACCGTGGTCGTCGAACAATTCCGCTGGCCGGTAACTGCGCAACCACTCTTCAAGCTGCGCGCGATGCGCGGGATTGTTGTGCGTCTCGGCGAGCGGGACCTGGTGTGATCGCCAGGTGCCCTCCACTGGCTTGTCGTCAACCATCTTGGGCCCGGTCCACCCCTTGGGGGTGCGCAGCACGATCATCGGCCACACCGGCCGGCCCGTTTTCTCACCACGGCGTGCGGCCCGCTGAATTGCCTCAATAGCGTCAAAGGCATCATCGAGAGCGGCAGCTAACTTTCGGTGTACTTCCGCCGGCTCGTCTGCGGCCACGGTGATCGGCCGGTACCCGTAGCCCCGCAACAATGATTCGAGCTCGGAGTGCGGAATGCGGGCCAATACAGTCGGGTTGGCGATCTTGTATCCGTTGAGGTGCAAGATCGGCAGCACCACCCCGTCGATGGCCGGGTTGAGGAATTTGTTCGAGTGCCAGCTGGCGGCCATCGGTCCTGTCTCGGCTTCGCCGTCACCGATCACGCAGGCGACCACCAGATCGGGGTTATCGAAAGCCGCGCCATAGGCATGCACCAGCGCGTAACCGAGTTCGCCGCCTTCGTGAATGGACCCCGGAGTCTCGGCAGCCACATGACTGGGGATGCCGCCGGGGAACGAGAACTGACGGCATAGCCTCCGCAGTCCTTCGGCGTTTTCTGTGATGCCGGAGTAAACCTCGCTGTAGGTGCCTTCCAGATAGGCGTTGGCGACCAGTCCCGGGCCGCCGTGACCGGGGCCAGTGACATAGATGACGTTGGCGTCGCGGCTGCGGATTATCCGGTTCAAGTGCGCATAGATGAGATTGAGGCCTGGCGTGGTGCCCCAGTGTCCCAGCAGCCGGGATTTGACGTGCTGGGCCGACAGCGGTTCGGTCAGCAGCGGGTTGTCCAGCAGGTAGATCTGCCCGACTGACAGGTAATTGGCGGCACGCCAATACGCGTCGATGAGGGCCAGCTCGTCGTCAGAAAGGACTTCAGAAAGGACCGGAGTCTCGGTTGTTGCGGAGATCGCGCTTTCTGTGCTCATCATGCCCATTGTCCGCGCCGACGATGAACACCACCGGACGCGGTGCTCACTGCTGGCCGCGAGCGCGCGCCTCGTAGGCCCTGCGCTGCTCGACGTCGACGTCATCGGTGAAGACGTGCTCGCCGCCGAGCAGTCGGTTAATGCTCTCGCCGAACCGGCGTGGCATGAACTTCTGCGAAGCAACCAGCACGCCAGCCACTTTCGTTACGCGCACCCGCGGTTTCGGTTTGGCCACCAGCTTCACGATCGCGTCCGCAATCTCGGCCGGCTCGGCGGTCTTAACTCCCTTGGCCCCGTGCGTGCCAGCGATAAGTTCGGTATTGACGAACGTCGGCAGCATTATCGAAAGTTTCACGCCGGTCCGACGGTATTCAATCCTGGCCGCGTCGGTGAAGCCAACCACCGCATGCTTGCTGGCACAGTACGTCACCGCCCCGGGGAGATAAGTCTCTCCAGCGAGCGAAGCGATATTGATGATATGCCCCCGTCCGCGCGGAATCATGCGCCGCGCCGCAAGCTTGGTGCCCAACATCACGCCGTAAACGTTGATGTCCAGAACACGCCGGGTGACCGCGTCGGGCTCATCGACAATCCGGCCAAGCGGCATGATGCCGGCGTTATTGATGAGCACGTCGATCGGGCCGAGCTGGCGCTCGACGGCGTCGAGGAACTCCGAAAACGAATCCGAGTCGGTGACATCGAGTTTGCCGTAGATATCGAGGCCGAGCGCGGTGCCAGACTCCTTCACCTTGGCCTCGTCGATATCACCGATCGCGACCGTGGCGCCCAGCTTATGCAGTGCGGTCGCGGCGGCCAACCCGATGCCCCGAGCCCCGCCGGTGATGACAATGACCTTGCCGCGGACCTTATCGCCAGTGGACCCCATATCTGCCATTTTCGTCCTTTCCGGTGCTGCCGACCTGGCACACACCATGCGTCGGGGCTCTACCCGAGCCATTTTGCCAAGCACAGCATTCGCAGTCCGGCTGAGTGCCTCCCGTTTGCGTCGAACCAGCTTGCGCGGCTCGGCTTTTGGCTGTGGGCGCCGCGATGTGACACGGATGGATGGAATACCCGAGACGACCGACCAGCCAGGTACGGTGTGCAGATGTCCGACAGGTTGCTCGATGCGCTGCGCGTCCTCGACCTGTCCTGCGGGTTTTGCGGTGCCGGGGCCCACGCGGTGACCCGCCTGTTCGCGGACTTGGGTGCGGATGTTCTCAAGGTGGAACCGCCGGGCGGAGACCCCGGCCGGCGCGCGTTGCCGACCCTGGCCGGTGTGAGCCTGCCGTTCGCCGTGCACAACGCCAACAAGCGCAGCACGGTGCTGAACCCGCTCGATGAGGACGACCGACGGCGCTTCTTTAGCCTCGTCGAGGGTGCCGATATCGTTGTCGACAGCGGCCTTCCCGGGCAGGCCGCCGCGTTCGGGACGTCGTGCGCCGAGCTCGCCAATCGCTACCACCACCTGGTTGCATTGTCGGTCACCGACTTCGGTACCACGGGTCCGCGGTCGGCGTGGTGCGCGACCGATCCCGTCCTGTTCGCTATGTCGGGCTCGCTGTCGCGGTCGGGTCCCACTACCGGAACCCCGGTGTTGCCACCAGACGGTATCGCTTCGGCAACCGCTGCCGCGCAGGCCGCGTGGTCCGCACTCGTCGCGTACTACAACCGATTGCGTTGCGGTGCAGGTGATTACATCGACTTTTCTCGGTTTGACGCTGTTGTCATGGCGCTCGACCCAGCATTCGGGTCGCACGGGCAGGTTGCTGCCGGCCGGCACAGCACCGGGCGGTGGCGGGGTCGCCCGAAAAACCAGGACACCTACCCGATCTATCCGTGCCGGGACGGCTATATCCGGTTGTGCGTCATGGCACCGCGGCAGTGGCGCGGCCTGCGCCGCTGGTTGGGCGAGCCGAAGGAATTTCAAGATCCCGAGTATGACTTGATCGGTGCGCGTCTGGCCGCGTGGCCGCGGATCAGCGAGCTGGCCCAGGCGTTGTTCGCCGACCAGACCATGAAGGCGTTGGTCACCGCGGGACAGCGGCACGGAGTGCCGATCGCCGCGGTGTTGACGCCGTCGCGGATCCTGGCCTCCGAGCATTTCCAGGCGGTCGGCGCCATCACCGATGCCGAACTCATGCCCGGCGTGCACACGAGCGTGCCCACTGGATATTTTGTCGTCGACGGCCAGCGCTCCGGTTTCCGGAGGCCAGCGCCCGCTCCAGGGCAGCACAAACCGTGCTGGAGGGATGCCGCAAAGGTCATCACATCACCGTCCGGCAGCGTCGGTGCCTATCCGTTCGAGGGCCTGCAAATCCTGGATCTGGGCATCATCGTCGCGGGCGGCGAGGTGGGCCGGCTGTTCGGCGACCTCGGCGCCGAGGTCATCAAAGTCGAAAGTGCAGACTACCCGGACGGACTGAGACAGGCTCGCGTCGGCGACGCCATGAGTGAATCCTTCGCCCGGACCCATCGCAACCACCTCGGACTTGGTGTGGACCTGCGCAGTGCGCAGGGTAAGGAGATCTTCGGCCGCCTGGTAGCGCAGGCCGACGCAGTGTTTGCCAACTTCAAACCGGGAACCCTTACCTCGCTTGGGTTCTCCTACGACAGGCTGCGGGCCCTCAATCCGCATATCGTGCTCGCCGGGAGCAGCGCCTACGGCGACAGCGGGCCGTGGCGTACCCGGATGGGTTACGGCCCGCTGGTCCGCGCCGCCACCGGCGTCACCCGACTCTGGACATCCGACGAAGCCGGTGCGGACACCGACGCCGACGCCCCGCGGCATGCCTTTTACGACGCGACCACCATCTTCCCCGATCACGTGGTCGGGCGGATTACCGCGATTGGGGCATTGGCCGCGCTGATCCACCGCGATCGCACCGGCGGCGGCGCCCATGTCCACATCTCGCAGGCCGAAGTCGTCGTCAATCAGCTGGACACGCTGTTCGTCACCCAGGCCGCGTTGGGGGCCGGTATCGCCGAAGTCCGCGATGACACCGCCGTACACGGGGTCTACCCGTGTACGGGCGACGACGAATGGTGCGTCGTCTCAATCCGCTCGGACAACGAATGGCATTGCGTTGCATCTGTTTTAGAGCAGCCTGAGCTGGCTGGCGACCCGCGCTTTGCTACCGGCGAGTCGCGTGTGACCAACCGCGCGGAGTTGGTGGCGGTGTTGTCGGCCTGGACCCGCACCCGCACCCCGGTGCAGGCCGCCCAAGACTTGCAGTCGGCCGGAGTGCCAGCCGGCCCGATGAGTCGTCCACCAGACATCCTCAAGGACCCGCAACTGATCGAGCGAGAACTGTTCGCTGACATGGTGCATCCCCTCATCGACGGTGCGCTGCCGACCGAGACGGGTCCGGCTCCGTTTCGTCACATCCCACCGGCACCGCAACGCCCGGCGCCCCTGCCCGGTCAAGACACCCGCGAGATCTGCCGCAAGCTGCTCGGGATGGGGAGCCAGGAGACCGAGCGGCTGATCGCCGACCGCATACTGTTCGCGCCCGCCGACGGCGCCTAGCATTGCCGCGCCGCGCGCCGCGCTCTGCTATAACCATCGTGCATACAGTTCCGGTGGCTATCGGAAACATCACCAAGACGGCTCACCACTGAATGGCCCGGCCAGAGAGGTGCGATCGTCGTGTGTGACCTCAGCACAACAATTGACATAAACGATGCCGGCCCGTTGTCGCGGGGGCAGATCGTCTTCATGGTGGCCGCGCTGGTGACCTCGGTGATCGCGTTTCAGCTCAACGCGAGCATGTTGGCGCCGGCGATCGGCGCGATCAATGGTGCGATGGGTCCTAACGCGTATGTGGCGATGTCGAATTTCTTTTTCCTTGCCGGTGCGGTCGCCTGTGTGGTCCTAGTCCGTTGGAGCGACTACGTCGGCCGCAAACGAGTCCTGATTAGCATCATGGTGCTGATGTGCATCGGTACGGTGTTGTGCATTGTCAGCACCTCCCTGCCGGTCGTGGTGTTGGGTCGGATATTGCAGGGCGGCTGTGTCATCTCTTTCCCGTTGTCCTACCTCATCCAGCGTGAACACCTGAGCCCCATGGCCTTTGGCGCCTGTGTTGGCGTGGTTTCGTCGATCAATGGTGGCGTCGCGGGTGTAGACGCCCTGCTCGGCGGTGTGATGGTCGACCACCTCGGTTACCGCTCGATCTTCGTGCTGATCCTCGCGATCGGCGTAGCCGCCATCGGGTTCGCGTGGAAGGCTGTCCCCGCCGACCCGCCCCGAGGGACCACCGCAGGCCGGATGGACTGGTGGGGTGCCGCACTGCTGGCATCGACGGTCGGCGGCGTAAACATGTTCCTGATTGCCGGTGGCACCTCCGGGTGGCTTTCGACGTCGACGGTGGCCTGGATCTTTGTCGGCGTGTTGTCACTCGTGGGTCTGATCGTCGTCGACACCCGTATCAGGAGCCCACTGATCGCCATCGAACACCTGCGGTCGCGCCAGGAGTGGCCGGTCGTCACCACCACCATCCTTGCGTTGGCGTCCTTCTTCGTGGTGCTCAACTTCATCGTTCCGCACCTGGCGGTCAACGCCGACGTTGGCTTCGGCGCGAACGGGACGACGACTGCGCTGCTGTTTTTGACGCCGGCAGCATTGGTGGGAGTGGTGTCGGCGCCGGTGTTCGGCCGGCTGGCCATCCGCATCGGTTTCGTTACCACCGCGCGGCTGGGAATCCTCGCCACCCTACTGGTCACCGTCGCCGTCGCGGTGTTCGCCATGAACGACAACATTCTGTTCGGGTTGATGGCCGCATTCGGCTTGACCTACAACGGCGCACTGTTGACCTCGCTGAGCGCCATGGGCGTCGCGCAGTCCTGCGATGAAGAACCTGGGGCGCTGCCCGGCATCACCAATTCCTGCTTCGGGATCGGTGCCGCGGTCGGATTCGCCTGGGCCGGAGCGGTCGTCGGTTCCGGCACCGAGGCGAGCTATTTGCTCGCGCTGTGGCTGTGCGTTGCCATCGGCGCGGTAGCGTTGCTGTCCAGCCTGATCCTGCAGCCCAAGCCGTTCGAGAGGCGCACTTAGACCTATGCCCGCCGACCCCAGAACACCGGTGCTGGTCGGCTATGGCCAGATCAACCACCGCGACGAAATCAACCCGAACACACGGTCCGTCGAACCGGTCGACCTGATGGCTGCCGCGGCCCGGCAAGCAGCGAATTCCCGAGTGCTGGAAGCCGTGGACTCCATTCGCGTGGTCAACGTGTTGTCGGCACGCTACCGAGATCCCGGGCTGCTGCTCGGGATGCGGATCGGTGCCGCTGACTTCGCAACGCTTTATAGCCCGATCGGCGGCAATGTGCCGCAGTCGCTGGTCAACCAGGCGTGCCTGGACATCCAGCAGGGCCGGGCCGGCGTGGTGCTGCTTGCCGGTGCGGAAACCTGGCGTACCAGGATGGCGTTGCGAGCCCAGGGCGGCAAACTCGCCTGGACAGTTCAGGACGAATCTGTGCCGATGGCCGAGGTGACCGGCGATGACGTGGCGATGTTCGGTGACGCCGAGATCAGGATCCAGCTGGATCGGCCGGCGTACGTGTACCCGCTGTTCGAGCAGGCGCTTCGAATCGCTAACGGCGCGTCAATCGAGGAGCACGGCCGCCGCGTGGGGGAACTATGGGCACGTTTCAACGCCGTCGCGGTCGACAATCCCTACGCGTGGATCCGTCAACCAGTAACCGCCGAGCAGATCACACGTTCTGGCCCGCAGAATCGGATGATCAGCTGGCCCTACACCAAGTTGATGAACTCCAACAACATGGTCGATCAAGGCGCCGCGCTGATCCTCACCTCGGTTGAGTTGGCGACACGTCTGCAGATCCCCGCCGAACGCTGGGTGTACCCGCACGCCGGCACCGCTGCGCACGACACCGCCGCTATCGCCGAGCGCGCCGAGTTGAATCGGTCTGCGGCCATCCGGATCGCCGGCGCTCGGGTACTAGAGCTGGCCGGAATTGACGATATCGGCGACATTGACTATGTCGACCTGTACTCGTGTTTTCCCTCCGCCGTTCAGGTCGCGGCGGCCGAACTTGGTTTGAGCCTCGACGATCCCGGCCGCCCGCTCACAGTCACTGGCGGGCTGACGTTTGCGGGCGGCCCGTGGAGCAACTACGTCATGCATTCCATCGCCACCATGGCTGAACTTCTGGTGGACAATCCCGGACGGCGCGGTCTGATCACCGCCAACGGGGGATACCTGACCAAGCACAGCTTCGGGGTCTACAGCACCGAACCGCCGGCCGAGTTCCGTTGGGAAGATGTGCAGTCGGCAGTGGATCGAGAGCCCACCCGAGACGGGCCGCTCAAGTGGGAAGGTGTCGGTACTGTCGAAGCGTGGACGACGCCGTTCAACCGTGATGGACAACCGGAGAAAGCCTTCCTCGCGGTGCGCACGCCCGACGGCTCGCGTGCTTTAGCCGTGATCGCCGATCCCGTCGCGGCTGAGATAACGGTGTGTGAAGACATCGGCGGCGCCAAGGTTACCGTCGCCGCCGACGGAAGCGCGACGCTGAAGTAGCCGCCCAAAGCATCACCGCACGCCATGGCCCAGTAATCGAGGAATGGTCGCGTACACCCACCGACGTGCCTATTGTCAAAGGTGGACGTTGGGGGAAGGTCGTGGGAGGTCATGGGAGGTGCCCCCTGGTGCAGATCCTGGTTACCGACGCCACCGGTACGGTCGGGCGGTTCGTCGCACGGCAGCTGATCGCGGCCGGCCACACGGTCAGCGGCATTGCTGAGCACCCGCACCCCTACCTGGACGTAGGCGTCGATCTGGTCTGTGCTTCGTTGGATGACCCTGTCCTGCAAGAGCTGGCCGACGAAGCCGACGCGGTGATCCATCTCGCTCCCGTCGACACCACCGCGCCCGGTGGCGTTGGCATCAACGGCGTTGCGCTGGTGACCCATGCGGCCGCTCGCGCCGGTGCCCGATTGCTGTTTGTGTCGCAGGCCGCGGGGCGGCCCGAGCTGTACCGACCGGCTGAGACGTTGGTGTCGACGAGTTGGGGGCCGAGTTTGGTCATCCGGATCGCGCCGCCAGTTGGCCGACAGCTCGATTGGATGGTGTGCCGCACCGTCGCCACGGTGCTGCACGCCAAGGTCACCGCGCAGCCGATGCGGGTGCTGCACCTCGACGACCTCGTCCGCTTTCTGCTGATGGCACTGAACTGTGACCGCGGCGGCGTGGTGGACCTCGCCACCCCAGATACCACCAACGTGGTGACCGCATGGCGGCTGTTGCGATCCATTGACTCGCATCCACGATTGCACCGAGTACGCAGCTGGGATCAGTTGATTCCTGAAGTGGATATTACTGCAGTACAAGAGGATTGGATGTTCACGTTCGGTTGGCAGGCGATCGACGCGGTTGCCGATACCAGGCGTGGACTGGTGGGGCGCAGACTCGACGGGGCAGGCGCGATCAACCAGCCGTCGGGTCAACTGGCGCTCCCGGTGGAGACCCCGCCGCGGTTGGGGGCATCCGAGGAGTTGCCGTCCGCGGCGCCAGATGGGCTAGAGGGCGAGTTCGACGACCGGATCGATCCGCGGTTCCCGGTCTTCAGCGCCAGTAGCCTCGCCGAGGCGTTGCCGGGGCCATTAACCCCGATTACGTTGGACGTCCAGTTGAGCGGACTGCACTTGGCCAGTCGCGTGATGGGCCAGGCGCTGGCACTTGGCGGAGTAGTTGGCGATGAATGGGGGAGCAGGGCCATCGCGGTGTTCGGTCACCGCCCCTACGTCGGGGTTTCTGCCAATATCGTTGCTGCCGCCCAGCTGCCCGGCTGGGACCAGCAGGCCGTCGCCCAACGGGCGCTGGGCGAGCAGCCGCCGGTCACCGAGCTCTTGCCATTCGGTCGACCACAATTGGCGGGCGGACCGCTCGGCTCGGTCGCCAAAGCGGTCGTCGCCGCGCGGTCGCTAGCGCTGTTGCGTCATCTCCGGACGGACACCCGGGCCTACCGCGCCGCCGCCGCGGCGGAGCACCTGGACGCCGAGCAGCTGGCCTCGCTGCCGGACGCCAGCGTTGAAGTTCGGATTCCACTGTTGCGGGATCGGATTCACCAAGGCTGGATCCTCACGGCGCTATGGTTGATCGACACCGGCGTCACAGCGGCGACATTGGAACACGCCCACGCGGATGCCAGCGTGTCCGGGGTGGGCGTGATCATGGAAAGCAGCCGGATTGCGGCGGAAACCGCTGCGCTGGCGAGGGTTCTACACGACGACGCGCCATTGCGCGCGCTGGCGTTCGACGGCAAACTCGGCAGCGTGCGCGCATTGTCTCCGACGGCCGCTGCGGCCGTCGATGCGGCTGTCGCTCGAATCGGGCACCGTGGTCCGGGAGAAGCCGAACTGGCCAATCGGACGTTTAGTGACGATCCGGCGCTGTTGTTGTTCGTCGCCGCCGACGCCGCTGTCGCGGCTGGCGCACAAACCGAGCCCGCAGCGCCGGTCACGGTGGCCCACCGGTTGGCCACCAGCGCCCGCAAGTCGCGCGAGCTGGCCCACGACACCACCATCATGTTCACCCATGAGCTTCGAATGACATTGCGCGAGCTGGGATCTCGACGGGTCGCAGCGGACTTGATCGACGTCGTCGAGGATGTGTATTACCTGACCTGTGACGAACTAGTTTCCATGCCGGCCGATGCCAGGCTGCGGATCAAGCGGCGGCGCGCAGAGCGGGACCGCTTGCAAGCGCAACGACCACCCGATGTCATCCACCAGAGTTGGATTCCTGTCGACACAAGCCTCGCCGATCCGGGATCGCCACCCGCTGACTAGCGGTCAACTCACCAGCTCGGCCAGCGGCGATTGTGGATCGGCCAGCTTGTCAGCGTCAACCGGTGTCCTCGAGCGGATCAAGGCTTTGACGTCGTCGAGCACGTCCCAGATATTGACGTTCATTCCAGCCAACACCCGGTTGTCGCCGTCGAGCCAGAAAGCAACGAATTCACGGCCAACGACGTCGCCGCGGAACACCACCCGCGCAAAGCTCGGGGCGTACCCGACATACTCCATTCCGAGGTCGTACTGATCGGTGAAAAAGTAGGGCAACTCGGTGTATGCGCCAGGCTCACCGAGCATTCCGGCCACCGCCACCGCGGGTTGTTTGAGCGCATTGGCCCAGTGCTCGGTGCGGATCCGGGTGGTAAACAGCGGGTGTTCGGCAGCAGCGATATCACCGATCGCGTAGATGTCAGGGTCGCTGGTACGTAGCGACGCATCGACGAGCACGCCACCGTTACCCATGGACAGCCCGGCCTGTTCGGCGAGTTCGACGTTGGGTTTGGCACCGACGGCCACCAACACCGCATCTGAAGCAACCGTGGACCCGTCGCGCATCTTGAGCCCGGTGGCTTTGCCATCCGCTCCGTCGGCCCTGGTGATCTCCTCGACCTGGGTTTGTAGCCGGAGGTCCACCCCGTGATCGCGATGCAGGGTGGCAAACACTTCACCGACAGTTTCGCCGAGCGCCGCCATCAGTGGTTGTTTGGCTGTCTCGACAACAGTGACCTTGACCCCGCGCTGACGAGCGGCGGCAGCCACCTCCAAGCCAATCCACCCGGCGCCCAGCACAGCGAGCGAAGACCCCTCGACCAGAACAGAATTCAGCGCTGACGCGTCGTCGTAGGTACGTAGATAGTGGACTCCGGCTGCGTCGGATCCAGGTATCGATAGGTGCCGCGACGACGATCCGGTCGCCAACAGCAGCTTGTCGTACTGCACCGTGGTGCCGTCGGGCAGCCCGACGGTGTGCGCGGCGGGGTCCAACGACAACACCCGCGTGCCGATTCTCAAGTCGACACCGTGTTCGCGGTACCAGTCGGCGGCCTGCACGGTGAAATCGCTGAGCGCCTTCTTGCCGGCCAAATACTCTTTAGACAGTGGAGGTCGCTCGTAGGGCAGGTGCTGCTCCTCGGCGAATACAATAGCCTTGCCGTCGAAGTCGCTGTCGCACAACGCTTCTAACGCTTTGGCCCCAGCAAGTCCGCCGCCAACAATGACGAATGTGGTCGAGTTGGCCATGGTTGCTGCTCCATTCTGTTGTCCAAGTCGCCTAGCCTACTCGGGTCGCAGCCAAGGACTATCTGGCCACTTGCTGGCGCACGTCGTGGTCGAGCGCCGACCTGACGAGCGCGGCAGCCAGACGAGCATTGATGCGCGGCGCCAAGGCGCCCAGTTCTGCCGGTTCGGTGGGCAGTCCTAATACTTTGGCCGCTGCGATGGCGCGTTCGTCGAAGTACGGCCGCACCCAAGTCCATACATCTTGGACTTCGCGTAGGTAAATGTCAGCACCAGTGTCTCCAATCCCTTTGAACTGCTTGAGGAGTCGCTTAGCCGTAGGAACATCGTTTCGGCTACGCCGGGCGATTTCACGAAGATCATTCGCGTACTCGTCGTGGACATGCTGCGCGATGTCGCTAAGCCGAGTGGCCGAGCTTTCGTCATAACGCACGTAGTGGGCCCGACCAAACGCGCTGATTATGGTGCTCCGGTCGGATGCCAGCACGGCCTGCGGCGTACGCAGGCCGGCCTCGAACAGTTCCCGCGCGGCGCGCACCGCGGTCGTCGCGTTGATCGGCTTGCTGGCCAGCATGCACAGCACCAGCAACTGGAACAGCGGCATCGGCTGGTCGCTGATCCGGATTCCCGCCTCGGCCGCGTATGTAGTGCCAGCAACCTTCAGCAGTCGTCGTACCCGTTGCTGGTCAGAGCTCATAAGGCACCGCGTACCCGATGCCCGTGTTTACAAACGTTTGCCGAAGGCATTACTTCGGCTTGAGCGATCTCGCATAGTCAACGCCGCGGCTGACCCAGGGCTGCAGTTGACGTTTGGTCTTCACGCCCGCAGCGTCAACGCGCAACCAGCCGCGGGCTTCCCGGCCCGCCATAACCATCGGGCTGACGTGGGCCCGGCCGAGCAGCTCTTCAGTTTCTGCTGGCGGCACCCGCACCAGCACCCCACCCTGACCACTGACAGCCACCGCCATATTGCCGTTGATCAAGAATGCCAGCCCACCGAACATCCGTTTCTCCTCGACGCCGCGCTCTGGACCAAGCTGTTCGCGGATCCGGTTGGCTAGTTCTTCGTCGTATGCCATCCGCAGACCGTAACGCCGGAGCTGTGTCAGTCGAGGTCCACCCGGACGGTCAGCAGGGCGGTGCCCATCGCAAGCACACCGGCGCTGTTGAGCCGAGGTAGGTTCCGTAGCCGTAGCCTCGCGTCGTCGTCAGGTAGCAGGTGGGCGGTCCCGCTGCGCCACTGCCCGCCAATGCGGACCCGCACAGCGGGATTTGCCTTGATGTTGTAAACGTAGTCGGAATGCTCGCCATGTTCGGAGACCATCCAGAACTGGCTGTCCACCAGACGCCCACCAACCGCGGTGCGCCGCGGCTGACCAGATTTACGGCCAATAGTTTCCAGCATTGTCACCGGCAGCTGGCGACCTACTGGATTGACCACCAGCCGCTGAATGCCGTGAACTACCTGCCGTTTCAAATCCCGCAAATCGGTCATGACTGTGATTGTCCAACATCCGACGCCGACGCGCCGGCAAACCCGCACCGGCGGCACTAGAGTCATTCCACCGCTGCGGCTAATGCGTCATGCCGGTGGTTCTATGGGGCCCAGTCGCTGCAGCTGCGTCACATGCTTGGGTGTGAGCTCCTCGAGGCAGGTCACACCCAGTAGTCGCATCGTGCGGATCACCCCGCTTTCCAGGATTTCGATCGCCCGCCTGACGCCCGCTTCGCCGCCGGCCATCAACCCGTAGAGGTAGGCTCGCCCGACCAGTGTGCACCGGGCTCCCAGAGCAATCGCTGCCACGATGTCGGCGCCGGACATGATGCCGGTATCCAACAGTATCTCGGTGTCCTTGCCGAATTCACGCGCCACCGTAGGCAACAGATGGAAAGGCACCGGCGCCCGGTCAAGTTGGCGCCCACCGTGGTTGGACAACACGACACCGTCGACACCGCGCTCGACGACGGCGCGAGCGTCGTCGAGCGTCTGGATTCCTTTCACCACGAACTTGCCGGGCCAGTGGGCTTTGATCCACGCCAGATCGTCAAAAGTGACGCTGGGGTCGAACATGGTGTTTAAGTACTCGCCGACGGTGCCCGACCAGCGATCCAATGACGCGAATGCCAGCGGCTCGGTAGTCAACAGATCAAACCACCAGCGCGGGTGCGGCAGCGTGTCGAGCACGGTTCGCAGTGTCAACGCCGGCGGGATCGACATGCCATTGCGGGTGTCACGCAACCGTGCGCCGGCGACCGGAACGTCGACTGTGACTAGCAGGGTGTCGTATCCCGCGTCAGCAGCGCGCTTGACCAACGCCATCGAGCGGTCGCGGTCACGCCACATGTATAACTGAAACCATTTGCGGCCCTGCGGAACAGCGGTCACTACGTCTTCGATCGCAGAGGTGGCGAGGGTGGATAGCGAAAATGGGATCCCGGCCGCGGCCGCCGCCCGCGCGCCGGCGATCTCACCCTCGGTGTGCATCAACCGGGTGAATCCGGTTGGCGCGATCCCGAACGGCAACACGACCGGATGTCCGAGCACATCCCATCCGGTGCATACGTTCGTGACGTCACGCAAGATAGCCGGGTGAAACTCAATGTCGCGGAAGGCTTGTCGGGCGCGTTCAATGGACAGCTCGTCGTCGGCGGCGCCATCGGTGTAGTCGAAAGCGGCCTTTGGGGTGCGCCGTTTAGCGATGCGTCGCAGATCCGGAATGGTCAGTGCGGCATCGAGGCGGCGCTTGGTCGCTCCGAACTCGGGCCGTTTGAACTGGATCAGCGGAGCCAGGTCGTGGACTCTGGGCACCCGCCGTTTGGCTGCCATCGAGGCACCCTACACTGGCCGCAAGATCCGCCAGCCATGGGCCTCGACTACCACCGAGCCGACGACCTCCTGAGGCGGGGCCGCCGATCCGGCGACAACGTGTGCTTGCGCGGCGCCCAGCTCAGCAAGCACTAGGTGCAGCGGCTCGTCGGCGACGTTGAGCGCGACCAACAGCGCGTCCCGCATATTCGCGGTGCTGTGGACCCGATAGACGTAGTGCTGATTGTCCAGCCGCAGGGCTTCAGTTGATGCTGAGTGCAACCACGGGTGGCGCCGACGTAGCCCGATCAGATACTGGTGCAGTGCACACGCCTGGGCACCGAATACATCTAATTGCGCTGGGGGAGAGGCGAACTCCGGACGCACCGCGTCGTCACCGCCGTAGCGCTCTTCCTTGACACCGCGAAACCCGAACTCGTCGCCGGCGTACACGCTGGGTATGCCCCCGACGGTCAGCAGGATGACTAGCGCATGGGCCAGATGTTCAGGACGTTCGAGCCGGCTGGCAATACGGGTCACGTCGTGGTTGCCGATGAAGGTCAGCGGCGCAAAGTTCGCCAAAAACTTATTGTGTCGCTGTAGCGCCCAGTCCAGCTCGAAGAAGTTGCCATCGTTGAGGCTGCTCCAGATCGCCTTCCACAGCTCGTATTGGGTGACGGAGTTGAATCCGGCGGAGCTGACCACCGCTGCGTAGTCGCCGTGAATGAACTCGCCGACGAACCACGCATCCGGATGCAGCTCGCGGACCCTTGTCAGTGTTGTAATCCAGAATGCTTGCGGCACAGCGTAAGCCGCATCGAGTCGCCAACCGTCAGCGCCACGTCGCAACCAGTGTGCCATGACGTCGATGACGTAGTCAGCAACCTCGGGGTTGTCGTGGTTGAGGGTAACGAGGCCGGAGTGCCCCTCGAACGTACGGAAACGACCCGGGCGCCCCCGAAACCAGCGCGCCGATGCATCGTTGTGCGGTGCGTTGCGATAGTGCCCGAAGTCCACGCCGACGTGACTAAACACGCCGTCGAGCAGAACGCGCAGGCCACGGCGGTGCGCCTCGGTGACCAAGTAGTCGAAGTCGGCGTCATCACCGAGCCTGGGATCGATACGGTAGTGGTCAGTAGTGTCGTAGCCGTGCGTGACCGAAGCAAAGATCGGTCCCAACGCAATCCCAGATGCCCCCAATGCGATGGCGTGGTCAAACCAGCTGACCAGCCGCCGCAGTCGGTGTTCGTCCGGGCCGGGTAAGCCCAGCGACGAGGGCGCGGGGAAGGCGCCTACGAAGCCCAGGGGGTAGACCTGCCACCAGATCACATGCCGAACCCACGAAGGCACCTTCACCGCGCGATAATCAGCCGATCGTCGCCAGTGTCTCAGCGGCGGTAATCGCCTGTGCCACACCGGAAACGATAGCGGCGACCTTCAACGCTTCCAACACCACCTCTCGATCCACACCCGCCTCACGCAGCGTGTGCTCATGAGCGACAACGCAGTGCGAGCATCCGTTGATTGACGACACCGCAAAGGACCACAGCTCAAAATGAGCCTTATCGACACCTGGGTTGCCGATGATGTTCATCCGCAACCCAGGACGCAGATCGTCATACTGACCGTCGAGGAAGCCGCGGCCGCGGTAGAACACGTTGTTCATGCCCATAATGGCCGCAGCTCCCAGCGCCGCGTTGTATGCCTCGCCCGAGAGATAATTGGCTGCCTCGGCACCAATCTGGGCAAGCACTTGCGCGTTACGCGTCGCCGCGGCGCTGGCTAGCAGCGTGCCCCACAGCTGCTCGTCGTTTAGCACGGTGCTGCGGGCGATCGAGCCCAGGTTGAGCTTGAGGTCCTTAGCGTACTCAGGCAGCGCGGCCTTGAGGTCCTCGATGCTCATCGCGCCTCCCCATCAGGTTGGAAATCAGGCTTTCGGTCAGGCCTTGGGTTAGGCAGACGCCTTGAGCAGTTCAGTGACGTTCAGCGTCGGGTCACCCTTGCGCCAGTTGCACGCACACAGCTCGTCGGATTGCAGGGCATCGAGCACCCGCAGCACCTCATCGACGTTGCGTCCCACGGAACCGGCGGTCACCGAGACGAACTGGATCTCGTTGTTGGGATCGACGATGAAGGTCACGCGGTCAGCGACACCATCGGCGTTGAGTGCTCCAGTGGCCTCGGAAAGCTCCCGCTTGATGTCCGAGAGCATCGGGAAGGGGAGCCGCTTGAGGTCCTCGTGCTGTGCACGCCACTGGAAGTGCACGAATTCGCTGTCGATCGAAACCCCGAGGATCTGCGCGTCACGGTCCTCGAACTCCTCGTTCAGCTTGCCGAACGCCGCGATCTCGGTCGGGCAGATGAAAGTGAAGTCCTTCGGCCAGAAGAACACTACGCGCCACTTGCCCGAGTGGTCGTCACTGGAGACGGTGGTGAAGTAGTCACCAGGTTGCTGCGCGTCAACCTTCGACAGGTCGCCGCCGATCAGCGCGGTGAGCTGGTAGGCGGGGAACTGTTGGCCAATTGAGAGCAATGACATGTCCGATCCTTGTCTGGATTAATTCAAGATTAGATTTCCGCCCACCCATGTTGCCTTGAGCCCGGCCTGAAGTAAAGGTGATATATCACACTATACTAATCGGCATGACCGATAAGAGTTATCAGCCCACCATCGCTGGGCTTCGCGCTTTTGTTGCGGTGGTGGAGAAGCGTCACTTCACCGCCGCCGCAAGCTTTCTCGGCGTGAGTCAGTCGACGTTGTCGCAGGCATTAGCGGCGCTGGAGACCGGACTCGGCGTGCAGCTAGTCGAGCGGTCCACCCGGAGGGTCTTCGTGACGGCGCAGGGCAGGCAGTTGCTACCACGCGCCCAGGCCGCGATCGAGGCGATGGACGCGTTCACCGCAGCGGCCGCCGGCGAATCGGATCCGCTGCGAGGCGGCATGCGCCTTGGACTGATTCCCACCGTGGCGCCGTATGTGCTGCCGACGGTACTGGCTGGACTCACCCGTCGGCTGCCGACGCTGACCTTGCGGGTGGTCGAGGACCAGACCGAACGCCTGCTGACCGCCCTGCGCGAGGGGGCATTAGATGCGGCAATGATCGCCTTACCGGTCGAAGCCGCCGGGATTACCGAGATACCGATCTATGACGAGGATTTCGTCCTTGCGCTACCTCCGGGGCATCCGCTGTCCGGCAAACGCCGGGTGCCAACAACGGCACTGGCGCAGCTGCCGCTGCTGCTGCTGGATGAGGGTCACTGCTTGCGCGACCAGGCCCTCGACATCTGCCGGAAAGCGGGAGTGCAGGCCGAGCTGGCCAACACCCGCGCGGCGTCGTTGGCGACCGCTGTGCAATGCGTGACCGGCGGATTGGGGGTGACGCTGATCCCACAGAGCGCTGCGCCCGTCGAGTCCGCGCGCAGCCGCCTCGGACTTGCGCAGTTCGCTGCCCCCCGCCCCGGACGACGGATCGGTCTGGCGTTCCGCTCCGCTAGCGGCCGCGGTGCGTCCTATCAGCAGATTGCCGGGATCATCGGTGAGTTGATTAGCAGCGAACATCAGGTGCGGCTAGTCGGCTAAGCGACGGTAAGTTCGGCCTATGGAGAAGGTAATCGCTGTGCTCATGCGCCACTCCTCCACATCACTTCGCTCTGCATCGTCGCCGGCGCGGCTCATGCGTGCTGATCCCGATGACGATTGGTGCGCCCGCCAGCGGGGTCCGGTCGCCGATGCACTGTTGGGGCTGGGCCTTCCCGGGCTCTCGATCAACGTCCGTGACAGCGCGGTGCACCACTCACTCATGACGTTGACAACGTTGGCGCCGCCGGTGGCAGCGGTGGTGAGTCTGTGGACCCAGCAATGCTATGGCGATCAGACGGCGGCAGCGCTCAAGCTGCTGGCTCGGGAGTGCGATCAACTCGGTGCGTATCTGGTGACCGAGTCGATCCCACTGGCCCCACCTGCTACCGAATCAGGTGCTCGTACAACGGGTTTAGCCAACATTGCGCTGCTACGCCAGCCCACTGCCCTGGACCAGGAGACGTGGCTGGATCGTTGGCAACGCCACCACACGCAGGTGGCCATCGAGACACAGTCGACATTTGGGTACACCCAGAATTGGGTCGTGCGTACCCTCACCCCACACGCACCGGGAATCGTGGGCATCGTCGAAGAGTTGTTCCCGGCGGAGGCAATCACCGACCTGAAGGCTTTCTTCGGGGCCGCCGACGACAACGACCTGCAGCACCGGCTAAGCCGGATGGTTGCTAGCACAACTACATTCGGCGCCAACGAAAACATCGACACCGTCCCAACTAGCCGCTACGTGTTCAAGACACCGTTCAAGGATTAAGGAACCCGCATGACAACATTGCGCGACGCTGTGGCGTTGGCCGCCGCAGAAAGCGGTCTAGCCGTGGTGTCCACCGTTCGCTCCGACGGAACGGTGCAGGCTTCGCTAGTCAATGTCGGCCTGTTGCCGCACCCCGCCAGCGGAGAACCCTCCCTAGGCTTTACCACCTACGGCAAGGTCAAACTCGCCAATCTTCGGGCCCGGCCGCAGCTAGCCGTCACCTTCCGCAACGGCTGGCAGTGGGCGACCGTCGAGGGCCGTGCGGAGCTGGCCGGACCCGATGACGCACAGCCCTGGCTCGCCGACGCCGACCAATTGCGGGTATTGCTACGCGAGGTCTTCACCGCCGCGGGCGGCACCCACGACAACTGGCAGGAATACGACCAGGTGATGGCCAAGGAGCGGCGCGCCGTGGTGTTGATCGTGCCGACGCGGGTGTACAGCAACGGCTGAACTCCGATTGCGCCGCTCACCTGACGGCTCGCCCATTGATCACAGGTTAAGCGTCCGGTCAGCCATGCTGGACCCTGAAAGTTGATATCGCATGCGATACATCGCGCTTGCGCTGCAAACGCCGACGCCATTCACTGCGGGCCGGCATCTCGGCGAGGTCAAGCCTGATTGTTTAGCTGGCCGGGTCGAGTTGGGCGTCACCTCGGGCTGAGGCGGCGATGATCGCCCGCAGCGTGCGCCGGCAGCGCCCGCAGTCGCCGCCCGCCCCGCAGGCGGCCGCGACCTCTTTGGAGGTCGACGCACCACGCGCGACGACGTCGCACACGGTTTGGTTGGTGGCGCCGACACACAGACACACGTACATCAGCAAATCCCCCGACCGCAGGTGACATCCCGCACCAGATACGCGCGCATCGCATCCCGCGTGATCAGAGTCCCGGGCGATGCCGTCGGGCGAACAAGCCGCATGTTAGTGGAGTCTAACCTAAGTAGGTTAGTGGAGTCTAACCTAAGTAACAACCTGCGATTGAATTGATCGCCTGCGCGTGACGCGCCGACGATGCACCTAACGCTGCACTGACCCGTACCTGCTGCACTAGATTCGAACCTGGCACGGCACAGTGTGCTGCTATTTGCCAGGATGAGCCAAAGCTAGGTGTGCTTCAGCCCAGCCCACCGGCAGCGGTTCGACGTGGTCCCTTACCCATGCCTAGGAGTGTTCATGCAAGGTGATCCGGATGTCTTGCGCTTGCTCAACGAGCAACTGACCAGTGAGCTCACCGCTATCAACCAGTATTTTCTGCATTCGAAGATGCAAGACAACTGGGGCTTTACCGAGTTAGCAGCGCACACCCGCGCGGAGTCCTTCGACGAAATGCGGCACGCCGAGGCGGTTACCGATCGCATTTTGCTGCTGGACGGCTTGCCGAACTACCAGCGGATCGGGTCGTTGCGCGTTGGCCAGACGCTACGTGAGCAGTTCGAGGCCGACCTGGCTATCGAGTACGAGGTGGTGAACCGGCTCAAGCCCGGAATCATCATGTGCCGGGAAAAGCAGGACAGCACCAGCGCCGTGCTGCTGGAGAAAATCGTGGCCGACGAGGAAGAGCACATCGACTACCTGGAAACGCAGCTGGCGCTGATGGACAAGCTCGGGGAGGAGTTGTACTCGGCGCAATGCGTCTCCCGGCCGCCGAGTTAACGCCTCGTGGCTAACTAGCTAATCCACTGGCAGGCATGACCAGCCCGAGTGCAGCAAACCGACCGAGCCCAGCCGCGGATCCCGCGTCCGACAGCGCGCACGCCCGTCACGACATGGAGTGGCTAGTCGGCGCTGCAGAATGGCTGCCATGACAGCTACCCCGCTTGCCGCTGCAGCCATCGACCAGCTGGAGGCAGAGGGCGTCGACACCGTCATCGGCACCGCGGTGAACCCGGCCGGGCTCACCCAAGCCAAAACCGTGCCGATCCGGCGGACCAATGCATTCGCCGATCCCGGCTTAGGCGCCAGTCCGTCGTGGCATGCGTTTGCCATCGACCAGACCGGCATAGCGTTCACCGAAAACGTCGGCGTGGTCGGCGATCAGCGCCTGCGCATCGATCTATCCGCACTGCGCATTATCGGAGACGGGTTGGCCTGGGCACCCGCCGCGTTCTTCGAGCAGGACGGCGCACCCGTTTCCGGATGCAGCCGCGGGACACTGAGCCGGGTGGAGGCTGCGCTCGCCGCAGCCGGCATCGACGCGGTGATCGGCCACGAAATCGAATTCCTGCTGGTCGATCCTGACGGTGGCCAGCTGCCGTCGGCGGGGTGGGCGCAGTACGGTCTTGCCGGTGTGCTCGAACACGAGGCGTTTGTCCGTGATGTCACCAGCGCGGCCGCAGCCTCCGGCGTCGGGATCGAACAATTTCATCCGGAGTACGGTGCCAATCAATTCGAGATCTCGTTGGCGCCGCTAGCGCCGGTAGCCGCCGCCGACCAATTGGCATTGACCCGGCTCATCATCGGCCGGGCGGCCCGCCGCCACGGACTGCGCGTTAGCCTGTCGCCGGCTCCCTTCGCCGGCGGCGTCGGATCCGGTGCCCACCAACACTTCTCGCTAGCCACCTCGGAAGGTCCGCTGTTTTCCGACGGGACGGGTGTGGAGGGGATGACGCCGGCGGGCGAGAGCGCGATGGCCGGCGTGCTGCGCGGATTGGCGGAGGCCCAGGGTGTTTTGTGCGGATCGATCGTGTCTGGATTGCGGATGCGCCCTGGCAATTGGGCCGGTGTCTATGCGTGCTGGGGAACCGAGAACCGGGAGGCAGCGGTGCGATTCGTCAAGGGCGGCACTAGTAATCCGCGCGGTGGCAATGTCGAGGTGAAAATTGTCGATCCCTCGGCGAACCCGTATTTTGCGTCGGCGGCGATCCTCGGGCTGGCACTCGACGGAATCACACACAAAGCGGCATTGCCGCCGCAAATTACCATCGACCCCGCAAAACTTTCCGATTCGGACCGCCGCCGCGCCGATATCCTGAGGCTTCCCACAGTGCAGGCTGAAGCTATTGCTGCACTTGATAATTCGCAGCTCCTGCGAGGTATTCTCGGCGATCCTGCAGTCGACATGGTGGTCGCAGTTCGCCGTCTCGAGCAGGAGCGCTACACGACCCTGAGCCCCGAGCAGCTGGCGGATAAGTTCCGGATGGCCTGGAGCCTGTGACGGAGCCTGTCATGGCGTCCGACTTATCAGCCCTGGCCCAGCACGTCGGCGAAGTGGCCTTGATCGATCAGCATGTCCACGGCTGCTGGTTGACCGCAGGGGACCGGCGACGATTCGAAAACGCTCTCAACGAGGCGAACACTGAACCGCTTGCGGAGTTCGACTCTGGGTTTGATTCACAGCTCGGCTTCGCCGTGCGCACCCACTGCGGCCCCATCCTGGGTCTACCCAAACACATTGATCCACAGTCGTATTGGGACCGTCGCCGCCAGTTCAGCGAAGCCGAGTTGGCCCGGCTATTTCTGCCGGCCGCCGGAGTGAGTGACTGGCTGATCGACACCGGAATCGACGAGGGCATAGCCGATGCCTTGGAGCTGAGCGCACTGTCAGGAGGCTGTACGCACGAGGTGATTCGTCTCGAGCAGGTAGCCGAGCAGGCCGCGCAGGCGCCCGGCGACTACGCGTCGGCCTTCAAGGAGATCCTGCACCGGCGCGGGGCTGCCGCGGTCGCCACCAAGTCGATCCTGGCCTACCGGGCTGGGTTTGACGGCGATCTGACCGAGCCATCGGCATCGCAAGTCGCCGAGGCCGCAAGCCGGTGGCGCGATACCGGCGGTGTCCGGCTATGTGATCGGGTGCTGCTGCGTTTTGGGCTGCATCAAGCACTGCGACTTGGCAAGCCGCTGCAATTCCATGTCGGCTTCGGCGACCGGGACTGCGATTTACACAAGGGCAATCCGCTGTATCTGCTGGACTTTCTGCGACGTTCTGGGGACACCCCGATCGTTTTGCTGCACTGCTATCCCTACGAACGTGAAGCCGGTTATCTGGCGCAGGCGTTCAACAATGTCTATCTCGACGGCGGGCTGAGTGTGAACTACCTAGGGGCTCGAACACCGGCATTCATCGCCCGGTTGCTTGAGCTGGCACCGTTTCGCAAAATCTTGTACTCGTCGGACGGATTCGGTCCCGCGGAGCTGCACTTTCTCGGTGCGACGTTGTGGCGCAACGGCCTTCATCGCGTACTGCGCGGATTTGTCGAAGACGGCGACTGGAGCGAGGCCGACGCCATACGAGTAGTCGACCTTGTTGCCCACGACAACGCCGTCCGCGTCTACCGCCTAGCCGAGAAGACCTACTGACCGGGACGTGTCAGCGGCGGCGAGGTCCGCCAACCAGGTCGACGGCGCCTGAGCGGTCATGCTGGCCATATCCCAATAGTCCTTCCAGAGCGCGACCTTCGAACCGCTGCTTTCGACCACACCCGGTGGACCGAGACAAACTGCAGCACAGCGGTTTCACCGGTGTTCCAGTGCCATGTCTCGGAGTGCCCGTATATGGCGTTGACGCCGTTGCACACCAGCAGGCCGTCGTGGTTCTGGTAGCGAGCCAGGGGCTCGAGCCCGACCTTGAGCCGCTTCACGATGTCGTCAGGGCCCCGAGCCGCCAACGTGGGACCGACCTCATAGCGGCCAATAACACTCGGTCGGCGCGCCGGTGTCAACAGGCGCCGCTGGCCCGCTTAGCACCACCGGCAGTGTCGACCAACCCCGCAGCACCCGCGTGTCCCGCCTACTTCCGGCACCCGCTGCCCGCGCCTCCGGGAAGCGGTCGAAGAAGGTTCGCAGCCCGACTTCACCCTCGGCACGAGCAAGAGCAGCTCCCAAACAAAAGTGCCTGCCACCGGAGAATGCGAGATGTCTTCCGGCATTGGGACGTTCGATGTCGAACCGATCTGGATCGGGAAAGACGGACGGGTCCCGGTTGGCCGCAGCCAAATAAAGGACTACCACCTGGTCGCGCTTGATCGTGCTACCCGCCAAGTCGACGTCCTTGCGCGCTATCCGCGCGGTCATCTGAACCGGCGAATCTAGCCGCAGGATCTCTTCAACCGCGTTGGGCCACAACTCGGGACGCGTACGTAGCGTCTGCAGAGACTCAGGCGTATCCAGCAGCATACGAATACCGTTGCCCAGCAGGTTCACCGTCGTTTCAAACCCGGCAGCCAACACCAGCCCAGCGATTGCCTGAAGTTCGCTTCTGTTGAGCTGTGTTTCGGCAGGTCCGTTTTCGGCTTCGTGGATCAGTTGACTCATCAGATCATCGCCTGGGGTACGCCGCAGCTGCTGTAAGTGTTCGGCAAGCCAGACGTTGAAACCCGCGACCCCTCGTTGCACCTGCCGGTACTGCTGCCACGTCAGCCCAACGTCCAAGCTGGGCGCGGCCAGCTCGCCGAACTCAAGAACGTGGTTTCGGTCGCGATCGGGTACCCCCAAGATGTCGCTGATCACCGCGACCGGAAGCTGCGAACAATACTGGTCGACGGCGTCAACGACACCGTGCTGGTGGGAGAGTTGATCCAGTAGGGTCGATGCGGTCTGCTCGACCCGATCCCGTAATGCGGCGACCGCCCTGGGCGTGAACACCGACGACACCGTCTTGCGGTAGCGGGTGTGATCGGGTGGTTCAACGGCCAGCAACGAGGGCGCTCGCAACGGATGCAACAAACTGTCTCGGCTGCGGCTCTCCAGCCAGCGCAACGGCGCTGGCAAAGTTGCGTCGAGCGAGATCACATGGAAGTCGTCCGATCGCAGCAGCTCGTGTGCGATCGCATGATCGACGGCCAAATAGCTGATGCGGCTCCGCACTAACGGCCCCCGGGCACGCAGTTCGTGGTAGAAGGCCACTGGGTTGGCCTTGATGGCCGGATCGACGACCAAGCGGGCCAGCGGGTCACCTCGCCGGGCGGCGAACCGCGCGACACCGCGGACAAATCCATATTGCGCGAACCAGTGCAAGCGCTGCCGCACAGATCCTCCATCAGTCGGCCGGACTACAAATGACCAGCGTAGACGCGGCGGGCTTAGCACTCAGCGGTGATCTTGAACTCTGCGGTCACGACTTTGTTGGGATCGCTGCTGCTGATGCCGGAGGCACTACCGGTGATGGTGTACGTGTTGTTGGCAACCTCGGCGCGTGCGTCTCCGACCCCGCCTGCCCAGAAGCTGCCGGTGAACCCGTCGACGTTGCGGATCATGACCCACTGAGCAATGGCCCTGCCGCCACTGAACAGCACCACGGCCTCGACTTGACCGCCGCTTTCGCGGATATTGATCGTCCGATAAGACTGGTCTTGGCTGCACGCAGCGGAGCGCGTCGAATGAGTGTTGCCGTCGATGGTCAGATGTACGGCTCGTCGGGGGATCGTCTCGACTTGCGCGCAGGCCGAGACGCCGATAACCACGGCAACCCCGGTTGCCCTGACCAACCGGTTTTGCACCAGTCCATCTCGCTTCCGCCGTCAGCCCGCCTCGACCAGATCTTTGATGCGCCGCAGCGTCTTGGTCATATCACGGATGTTGCGACGTTTACGCAGAAAACCGCCAAACAACCAATACACAGTGAGCAGTGGCGAAGGGTTGAGCCGAAATGACTCGGTCACGTCCGTGCCGTCGCCGGACGGCGCCAATCGATAGTGCCAATTGTTTACCGGCTTGTCGCTCAGCAGGACCGCGAAGCCGAACTCACGGCCAGGTTCACACGCGGTCACCTTGCACGTCGTCCAATACACGGGTCCGATTTCATTTCGCCGGACATGACCACGGAATTTGGCGCCGAGGGCTGGGCCAGTCGCATCGCCCAGCCACTCGGCCTCAAAAACCTCCGGGGAGAACCGTCCGGTGTTGCGGACGTCCGCGATCAGCTCCCAGACCTTCTCCGCCGGTGCCGCCATATGAACAGTCGCCGAACCTTCCATGGCCTGATCCAAACACAGCTGGCATCGCGGCAGCTACTTGCGGAGTTGACGGCCGACCCAGGACAGGTCGGGCTTGAGACGTTACTTCGAGAAATCGACAGCCGAACGCGATCCCGCTATCCCTCAGATTGCGGACCGCACCGTACAAAACCATCGACCGTCACATCCACCAGGTCCACGCTGAGCTTAGCCCTTAGGGCGCAACCTCTCCCGATGTGGCGGTAATTGCAAGCCTCTCTCGTTGCGCACTTCATCGCATCGCGTGAAAAGGCTCTGGCAAAGCGAGCGCCCGACATGAGGTATCAATCGACACTTTGGCTCGAGCCGCATGTGAGCCACGAGCTCCTGCGGCGGCACGTCGGACGCTTGCGGCCAATACAAGTTCGCGTCCTCGAAGGTCGACGCTCCGAATACCACCGTGTCAATTTCGGCCCATATGCAAGCTGAAATGCACATTGGGCAGGGCTCGCAGGTGCTGTACAACGTACAGCCACGCAGGGAGAGCCGTTGAAGTCCTCGCGCCGCGTCGCGGATGGCGTTGATTTCCGCATGATTGGTCGGGTCGCACATTTGCATGACGGTGTCATAGGCCTGCGCCACCAGGGCCGCGCTTTGTTCGTCGTAAATTGCGGAGCCGAAGGGCGAGGGGAAGTGAGTGTCGAAGGATGATGCGGTGAACGCTACGAGCGCCTTCATTCGTGTGCGGTGTTGACCGGTGCTAGCCATTTGCCACTCCTTGCGTACCGCCCGTACCTTCGCCCGCGAGCGCACCCACCCATGCACGAGGAGTCGCCCTAACAGCGGCTAGCTACCGGGCCGACCCGCCTGGGCCAGTTTCGGGAGTCCTGGGCCTTCATAGACCACGGGCGGCGATCGCCGCTAGTGCGGTATCGCCATCTGAATGATCTCGTTGATGATCTGCTTCACGCCTTGGGCGGGATGCGACCACAGCGCGATCGGAAGGCCAGAGGCGGGGCCGCACTTCGGCCATGCGTCCAGCCCCTGGTCGGCCAAAACCCGGTTGGCCACCGCGATTTGCTGCTCCCTAGATGCGGCGGCCGGATTACCGACACCGCCGTATCGGGCCCAGGTGCTTGGCTTAAATTGCAGTCCACCGTAAAAGCCGTTTCCGGTGTTGGCTCGCCAGTTACCGCCGGACTCGCATTGCGCGACTGCATCCCAGTTAGGGCCCCCAGGAGCGGCGTTCGCCACACCACCGGACAGCGCCATCGACGCCGCAACCATCCCGCCAACCACGGCGGACTTCACGAACGGCTTACAAAGTTTTCTCACGTCAAGCATTTCGCCCGGCATGTCCAAAGCGTTACCTGTTCGCAAAGCTTGTGAGATAGCTCATATACCGCGCCTATATCGCGCCGAGATCGGCACCGTCAGCAGCTCAACGCGACGCCGCCGTGCATCAAGTGGGCGGTAAGCCCTAGCAATACGACTGAGTCGCCAACGAGAGCGCCTGCTGATAGAGGCCGTCGAGTTGGCGATCCCGAACGACGTCGCTGCGAGCGGCATCAAGTTGGACGGCGCACGCTGGCGAATGCAGCAAGTCCCAGTTGAGCGTCATCTGGGTCAGCATCGTTTCGTTGAAGGCATCGATCGACGACCGCGACGCCGAGAGCTCCGGTGACGCGGTTGGCGCACCGGACGGATTGAACTTCCAATCCGCGAACCGGCTGTACTCAATGGCCTCGGTAGCGTTGATCTGGTCACCGAAGACCCGTGCGACGTAATCCGGGTCGACGCCTTTCGCGCTGGCCTCGGCACGCATTTTGGCGAGTACTTGCTGGACGCGGCCTGGATCCTCAATGTCTCCGTGCCCGATCCATTTGAACGCGGCGACCGGCTCGGCGACGACCAACCGCTGTGCGGCGGCGTCGATCAATTCGATCAGCGGATTACTGCCATCGGCTCTCGCCGGCGGTGGGCCGGCAATCAGTGCCGCAACCAGCACGGCCAACGCGCCCAACACCCCAGGCGAAGTGGCCCGAACGGCGCCGCGCCGGCCTCGGCAAACGTGATTGCGAGTGCTGTTCACCAGCATGATCTGCTCCTGATTCTGTGCCGGTCCTGGCCCGGATGGCCGAACTTTGCCTAAGCGCACCCCGGGGACCGCAAACGCGGAGAGTGGTCGCGCTCACCTCGCCCAACTGCCGTGCGTTCGGCAAAATCCTTTCCAAGGAGGGCGGACAGGCTATCCGCCGCTGGGGCCAGCCCCCAAAGTGCCCTGCAGATCGGGCTTCATGGCGTTGAGTTGGGCTCCCCAGTACTCCCAGCTGTGCGTTCCGTTGCCGTTGAAGTTGAACACGGCGTTGTGGCCGCCGGCAGCGTTGTAGGCGTCCTGGAACTTTAAGTTGCTGCTGCGCACGAAGTTCTCTAGGAACTCAGCAGGAATGTTGGCCCCACCTAACTCCGACGGTGTGCCGTTACCGCAGTAAACCCACAGGCGGGTGTTGTTGGCGACCAGCTTGCCAACCTGGAGCGTGGGGTCGTTCCGCTGCCAGGCCGGGTCACTCGGCGGTCCCCACATGTCCGCAGCCTTGTAACCACCGGCGTCGCCCATCGCCAAGCCGATCAGCTGGGGTCCCATCCCCTGGGAGGGGTCCATTAGCGCCGACAACGAGCCGGCAAAGATGAACTGGCCGGGATGGTAGACGGCCAGGATCAGGGCCGACGAGCCGGCCATCGAGAGGCCGACCACGGCGCCGCCGGTGGGCTTGACACTCCTATTGGCGGATAGCCATTGCGGCAGTTCACTGGTCAAAAACGTTTCCCACTTGTAGGTCGTACAGCCGGCCTTGCCGCACGCCGGGCTGTACCAGTCACTGTAGAAGCTGGACTGGCCACCGACCGGCATGACGACCGACAGCCCCGATTGGTAGTACCACTCGAATGCGGGGGTATTGATGTCCCAGCCGTTGTAGTCGTCCTGCGCACGCAGACCGTCCAGCAGATACACCGCCGGAGAACCGTCTCCGCCGCTTTGGAACTGGACCTTGATACTGCGACCCATCGCCCCCGAGGGCACCTGTAGGTACTCGACGGGCAAACCTGGTCGTGAGAACGCTCCGGCGGTCGCCGCTCCGCCGGCAAGGCCGATCAGGCCCGGCAGGGTCGCGGCCGCCGCCGCACCGACCAAAAACCGGCGCCCCCAGGTCCGGATCTTCCCGTTCACGTCAGTCATACCTACACCCCTTGTCGTATGTCGTCGGTGTTCTCGGCAGAACTTACCGCGCAAATAGCTCAGATGTCGATCAAGACGCGATGCGATCTCAGTTCTGTATCGGTTGCCGGCCGTGGAGACCGCAACCGTTTTCGGCGGTGCACGGCACCCGCGCCGACCTGGGGGTTCTTATCTGATGCGGCCGAACTTGCGTCGAACGCGTAGGCTCTCACGGAGCAAGCCGATGGACATCATGCTAATCCCGGTCCGCTCCGGCTCTCCCGAACCACCGCACCAGCAACGCTGCATGGCGCGCGGCGGTGCGGCCAAGGGCGCTGGAAGCCGGGCACGATTGAGGTGCAAATTTTGGATACGGTACTAGGGCTATCAGTGACGCCGACCACCGTCGGGTGGGTCCTCGCGGAAGGACACGGCGCAGACGGCACCATCCTGGACCATCACGAGTTTGAGCTGCGCGGGGGCCGCGGCGTGCGCGCGGTGAGTACCGCAGAGCAGGTTGCAGACGAGGTTTGGCGGGTAAACGCGATGGCGGCCGCGGACAATCAACGTCTGCGGGTCATCGGAGTGACCTGGAACGACGAAGCCTCCGCACAAGCCGCCCTGCTGTTGGAGTCATTGACAGATGCGGGTTTCGACAATGTTGTGCCGGTCCGCTTTCTCGAGGCGGTTGAGACTCTAGCTCGGGCCGTGGCACCCGTCATCGGCTACGAGCAGACCGCGGTCTGCCTGCTTGAGCATGAGTGGGCGACCGTCGTCATGGTCGACACCCATGATGGCGAGACCCGAACGGCAGTCAAGCATGTGCGCGGCGGCTTCGACGGGTTGACTGCGTGGCTGACTGGAATGTTCGACCGCAACAGCTGGCGCCCGGCCGGCGTAGTTGTCGTCGGCTCACACACTGACATTGATGGATTGTCATGGCAACTCGAAAAAGCTTTGCCGGTACCGGTTTTCGCGCAGACCATGGCACAAGTGACAATCGCACGGGGCGCCGCCCTGGCGGCGGCGCAGAGCACCGAGTTCACCGACGCGCGGCTGGTGCCATCCACCAGCAAACCCACCACGGCGGCACGGCCTCGGCGGTTGCCCTACGTCGGGGCCGCAACCGCCTTGGCCGCCGCCGCAGTGACCTTCGTCACTTCGCTGTCACTCGCGGTGGGCCTGCAGCTGGCTCCGGACGCCAATTCTGCTGCGCCTAAGCATGCGATGCGTAAGACGCTGCCACAGATCGCAGAAGCTGCCGCGCCTGCCGCACCAGCGCCCGTCAAGGCGGCGGCGTCGGCCGGCGGGGAAGCACCCAAACCCGTGTCACAGGCGCAGCCGCCGATCAACCTCACCTTCGCTGAACCGGAAACAGAACCCACCGCGCCGCTGGAACAACAAAGCGCAACCGCTGATCCCAAACCGGATCCAAATGGTCAGCCGCCGTACATTACGAGAGTTCTTGAGCACATTCCCGGCACTTACCGCGACCAAGCGCCAGACGACCCGACGGAGCCTTAACCCCGAGCACCGACCCGGACAGCGGAAAAGCACACCGTCACATCGTCGGCGACCTGTACCGAACCCATCAACAACGAATAGGGCTTGATGCCATAGTCGGATTGGCGAACCGCGGACTGGGCGGACATTCGCCATGAGTCACCAAGATCCTCTGTGCGCAAGTCAATTACGTGCTCCCGCGATTTCCCCCGAATATGCAGCATCCCGGTGATGCGGTAGCCGCTGCCGGTCTTGGCAATCTGGTCGCTGGTGTCAGCGACAAAGCGGATCTCGGGAAAGCGGCCGGCGCCCAGTGACCTCAGCGCGTTTGACCGAACCAGAGCCTTTTCCGGCCCGGACAGCCCTTTGAACCCACCCTCGCCGCGCACCACCTCGAACGAATTCGTCTCGACCGTAAGCTCCGCGGTAACCGGTTCGGCACCGTTCCAGCCCACCGTGGCCCGCCAGCGCGTCATCACGATGGTGAGGCGATGACCCAGTTGCGCGGCCCTGCCCGTGACGCCGGTCCGAAGTAACAACTCACCGTCGGCTGCATCCAGGGTCCACACCACGCTGTTACCTTGGGTCACAGACCGGACTGTATCTGGCCCGCATTACATAGTGAGGACGGTGCGGTAGCGTGCCCGCCCCTGCTCCATCGCCGCATAACCGTCAGCGGCTTGCGATAGCGGCAGCTCCTCGATCCACGCTCGCACGCCCGACACGACGGCAAAATGCATGGTCTCGAAGCCCATCGCCCGGGCAAACTGCACCCCAAAATGGCCGAGGCGCAGGTACCCGCCGGGATAGTGCCAGCTAGGCACCTTCATGTTCGCGCAATGGATGAAAATGCCTTTGCGGCAGTGGTCGCAGTGGTTACAGTGTCCACCGAACCAGCCGACCGCGACCCGTTCGCCAACCGCGAAATCGTCGATACCCTCGCCGAGTTCGGCTATGATTCGCCCGATTTCGGGCCCGAGGGTCAACGGCCACAGCATGTCCGGGAAGCCGCCGCTCACGAAAGCACGGTCGGTGCCGCAGATGCCGCACGCCGAGACCGCTAGCCGAACCTCGTCGCGACCCGGTGACAGCGTTTCAACATCGACCAGCCGCAAGGGTGCGCCAGCGGACTGCATCTGGACAGCCTTATGCGTGGCCATCAGCTCGCCCGTTTAAGTTCGTGTCCTAGTGCGCCACAGGGCATTTGGTTTCATCATGGCTATGGTAGTCGACCTGCCAGTGCTTGATCCCATTGAGCCAGCCCGACCGTAGCCGCTCGGGTTTGCCGATCGATTCCAGATCCGGCATGGACTCGGCGATCGCATGAAACATCAGGTCGATCGTCATCCGTGCCAGGTTGGCCCCGATGCAGTAATGCGCGCCGGTGCCACCAAATCCCACGTGGGGGTTGGGATTACGCAGAATGTTGAAGGCGAAGGGGTCGTCGAACACATCCTCATCGAAGTTGGCTGAGCGGTAGATCATCACCACCCGCTGGCCCTTCTTGATCGACACGCCGGACAATTCGTAGTCCTGTAGCGCGGTCCGCTGGAACGACGTGACCGGGGTGGCCCACCGGACGATCTCGTCGGCCGTGGTGCTGGGACGCTCCCGCTTGTACAGCTCCCACTGATCAGGGAAGTCGGTAAAGGCCATCATGCCCTGTGTGATGGAGTTGCGGGTGGTCTCGTTACCGGCGACTGCCAGCAGAATGACGAAGAAGCCAAACTCGTCTTCGGTCAGCTTGTGGCCCTCGATATCTGCCTCGACCAGCTTGGTGACGATGTCCTGACCGGGATGCTCGGCCCTATCGGCGGCCATCTGCATGGCGTACATGATCAATTCCACCGATGCGGCCAGGGGGTCATTCGTGGCGAACTCGGGATCCTGGTCCCCAACCATCTGGTTCGACCAATGGAACAGTTTCTTGCGGTCTTCCTGGGGTACACCCAGCAGGCCGGCGATGGCTTGCAGTGGCAATTCGCAGGACACCTGTTCGACGAAGTCGCCGGAACCCTCGGATGCCGCGGCCTCAACGATGCGGCGGGCCCGCTCGGTCAGGTCATCACGCAGCTGCTCAACGGCCCGAGGAGTGAAGCCGCGCGAGATGATCTTGCGTAGCCGGGTGTGCTGCGGGGCGTCCATGTTGAGCAGGACGAATTTGCCCCTGCCGATTTGCTCGTCGTCCGTGCCGTCCCGGTAGCGTGGCAGGGCGGTCTTCTCCAGGCTGGAGAAGACGTCGCTGCGCAACGAGACTTCCTTGACATCCTTGTGCTTGGACACCACCCAATAGCCGCCGTCATAGAACCCGCCCCGCCCGATTGGCTGCTCGTTCCACCAAATCGGTGCGGCTCGACGCATCTCGGCGAGTTCTTCCACCGGCAACCGTTCGGCGTAGATATCCGGGTCGGTGAAATCGAACCCTGGAGGCAAGTTAGGGATCGGCTGGGTGGATTGCTCGGTTGTTAACACAGCCCACTCCTCGATACAAAGGTTCTTGTGCCAATAAACCATTGCTACACCTGGTTGGGAAGCATCAGCGCAAGATCGCCAAAGCCGCTCAACAAGTCGATCTTGTGACGCCCGGCGCGCTCGATATGCTTTGGTGCACGCCACCGCCGGCTCGGTGGGGTCAGGTGACACTAACGCGAAGGGTGGAGCATGGTTCGCGAACTATTCGCCGTCGCTGCGATCGGGGGTGGCGCGATCGGTGCGGCGCCGGGCGCGGCGGCTAATCCACATTACGACGGCGATGTACCGGGCATGAGCTATGACGCTTCGCTGGGCGCGCCGTGCTCCAGCTGGGAGCGATACATCTTTGGACGAGGCCCCAGCGGCCAGGCCGAAGCGTGTCATTTCCCTCCTCCCAACCAGTTCCCACCAGCAAACACCGGATATTGGGTGATCTCCTACCCGCTATATGGAGTCCAGCAAGCCGGTGCGCCGTGTCCCAAGGCCCAAGCAGCGGCGCAGTCGGCTGACGGTCTGCCCATGCTCTGCCTGGGCGCTCAAGGGTGGCAACCGGGATGGTTCACCGGCGCAGGATTTTTCCCGCCTGGCGGCTGACAACGGCATATCTTGGAGATATGCGCAACGGTTCCCCGATCCCGAGATGGCTGCGCTTCGTACTGGCATCTGATCGAGCTGGCTCGGCGTGGTATGTCGGTACCGGCTTCTTCTTCGCGCCAGTGCTTGCCGTGCTGTCCCCTTGGCCGACGGTCACCGCCGTGCTGTGGGGGGCCATCGGGCTGGCAGGGTTATGGCTGGGCTTACTCGGAATCGCCATGGCCGTTGGACTGACACAAGTATTGCGGTCCGGTGCCGAAATACCCGAAGAGTACTGGCGCAGCCTGGTCAACTACTGACGTCAGCTGCGGGACCGGACCGCGCCGAAACCCCAGTGCTTTGCCAGGTCTACAGTCGTACCAATGATCCTGCAACCAAAGGAGATTCAGATGGGCTTCGACCCTAAAGACGCAGTCAACGCGGCCAGGGACATCGCGACTAATGCCGTCGAGAAGGCTTCGGACATTGTCGAAAACGCTAGCGACATCATCAGGGGCGACATCGCCGGCGGCGCCAGCGGCATCGTCCAGAATTCCATTGACATCGCCACTCACGCGGTCGACAAGGTAAAAGAGGTCTTCACCGGCAAGGGCGAAGACGACGACGAGTAGTCGCCGCTAGACGCCGGCAGCGGCGGCGTTGAGTTCGTCCAACCTAGTCGTAGCCTCCAGGTACTCCTGAACCCACCGCGCGATGACCGTGGCCGTCTTCTCTACCTTGGTGAATTGCCCGACAACCTGCCCGACTGGATTGAACGCGACGTCGACGGTCTCGTTGGGATAGTTGTGTGTGGCCTTAACGGCCATACCGGAAACCATGTACTGCAGCGGCATACCCAGCGGCTTCGGGGTGTCCGGTTGCTCCCAGGCCTCGGTCCAGTCGTTGCGTAGCATCCGAGCCGGTTTGCCGGTGAAAGAACGGCTGCGGACGGTGTCGCGACTGGTGGCCTTGATGTATGCCGCTTGCTGAACGGGGGTGTTCGCGGCTTCCTCAACCATCAGCCACTGTGAGCCCGTCCACGCGCCTTGGGCACCCAGGGCCAGGGCCGCAGCGATCTGCTGGCCGCTGCCGATACCGCCCGCCGCCAGCACCGGTATCGGAGCGACCTCCTTGACGACTTGTGGCCACAGCACAATTGAGCCCACCTCACCGCAGTGTCCACCGGCCTCGCCGCCCTGGGCGATGATGATGTCGACGCCCGCGTCAGCGTGCTTCCGAGCCTGCGTGGGGGAGCCACATAATGCGGCCACCTTGCGACCGGAGTCGTGAATGTGCTTGATCATGTCCGCGGGTGGGGTGCCGAGCGCGTTGGCGACCATCGTCATCTTCGGGTGCCGCAACGCCACTTCTACCTGGGGAGTGGCGGTCGCCTCGGTCCACCCGAGCAGTTGCAAGCTGTCCTTATCACTGTCCTCGACCGGGACACCATGATCGGCGAGAATCTTGCGCGCAAAATTCAAATGCTCCTGCGGCACCATCGAGCGCAGCGTCTTGGCCAGCTCCTCCGGCGAAAGGTGGGAATCCATGCCCTCATACTTGTTCGGGATGACAATATCGACCCCGTAGGGACGGTTACCGACATGCTCATCAATCCAGTTGAGCTCGACCTCCAGCTGCTCGGGCGTGAAGCCGACCGCCCCGAGTACCCCAAAACCGCCGGCCTTGCTGACAGCGACGACGACATCGCGGCAGTGGGTGAAGGCGAAAATCGGAAACTCGATACCGAGTTCGTCGCAAATGGCAGTATGCATACCTGCTCCTGGGCGCTGACCGATGCTAACTGAACTGAAACGTGTTCTAGTTTAGTACGGAGCCGCCTGACGTGGCCAGGGGGCCTGGTTCAGCACGTCGAAACTACGGCCTGTCATCGCGGCCGCGCCAGATCACCGGGGGTATGCGCCACCCACAACTGCTCCGATACCGACTCCACCGTCACCGAGTTGCCGCGATGTACTGGGAGCGCATGAAACTGTCCATCTGCACATCCACATCCGCCGGAGTCATTCCATAACTCGCCTGCAACTCCAGTGTGCTGCGAACGGGTTCCACGGCCCATCCATGCGCAGCCAGCCGGTGCGCCGGATCAGTCTTTGGTTCATAGGTGAGAGCGGAGAAGTCCACGTCACCAGACATACTCACCCCCGGATGGGTCGTTTCCAGCGCGGCGAGTTGCTCGCGGTCCAAACGTGACCCCAGGGCGCGCCCACGGCAATTCGGCTGCCCGGTGCACACAACTCGCCGATCCGAGTGAACAGGGCGTTTTGCGCGGCGTCGGTCAAGTAGAGCAACTGCCCCTCCACCGACCCGGCGCTACCATCGATGCATGTACCAGCAGGTATCTGACCAGGGTTAGCGCAAAGATACTCAATCAGACGTCCTCGACGCTGAGGGATATGTATTCGTCAGCGGTAGCTAATATCTGCTGATCCTGCACCAGCAGCGACACCTTGCCTAAGAGTGCGAACGAATGTCATCGGCGCTGGTACAATTTGATTTTTATAAGGCCCCCCCGTGGCATAGAGGATCGCACACAGATAATTATCCATCACTTTCGCATTAGTATCCCAGTATTCATGGTATTGGTGGTCCAACTCCGCGATTTTGGTGGCGAATTGTCCAAGAATGTTGGTTGTTTTCAAAGTTAAAGCCGCTGCACGGTTCGCCGTTATCGTCGCTTGCGGCACCATCTCTCTGGCCGCAGTTTCGTAGGCGTGCACAGCGATATTGAGATCAGTGGCGGTTTCTTGGGCCGCGGCAACGTGTTTATTCAACCATTCAGCATATATACTTGCCGCTTTTAAAAAAAATTCCAATGCCGGGCTTTGAAACGCCACACTTGCCTCTGAAACATTGCGTGACCAATCTATCGCCGCAGAAGTCAACTCGGCCGCCATGGTTTCCCATGTTCTTTTAGCGAGGAGTATCGACTCAGGACCCGGACCACGAATATTGCTAGCGTTGATCTCGGGCGCCAATGCATGGAAGTCCATCATCTCAGTTGCCTTCCTTAAACTCTACGTCACATATCACTGGTAGACCTACTCGCCGGTAGCCACCCGCGAGTGGCAAAGTTATGGCACAGTCCTCGCTTGTTGTCCCCACTGGCGTATGCGGCAGTCCCCCAGACGCCCGGGAAAACTGCTTGACGATGCCCGTGCACCGATCGGCATAGAGCAATAGCCGACCTCGGGCCTGCAGCACCACATCGACAGCAACGCGGCACCATCCGCGTTGGAATCGCTGCCGTCATGAATAACTTGCATGTAAGGCGTATCTTCCCGAACCAGCGTGCCAACGCTGACTCTTGATCAGACAACAGGACTCCATGATCCTTCACCAGGAAGGTGCCACCGATATCGCGTCACTCCACCGAGGGCTATCCACGGGTTCTGAATCATGGTTCATCGGCATGTACCTGATGCGGCTGCCTGCGAGCATGAAGGAGCCTTGCTACATGAGACTCAACATTTGCCTACCGTTATGACAATCAGTTTCTATACAAGCAGATGCGCCAGCCTCCAGGCGCTGGGAGAACAGCTTGGCGATGTTCGCGCCCCGATCGGTATGCTCCTGGTATAGCTGCCCGCGAATATTAAAAGATCTCGCTAACCGAGCTGACACGCTATCACCTCCCGGCGGTCGAATTTCGGTCATTGCCGACGACCTCAGATTTGTTGTTGAAATTCGGTCAGCAATCCCCGCCATACCGCGACATGCCTGAGTCAGGTCAAGTGGATTTAGCCGCAGCTCCTCTGGGTCTGCTGCTTTCGCTAGGCTTCCCCCCTCCTCTGGGCTTGCTGCCGATGAGCTGCCTGCTACCGACTCAACTAAGTCTAGTTTTTCAGGAGAAGTCATTAGTACCCCCATTTGTCGATCACTTAGTTACAGGACGTCATCCTATGACACCTTCGGAGCTGTCCGATTAGCGGTGGGTGGATCCGACCTTGATGTTGGTTAACTGCCGGTTGGGGTGATCCGACCGTTGAAGGTGATCGCGAACGCGTTGAGTGCGGGCTTCCACCTTTTCGCCCATCGTGCCTTACCCCGCCCGATTGGATCCAGTGACCGGGTGATCAGGTATAGAGCTTCAGGGCAGCTTTGTTCGGTCGGGAAATGTCCGCGGGCACGGATAGTGCGCCTAGGAACGGTACGAACTCGCTCCCATAGCCATCGGCGAAGTGGACGACGACTGTTTGGTGCGTCGGGTCAGATCCGTCCGGCGACGCGAAAGACGTTGCGGAGTCGGGTGACCGGGAATTGTCCCGATGGGGACGCAGGGTTCGCGCTGGAGGGGTGCTGCACCGGGTGGCAGTATGTGAGCAAGGAATTAGCGGCCGCTGGGGTTAGTTTAATGCCTAGCAAAATCGGTCCTCCCGCCCAAATTCGCCACCGCCGCCGACTGTACGGCACGGTCACAGCTCCAGCATCAGGGTCACTGGACCGTCGTTGACCAATTCGACCCGCATGTCGGCACCGAATACGCCGGTTTCCACGCAGGCACCCAGCGCCCGCAACGCTTCGGCGACGGCCGAAACCAGAGGCTCAGCGGCCACACCCGAAGCGGCCGCGTTCCAGGACGGCCGACGGCCCCTTGCGGTATCGGCATAGAGGGTGAACTGACTGACCACCAGGATCGGCGCGTTAACGTCGGCCGGGGACTGTTCGTCAGCGAGGACCCGTAGATTCCAAAGCTTGTCCGCCATCCGTCGCGCCGTGTCAAGGTTGTCGCTGTGGGTAACACCGACGAACACCAGCAGGCCCTGGCGCTCCGGCTGGATAGCGCCGACCACCTGGCCGTCGACCGACACCGCTGCTGACGAGACCCGTTGCACCAGAACACGCATGGGGCTCGATGCTGCCAGGGCGGCGTTGAACGCGGAGTTACTGGGTAGGCTGATCAGGTGTCTGTGCTGGTCGCGTTTTCGGTCACTCCGTTAGGAGTCGGCGAGGGCGTCGGCGAAATCGTTGCCGACGCAGTTCGAGTGGTCCGCGATTCCGGCTTGCCCAATAAGACGGATTCAATGTTCACCGTGATCGAAGGCGATACCTGGGAACAAGTCATGGCGGTGGTGCAGCGCGCGGTGGAGGCCGTCGCTGCTCGTGCACCGCGGGCCAGCGTAGTAATCAAGGTCGACTGGCGGCCCGGGGTCACCGACGCCATGACGCAGAAGGTGGATTCCATCGAGCGTTATCTGGCTAAGCCGGCGATCGACCCGTAGCACCCGATCGACGCTATACCCCCACAACGGCCCGGAATGCCCGCTCAGCCTCGTCGCCGTGCACAGCGAACACCACCCGCTGCAGCGAGCTGGCCTGGTGTTGCCGAACAGCGTCGACCATCAGCCGCGCCGCGTCGTCGAGCGAAAAGCCGCCGACGCCAGTGCCGAACGCCACCAGCGCCAGCGAGCGGCAACCGAGCTCATCGGCCTTACGCAAAGTCGAGCCGGTGGCCCGGGTGATGGTCTCGGCTGAGGTCGGACCGCCCGGCTCCATCGTCGCCGCGTGAATCACGTAGCGCGCCGGCATCTCGCCGGCTGTGGTCTCCACTGCCTCCCCAAGTCCGATCGGGGCCTTCTGCTTCGACTCCCGCTGCACCTGCGGCCCGCCGGCGCGGGCGATTGCCGCGGCAACGCCGCCACCATGGCGCAGCTGGGTATTGGCTGCGTTGGCGATCGCATCGAGCTCGAGCTTGGTCACGTCAGCCTGCAGCACCTCTAACTCGATCATCACGACATTGTCTCGCAGATTGGCGCCCAGGATCAGCCGCCGCGGCCGCGATCACGCACCAACGCATACAGCCGCCAGCGTCCTGGCACACCTCTGAGTTCGTGGTCACCTCGCTCGGCGAACGCACGCCGCGATCCGGTGACGATGTCGCGCACCGTCGAGGACACCAGCACTTCGCTGGGACCAGCCAGTGCTGCCACGCGCGCACCGATATGCACGGCCATGCCAACGACGTCATTTTTCAAGGCGCCGCGCACCTCGACCTCACCCGCGTGAATACCCACCCGCACCTCGATACCCAGCACGCCGACCGCATTCACGATTTCGTCCGCGCAGGCGATCGCGGCGCTGGGGCTGGCGAACGTCGCAACGAATCCGTCGCCGGCGGTGTTGACTTCGCGACCGCCGAACCGCTGCAGTTCGTGGCGCACGATGGTGTCGTGGTTGTCCAGCAAGTCGCGCCACCGGTTGTCGCCCAGCAGCGCGGCGCGTTCAGTGGAGCCAACGATGTCGGTGAACACGATGGTGGTCAGTACGCGCTCGGCCTCGAACCCGCCCCGCACACCTGTGATGAACTCTTCGATCTCGTCGAGCATCGGCGCGGTGTCGCCAACCCAGTACAGGGCATCGGCGCCCGGCAACTCGACGAAGCGGGATCTAGCAATATGCTCGGCCAGGTAATGACCGTGCCCAACGGGAATGAACGTCGAACCGACACGATGCAGGATCAAGGTCGGGACTCCAATGCGCCCCAGGGCTTCTCGCACGTCGCCTTCGATCACCACCTTGGAGACGGCGCGGGCCATGCTGGGCGGCCCCGCACGGTTGCCGGCCAGATCCCACCAGGAGCGAAACGCGTCGTCGTGGGCAACACTGGGCGCCACGACCCCCAGTACGTCGAAACCCTGCTCCACAGCATCGGGTTCGAGTGCGACCGTCGTGAACGGCGCGGCGCGATGCGCCTGAGCACCGACCGGGTAGTCGGGCGCCCATAGGGTGCGCGCAGCACCGTTGACGACCACCAAGCTGCGCACCCGCTCGGGATAGTCAGCAGCAAGCACAAGTCCATTCATCGCATGGAAGCTCGGCGCGAAGACCGTTACCTGCTGGCATCCAACCGCGTCCATCACGGCGATCGCGTCCTCGGCCCAAAACTTCGGTCCTAACCGGTTCATCGCGGAGGTTCGCGATGAGAGACCGACTCCGCGATGGTCAAACCGGATCACCCGGCAAAACGATGCCAGGCGCTGGTGGAAGCGGTGCAGCGACGGCTCATCGTCGATCGAGTCGATCGGAACGAACGGCCCCGGCAACACGAGCAGATCAGTCGCACCGTCACCAAGCACTTGGTAGGCGATGTCCATATCGCCGCACTTGGCGTAGCGAGTTCTGTGTTTTCGGGGCGCATTCGCCACGGCCCCAGGCTAGTTCATGCGTAGGCTGATGGCGGTGAGCGCACGCGCGGGCATCGTGGTCACCGGAACGGAAGTCCTCACCGGCCGGGTTCAAGACAGGAACGGCCCCTGGATCGCCGATCGGCTGCTCGAGCTCGGCGTCGAGCTAGCACACATCACGATCTGCGGTGATCGCCCTGCCGACATCGACGCGCAGCTGCGCTTCATGGCAGAGGCGGGCGTAGACCTGATCGTTACTAGCGGTGGTCTGGGCCCCACCGCCGACGACATGACCGTCGAGGCCGTGGCACGCTTCTGTGGCCGCCAGATGGTGTTGGATGTCGAGCTCGAAAACAAGATTGCCGCCATCCTCAAGTCACTGATGGCGCACTTCAATCCCGGTGACTTCGATGCGGTGCGCGCCGCCAACCACAAGCAGGCGATGATTCCCGCCGGTTCGCAGGTGCTTGACCCGGTCGGCACTGCGCCGGGTCTGGTGGTGCCTGGCAAGCCGACGGTGGTTGTGCTTCCCGGACCGCCGCGTGAGCTGCAACCGATGTGGCGCAATGCCGTCGAGACCGCAGCCATGCGGGCAGCGATCGCCGGCCGAACGATCTACCGGCAGCAGACCCTGCGGATGTTCGGGCTGCCCGAGTCGGGGCTCGCCGAGACGCTGCGTGACGCGCAGGCTGTGATCACCGGGTTTGACTCGCTCGAGATCACCACCTGCTTGCGGCGCGGGGAGATCGAAATGGTGACGCGCTACGAGCCGGACGCCGCGAGCGTCTATGCGGAGTTAACGCGGCTACTGCGCGACCGGCACAGACATCAGCTCTATTCCGACGATGGCTCACGCGTGGATGACCTAATCGCCCACCTGCTGGCCGGCCGGCGGATCGCGACGGCCGAATCCTGTACCGCAGGTCTGCTGGCGGCACGGCTGACCGAACGGCCCGGCTCATCCGACTACGTGGCGGGTGGTCTGGTCACCTACTCCAACGAGGCCAAAGCTGCGCTACTGGGCGTCGACCCGACGCTGATCGCGGCGCATGGGGCGGTTTCCGAACCGGTGGCCGAAGCGATGGCGGCGGGCGCGCTGCAGCGCTTCGGCGCCGATACGGCCGCCGCGATCACCGGAATCGCTGGTCCGGGCGGGGGGACCGCGGAAAAACCAGTCGGAACTGTCTGCTTCACCGTGATGCTTGCCGACAGAGGCCCGGCGCTCACCCGGACACTGCGGCTGCCCGGGAACCGATCCGACATCCGTGAGCGCTCGACGACTGTGGCGATGCACCTGCTGCGCCGTGCGCTCAGCAATACCGGTTAGATCACGTCACTTCTGTTGGGAGAAAAGCGGTTTCGGCAGTACCAAAGCGGACTCCAGTCGCGTCCTTGCCGATCAGCGTCAGTATCGCGACGGCGAGTAACACCGGCACTATCGTGGCGGTCAACGCGAAGGGGTAGCCGTGGGACTCGGCCAGGTGCTCCTGGATGGGCAGATTGAACGCCGCAAGCAAATTGCCGAGCTGGTAGGTGACGCCGGGGTAGAGGCCACGGATGGCGTCCGGCGACATCTCGGTCAGGTGCGCGGGGATGACACCCCACGCACCCTGCACGCAGACCTGCATCAGGAACGAGCCGAGGCACAACATCGCCGCGGCGTGTGAGTAGGCGAACAGCGGCACGATCGGCAGCCCTAGCAGCGCGCAGAACACGACGGTGTTGCGTCGGCTGAACCGCTGTGACAGCGTGCCGAAGTACAGCCCGCCGATGATGGCTCCGACGTTGTAGACCACCACGATCCACTTGACGGTCGAGCTGGCCAGCCCGGCACCGTGGTTGGAAGTGGCCCCCAAGAATGTCGGGTAGACGTCCTGGGTGCCGTGGCTCATCCAGTTAAAGGCGGTCATCAGTAGCACCAGATAGACGAAGCGGCGGATGATCGCCCCGTCACGCAGCACGTCGCGGATTCTGGTGTTAGTCAGCTTCATCCGGTCTTGGGCGGCTTCCCAGACCTCAGATTCCTGCACCCGGTAGCGGATGATCAGGCTGATCAGGGCCGGGATGATGCTCAGGCCGAACAACCACCGCCAGGACAAGTGCAACCAGTCCATCACCACCAGCGATGCCACACTCGCCAGCAAATAGCCAAACGCGTAGCCCTCCTGCAGCAGCCCGGAGAAAAAGCCGCGACGTTCGACGGGCACCTTCTCCATCGCAAGCGCGGCACCCAGCCCCCATTCGCCGCCCATACCAATGCCATAGAGCAACCGCAGGATCACCAGCACGGTGAAGTTCGGCGCGAACGCGCATAAGAATCCCACCACCGAATAGAACATGACGTCCACCATCAGCGGGAGTCGCCGACCGACCCGGTCGGCCCATAGCCCAAACAACAATGCGCCCACCGGGCGCATGACCAGGGTGGCCGTGGTAATGAACGCGACCTCAGCCTTGCTATGGTGGAAAGCCTTTGCGATGTCGGCATAGACGAACACCACGATGAAGTAATCGAAGGCATCCATCGTCCAGCCCAACATTGCCGCAATGAACGAGTTCCGTTGATCACCGGTGATCCGTTGAGTTGTCACGGAAGCATCGTGGCGTACCCGAAGCGATGGCGCACGCGCGACCCGCCCGAGTAAGTTCCGAATACCTGAGAATCATCGATGCCGACGGACACGTCGCCGAGAATTCTTCGCTGGCGATCGAAGACCTCAAACGCCGGCCTGATCGCGTGAAACCCAGTACCGACAGGCGGCTGCGGTTGACCCTCGAAGGCCGCAACTACCCCGAAGACCAAGGTCCCGGCGCTGGTTGCCCACCCGAGCATGGGATTACCACGGCACCCGATATCAATTGCAGGTCAGCCCGGGGCGTGCTGGGAGACGCCGACCGCGATCACATCGACACGATGGTGTTGTATCCCAGCCTGGGGTTAGTCGCGACTCTGGTCCCGCCGGCGCTCGGCATTCGTCTCGGGCGGAGTGTTCGACCGCCATCCGCAATTGCGGGTCGTCTTCCTGGAAGCCGGCGCCGGCTGGGTCCCATTCTTCATCGATCGCCTGCACGAGCATTACCGGAAGCGGGGAAACTGGGTCGAGCGCGGCTGGCGCGACGTGCTCGGCACCGACTTCATCATGTTCGCCAGCGACTACCCACATTGGGACGGCGAATGGCCGCAAAGCACCAAGCCGCTGCGGACCCGCACCGACATCAGCAACGAGGCGCGCGTCAAATTGGCGGGTTGAACGCGCAGCGTTTCTATGCCCTCAATTAGGGCGCTCGATGGCAAGATCTCTCGGCATGGGCCCTTTTCTTGTTCGCGCCGCGTTGACCGGTTTGGCGTTATGGGTTGTCACCCAGTTCGTCCACGGCCTGAGCTTTGTCGGCGGCAACACGACCTTGCAGAGAGTAGGGATCATCTTCGTGGTGGCGGTGATCTTCGGTTTGGTCAACGCGATCATCAAGCCAATCGTGCAGATTTTGTCGATCCCGCTGTATATCTTGACCCTTGGCCTGTTTCACGTCGTCGTCAACGCGTTGATGCTGTGGATCACGGCCCGAATCACGGAGCACACCACCCACTGGGGACTGCAAATCGACCACTTCTGGTGGACCGCAATCTGGGCTGCGATCGTGTTGTCGATCGTGAGCTGGGCGTTGTCGATGCTGATTCGAGGTGCCGGGCGCCGCACCCGCGGCTGAGAGCCCACCAACCTCCGTAGCTCAGCGCATGCAGATCCGTTCCGCCAACGCCGCGAAGGCGTCGTGTACAGCAGTTGGTTGTTCGATCCAGGGGAAGTGGCCCGCTTCGTCGATGACGCACCAGGTCGTGTTCGGGGTGCCGAAGCGTTTATCCTGCCACAACGTTTGCGTCACGATCCGGTCCGCTGAGCCACTCACAATGAGTGTGGGTAATTGCGTTGGCCACCAGGCCAATTGGTAGCCGCGATCGAAATGAGCAGCTGACCATTGCACCGCCTGACTGTTATATGGCATTCGGGCTAGAATTTCTGCCCCCTGGACCATGCTGTGGCTGGTGAAGTTCCACGGCGCAGACTCGATAGCGAGGATGCGTAGGCGTTCGTTAGTGGGATCAGATTCGTAACGGGCGCTGGCTTGCTCGACACCCGGTAGGGGATTGTCACGCGTCATCTGCTCGAACACCGGTAGCCAGGATGCATCAGGGGCGGAGCTGATAAGCACCAGCCCTGCTAGACATGCATCTAACGCCGGAACTGACAGCAGGTAGTGGCCTCCGGTGGAATGCCCGACAAACACCGGATGTGCAACGGCCTGTGCGGCTTCCAGGAGGACCTGGGGCCATAGGCTGTAGGGGTCGACGGGCGCGCCTGGAGCATTGATATTGGAGCCATCTCCGGGAAGATCGACCATCCACGAGCAGCCGGGCGCAGCGACGGCGTCGACCAGTTCATGCAGGCTCTGCGAGCCGATTCCTGGGCCGCCGGGAAGAAATAGCCAGTTCAGATCCCCGCCACGACTGGCTCGTCGGCGCAACCGCACACCAGACGGGGTCCAGCGAACGTCGCCTGTCATGATGCTCATCGCGTCATCCGCCATTTTGCGTCCGGTGGCTGACGATCACCGCCGACAAGGCGTACTACGTCGCGTGCGCACCCCCACGATAAGGTCACACCGCTGCTGCTGTGGCCGTAGTTGTGGATGTACCGCACCGGCCCGCTGAGCTCGACCTCCACTCGGGGCGACGAACGGTCGGGCCGCAGCCCGGTAATCGTCTCGATCACTGCGGCCTCGCCGAGCCGCGGCTCGATCCTTCGGCAGCGCTGCAGGATCCGGTCAGTCACCGCGGGGTCTGGGGTGGTGTCCCAGCGGCCGGGGATGCTGATGCCACCGCACACCACGCGCAGGGGATGGGGGAAGTAGCAGGTCCATTCCGAGCCGCTATTGACTTCCAAAAAGAGTTGCTGCAGACCAGGATTGGTGAGGACTACATGTTGACCAAACAGTGGCCGCATCGTGTCATCGTCCGCGAGGGCTGCCGCGCCGAGACCGGCGCAGTTCACCACTATCGGTGCAGTGTCTGCGACCTCGGCCAGCGACCGGACCGAACGAGTTTCGATTTCGCAGCCGGCCGCAGCCAGCCGCGCTGTCAGGTAGTCGAGGTATTGGGGCATATCGATCATCGGCATGGTGCCGAGAAACCCGGCATCGAAGCCGTCCGGGAGGTCGGCCAAGTCCGCCGGCCGCAGGTCGGGGATCAGCTTGGCGGCCAGCCCCATCGCGTCGGCCCCAGGCAAGTCGCCGACGGTCAACGCCGGCGCCATCCGCACCCCAGTGCTGGGGTCGTTGGCCAGTTCACGAAATACCCGCAGCGAGTGTTGGGTCCAGGCCAGCGATGTAGTGGCACGGTCCGCTGGCCGTGGCGGCGCCCAGATGGCCCCCGCGACCGCGGAGGTCGTCTGCTGCGGCATCGCGGCAGCCCACAGCCGCACCGGCCACCCGGCTTCGGCCAGACAGACCGCCGATGTTAAGCCACTCACGCCGGCACCAATGACGACAACCTGTTGCCCGCTACTTGCCACGGCAGCACCGTAACCGAGAAACCGGTTCAGCCGTCTGCGTGCGGCGGGTGGCGATCAGGGCCGCGGCACTTGCTGTCCGTTTGGGGCGAGCAGCCCATTGAGGATCCCGAGATTGTTTTGCAGTTGAGCCCCTGCTGCCGGCCCGGAGAGATCGGTTGGTGCGGTGGCGTCACTCGTCTGCTGCCAGGGCTGGCAGCCGGTGGTCTTGAACGCTTTGTCACTCGCCTCAATCTGCACCACCTGCGGCTTTTTGCTCAGGGCGTTATCGATGAGGGCGCCATCGGGGTTGCCGATCCGCTTCCAATAACACGTCCCGTTGCCGACAGGTCCCGCGGAGCTGTACGTGCCGGGCGCGATGTCGGTCCCCACCGCATATGTGCCGTCGTGGTCGATGGTCGTCTTCAGTGCGGGCGGCGGCGCCGGCTCCGGATCGGCGCCGGCAACACCCATCGACGCAGCCCAACCCGCCGCCATCACGCCCGCAAGAACAAATCTCGCGGCAGCCGGTGCAGCCTTCGACCACATAGAACACCAGCGTACCGGGTGGGCGAGCGATGTCGAACCGCTAAGGCGCCGGGCTCAGCTCGCGCGGTGCCGTGTGGCCGTCAGACCAGATCGAACCGGTCAGCGTTCATCACCTTGTTCCACGCAGCGACGAAGTCCTGCACAAACTTCTGCTGCGCGTCATCAGCTCCATAGACCTCGGCAACCGCGCGCAACTCTGAATTCGACCCGAAGACCAAGTCCACGCGACTGCCCGTCCATTTCACGTTTCCGTTGGCATCCTTACCCTGGTAAGTCCCGTCGTCGGCCGTCGACGGCGACCACGTCGTGTTCATGTCGAGCAAGTTCACGAAGAAATCGTTGGTTAGCGACCCGGGTGTCGAGGTGAACACGCCTAACGGCGACTGCTTGTAGTTCGCGCCGAGCACGCGCAAACCACCAACCAACACCGTCATCTCCGGAGTGCTCAGCGTCAACAGATTCGCCTTGTCGATCAGCATGTACTCTGCCGGCAACGGGTTGCCCTTTCCGAGATAGTTACGGAAGCCGTCTGCCTTCGGCTCGAGCACGGCGAAGGACTCCACATCGGTCTGCTCCTGCGACGCATCCGCGCGGCCCGGCCGGAAAGGCACCATAACGGGGTGTCCGGCGTTTAAGGCCGCCTTCTCCACCGCGGCGCACCCGCCGAGCACGACCAGATCAGCGAACGACACCTTGGTATTACCGTTCGCCGAGGAGTTAAAGGACTCCTGAATCCCTTCCAGTGTGCGTACCACCTGTGCTAGTTCGTCGGGCTCATTGACCTCCCACCCGGCTTGTGGCTGCAGACGGATACGACCACCGTTGGCACCGCCACGCTTATCGCTACCGCGGAACGACGACGCCGCCGCCCATGCGGTGGAAACCAGTTGCGAGACAGTCAAACCCGATGACAGGATCTGGCTCTTGAGGGCCGCGATGTCGGCTGCACCGATGAGGTCATGCGTTACGCCAGGGATGGGGTCCTGCCACAGCAGGACTTCCTTGGGAACCAGCGGCCCGAGGTAGCGGGTGACGGGCCCCATGTCGCGGTGGATCAGCTTGTACCAGGCCTTGGCGAACTCGTCGGCCAATTCCTCGGGGTGCTCCAGCCAGCGGCGCGTGATCTGCTCATAGATCGGGTCAAACCGCATCGACAGGTCGGTCGTCAGCATGGTCGGGGCCCGCTTCTTCGACGGGTCGAACGGGTCGGGAATGGTGCCCACACCAGCACCGTCCTTCGCGGTGTACTGCCAGGCACCAGCGGGGCTCTTAGTCAGCTCCCATTCGTAGCCGTACAGGATCTCGAGGAAGCTGTTGTCCCACTTCGTCGGGGTGTTCGTCCACACCACCTCGAGGCCGCTGCCCATCGCGTCGCCGCCCATGCCGGTGCCGAAGGAGCTCTTCCAACCGAGGCCCATCTGCTCCAACGGTGCGGCCTCGGGCTCAGGGCCGACGAGGTCGGCCCTGCCGGCGCCATGTGTCTTGCCGAAGGTGTGGCCGCCAACGATCAGCGCGGCCGTCTCGACGTCGTTCATCGCCATCCGGCCGAATGTCTCGCGGATGTCCACCGCCGCGGCAATCGGGTCCGGGTTGCCATTGGGGCCTTCGGGGTTCACGTAGATCAGACCCATCTGCACGGCGCCGAAGGGCTTGTCGAGGTCCCGGACGCCGGTGTAGCGCTCGTCGCCGAGCCAGGTGGCCTCCTTGCCCCAGTAGACGTTATCGGGCTCCCACCAGTCCTGCCGGCCGAAACCGAAGCCAAAGGTCTTGAAGCCCATGGATTCCAGCGCGCGATTGCCAGCGAAGACGATTAGGTCGGCCCACGAGAGCTTCTTCCCATACTTCTTCTTGACCGGCCACAGCAGCCGGCGGGCCTTGTCCAGGAGAACGTTGTCGGGCCAGCTATTGAGCGGTGCGAACCGCTGCATACCGGCTCCGGCGCCGCCGCGGCCGTCCTCAATGCGGTAGGTGCCTGCGGCGTGCCACGCCATCCGGATGAACAACGGGCCGTAGTGGCCGTAGTCGGCGGGCCACCACGGCTGCGAGGTGGTCATCACGTCGTCGATGTCTCGTTTGAGGGCATCGACGTCGATGGTCGTGACCTCCGCGGCGTAGTCGTACGCCTCACCCATCGGGTCGGCTACGGCTGGGTTTTGATGCAAAATCTTCAGGTTGAGCTTGTTCGGCCACCAGTCCTGGTTCCCGCCGCCCTCGACGGGGTATTTGATGTGACCGACGACCGGGCAACCGCCGCTCTCAGCGGCGTCCGTGGTGGCTTCAGCAATGGGCGGGTGTTCCTCGGGCACGGCATTCCTTCCGGGAGTGGGTGTATCGGCCCGTGATCACGGGTGTGATCGCGGAGTGTCTGATGTCGAGCAGTCCGGGCATAGCCCCCAGTAGATGACTTCAGCCTCCTCGAGAAGGAAGCCGTTATGGTCGGAGGCGGTCAGGCACGGCGCCTCCCCGACCGCACAATCGACGTCTGCGATTGCCCCGCAGCACCGACAGACAATGTGATGGTGGTTGTCGCCGACCCGCGACTCGTAGCGAGCGACCGAACCCGAAGGTTGGATTCGCCGCACCAGACCCACGTCGGTCAGGGCATGCAGTACGTCGTACACGGTCTGCCGGGAAACTTCGGGCAGTCCGGCACGCACGACACCAAAGATCGTTTCGGTGTCGGCGTGCGGGTTCGCGTCCACCGCCTCGAGCACGGCTATCCGTGGACGGGTCACACGTAAATCAGCCACGCGCAATTGCTCCGCGTAGTCCGACATCGGGGACACACTGACAATATGACTCTCTTTTCTGGAATCGGTCAAGAGTTTGGCGAGGCCCGCGCACCTAGCACCGGTTGAACGCTTCGACCATCGTTGAAGCCCGGCGCCCAGGGCCAGCGACCATGTCTGTCAGCCCAGACCAGCTGCAGCGCCGTCACCTTGCTGCCGTAAATCGCGATCGCGGAGTCCATGTGCGCATCGGGATGCTCGATCTCGACGACTTCCACCACGGTGCTGGCGCTAAGGCTAAGTCGCTCACCGGGATTCGGCGGGCGCAAACCTGGAGCTGATCGGGCAACACCAACCAGCAGTTGCGCGGCTTGCTGGGGTGAGATGCCAGTCATCAAGAACTCGGGCAACCCGTGGCGGGTCAGGCCGAGGGTATACGCGTAGGGCACTCGATCGCTTTCGACGTATTGCACCGCCCAGCCGCGCCTGCGAATCGTCGCCCGCAGGTGGTCGAGGTAATCGTCTTTGGTGCTGCCCGGGCGATCGCATATCCAGCACATCGTTGTCCCTTTCGTGCGGCGGTCATCGTGTTGACGCCACCTTGCACGTAGGGTCTGACAATTTCACCGACCACGATGTCGCTGCGTACCGGCGCGCAGCGGTGACGGCTAGGCTGTCCGCCGCACTTTGCCCAGATTCTCAACACAGCTGTCTAGGTCACCTACCGTGCACTATTGTGCATATGTAGACCCAGCGTCGACGCCAAACGCGGTGGGGGCATACCGTCCGTCTGAACGAGGGTGTTCTCCGGTTCCAGCACCAGGGGTGGGAGGTCACAGCGTGCTGTTCATGCACGAGGTACACAAGGTGCGCGGGCGCGCGGAAGATGACTTCGAGGCCGCATTTCGAGAGGGCTGGATGCCCATGCTCGCCGAGACCGACGAGGCCCGGTTGCTGTGGTACACCAACCAGGCGCACGGCAGCGGTCCCGCCTACACCGTGATCACGGTAACCGCGGTTCGCGATGGAACGGCATGGGAGCGCTTGACCCGGCGGGTCCAGAAGGGCGATCTGCGGGAGTGGATGCGCAACCTGGACGCGCTTCGCCATGAGGTCGAGGCGAAGCTGCTGGTAGCGCTTCCGTGGTCGCCACTGCTCGAGATGTCGTTCGATGAGGTGCCAGTCGATGGACGAGAGCATGAGATGAGCCTCTACATGGAAGACACCATGTGGCCCTACGAGGACAAGTTCGAGGAATACATTGTCAGATGCGGCGACGTGTACGCCAGGAGCCTCGAACAGCCAATGTCGATGCTGACAATGCATGCTGCATTCCAGCCCGCCCTCGGCAGCCATGTGCGCCGTGAGGTGATCCTAATGCAGCGCATTAGTAGGCCAGAGGCGTTGCTCGATCTGCTTCGGACCCATATCCCCGCTGAGTACCGCGCCCCTGGAACCTGGCTGCACGACGCCCTGGATCTGCGTGATCAGTGGACCACCCGGCTGCTGCGGACCTCCGAGTGGTCACCTCTGCATTAAGGGGTTATTGAGGGGTACTGGGCGGCCATGAACACGGGCGCGATCTTCGACGCCGCCACGGCCGGCGATCTCCCCGGACCGCGCTCATCATCGAGAAGCGATGCTGTGGCAGAAGATTAACTACTCCAACAACTATGAGGCGCACACCGAGCGCCCGGTAGCTACATGTTGCTCTGAAGTATCGCGATCAGCGGGAAAGCCGACTGCCGCGGGCTGCGTTAGCCGCCGAATGTTGCGGTCAGCTGGGCCTGCCCGATTGTGGCCCGTGTTATCGCCTGCACCGCCTGCACTCCTGCTAATCCGGACGGAAGTTGGAGGGTGGCCGGAAGCTGATAAAGGGTAAACCGGTAGTGGTGTGTCCCCGTGCCCGCCGGCGGGCACGGCCCGCTGTACGCGGGATGTCCGGTGGAGTTGGGCAAGACGCTGCCTCCGGCAGGAGTCTGACCATCCGCGGTGCTTCCGGGGCCGGGGGCGATTCCGATTACGATCCAGTGGACGTAAGTTCCGCCGGGGGCGTCCGAGTCGTCCACCACGAGGGCCGCTTCCGACGGCGCCACCCAGGTCAACGGCGGCGCGATGTTGGCGCCCTTGCAGGTGTATTGCACTGGGATCGGTGCACCGTCGGAGAAGGCGGGACTTGTGATCGTCAATGGGCCAACGCCCGGCGCGGTTGCCAAAGTTCGACCGACCGTTGTCACTTTCGGCACGGCTGGCGCCGTCATTCGGCTGACATGGTCGCCAGCGCAGCCGGACACCACCACTAGGAGTGCCAGGCCCGCGATGGCCGACATGATTCGGTGCAGCGTGCTCGCCGTAGCGGATTCCATACTGGATATTGTTGCTAACCGTTGTTCGAGAAGGTAGCCCTGTGGCGCACGGCATCACCACTTACGGCATCAGCACGACCTTCCCGATGTTCTCCCGTGCCGCCAGGATTCGGTGCGCCTTGGGCGCTTCCGCGAAAGGTACGGCCGCGTGGACGACCGGCGAGATCGTACCGTCCTGCAACGCCTTGGTCAGCGGCGTAATCCACGGCTCGAGCGTGCCGCGATCGTCCCACAATCGCAGCATGTTCAGGCCGATCACGGCTTTCGATTCCTCGAGTTGGGTGAGTAAGTTAAAGCCACGCAGCATCGACAACGCGTGTGGAGCTACCCTGCGCAGCGAGCGCTTCTCACCCTGTTGCATTGCCGAAATCCCATAGCCGACAAGCCTTCCGCCGGGGCGCAGCAGATCATAAGAACGTCGCAGCGAAGTGCCGCCTAATGCGTCGAGCACAAGATCGTAGCGGCCGAGGCCCTTCCACCAGCCGTCGCGGCGGTAGTCGATGGCGCGGTCCACACCCAGCTCGGCAAGCTTCTGGTGCTTTCCCGGCGATGCGGTGCCGTGTACTTCGGCGCCGGCCGCCTTTGCGAGTTGAATGGCCGCGATGCCCACGCCACCCGCCGCTGCGTGAATTAATACCCGTTCGCCGGCACGCAGCGACCCGTAGCCCAGCAGCGCTGCCCATGCAGTCGCGTAGTTGACCGGGACTGCGGCGCCCTGTTCGAAGCTCACCCCGTCGGGGAGCGCTATCGTGTCGGCTGCCGCAACGTTGACGATTTCCGCGTATCCGCCGAATCGTGTACCGGCCAAGACTCGTTCGCCGACACGGTTCGCATCGACGCCATCCCCGACGGCCTCCACCGACCCGGCGACTTCGTAACCGACTACTGCCGGCAGTTTCGGTGCGTCTGGGTATAGGCCGACGCGGGCGAGATGGTCAGCAAAGTTCACTCCGGCGGCACGTACAGCCACCTGCAGCTGGCCCGGGCCCGGCGGGGGCGGGTCGGGCCGCTGCTGCACCTGCAAGACCGATGGGTCGCCGTGCTTGGTGATGACGACTGCGCGCATCGTTTCCTCCCCCGGATACCGCTAGCAGGATTACCTGGTGATCGTTGCACACCCGTCGCGCTGTATGGCCGGCGGCTACCTTGTTCTTTGTGCATTTCGCCTGGGAGCAGCTGACCGAAAGCGTGTATCGCTGTCGGTTGCCGTTCTGCGACGTCACAGTCGGGTTGGTGCTGGGCCATGCCGGTGCGGTGCTCGTCGACACCGGCACCACGCTCGCCGAAGCGGCTGCGATCGACACCGACGTTCGGCAGCTTGCCAGCAGCCCGATCACCCATGTTGTGTTGACGCACAAGCACTTCGACCATGTCCTGGGCTCCTCGGTGTTCGCCGGAGCCGAAATATACTGCGCACCAGAGGTTGTCGAATACTTGTCGTCGGCTACCGATCAGCTCCGCGGCGATGCGCTGCACCACGGTGCGGACGCCACCGAGATCGACCGCGCGATCGCAGCGCTGCGCCCGCCACACCACGGGGTCTACGACGCTGTCATCAATCTCGGCGACCGGAGTGTGACCATTGCCCATCTGGGCCGTGGACATACCACTTCGGACCTAGTGGTGGTGGCGCCTGGCACGGACACCGACGGCGGCGTGGTTGTGGTGTTCACCGGCGATCTGGTCGAGGAGTCAGCCGACCCCGCCATCGACGCCGATTCCGATGTAGCCGCGTGGCCGGCAACGCTAGAACGGCTCGTCGCAATCGGTGGCCCCGACGCCATCTACGTCCCGGGTCATGGGAATGTCGTCGATGCGGCATTTATCCGTCGCCAGCGGGAGTGGTTGCGAAAGCATGCGGGCCGGGGGCCCAGCTAACCGCGGCTGCTTTGTTAAGGCGCCCGCGGTTGCGCTTGTAGGCTGACGGTGCAATACGCCGATGTGAGGAGGGTCGTGACGGCTCCGCTTGTGGAGGACACTAACCGTGAGTCCGTGCGACGTATCCAGCTGGATGTTGCTGGCATGTCGTGCGCGGCCTGCGCGAGCCGGGTCGAAACGAAGCTGAACAAGGTTCCCGGTGTCCGCGCATCAGTCAACTTCGCTACCCGAGTTGCGACCATCGATGCCGCCGACATCGCGGTCGATGAGTTGTGCCAGGTAATTGAGCAGGCCGGATATCGTGCGGCTGCGCACGCGGAGTCCGCCGTCGAAGAAACCGATCCTGACGCCGATTATGCCCGCAACCTGCTGCGACGGCTCCTTGTCGCGGCGCTGTTGTTCGTGCCGCTGGCCGATCTATCGACCATGTTTGCGATCGTGCCGACCAACAGATTCCCCGGCTGGGGATACCTGCTTACCGCGCTAGCAGCCCCGATCGTGACATGGGCCGCGTGGCCGTTCCACCGTGTTGCGCTGCGCAACGCGCGCCATCGGACCGCATCCATGGAGACGTTGATTTCGGTGGGCATCGTGGCGGCCACCGGTTGGTCGCTGTCGACGATCTTCGTCGCCACACGGCCCCGGCAGACCCACGGAATTTGGCAGGCGATCCTGCACAGCGACTCGATCTACCTGGAGGTTGCCGCGGGAGTCACCGTCTTTGTTCTTGCGGGTCGGTTCTTCGAAGCTCGCGCCAAATCCAAGGCTGGCAGTGCACTACGCGCGCTCGCTACCTTGGGTGCCAAAAATGTAGCTGTCCTGCTGCCCACTGGGGCGGAGCTGGTGATACCGGCCGGAGAGCTCAAACAGCAACAGCACTTTGTGGTACGGCCCGGCGAGACCATTGCCGCCGACGGTGTGGTTATCGACGGCACCGCGGCGATCGATATGAGCGCGATGACTGGTGAGGCCAGACCGGTACGCGCGTCGCCGGCGGCCACCGTGGTGGGCGGCACCACGGTGCTCGACGGCCGCCTGGTGATCGAGGCCACCGCAGTCGGTGGCGATACCCAATTTGCTGCGATGGTCCGTCTCGTCGAGGACGCACAGGCGCAGAAGGCTCGCGCGCAGCGCCTCGCTGACCGCATCGCGGCCGTGTTCGTGCCGACGGTATTTGTCATCGCCGGATTGGCGGGTGCCGCTTGGCTGTTGGCTGGAGCCAGCCCAGATCGCGCTTTCTCCGTGGTGCTCGGGGTCTTGGTGATCGCATGTCCTTGCGCGCTCGGGCTCGCTACCCCCACCGCCATGATGGTCGCTTCCGGCCGGGGCGCCCAATTGGGGATCTTCATCAAGGGTTACCGAGCGCTGGAGACGATCCATGCGGTCGACACCGTGGTATTCGACAAGACCGGCACGTTGACACTCGGACAGCTGAGCGTGAGCACGGTAACGTCAACCGGCGGGTGGGATTCCGGTGAAGTTCTGGCGCTCGCCTCCGCAGTTGAAGCGGCCTCTGAGCATGCGGTGGCAACGGCTATCGTGGCCGCGTCTGCAGATCCGCGTCCGGTCGCCGACTTCGTCGCGTTTGCCGGATGCGGCGTATCGGGAGTTGTCGCTGAGCACCATGTCGAAGTCGGCAAGCCGTCCTGGGTTACCCGGAATGCGCCGTGCGACGCCACCCTCGACTCCGCACGGCGCGAAGGCGAGTCTCGCGGCGAGACGGTGGTTTTCGTGTCGGTCGATGGTGTTGCCTGTGGAGCTGTCGCGATCTCCGACACCGTCAAGGATTCAGCTGCCGACGCTGTCGCAGCACTGCGCAGCCGCGGGCTGCGCACAATTCTGCTCACCGGTGATAATCAGGCCGCCGCGCGTGCGGTTGCAGCACAAGTAGATATCGACACCGTCGTCGCCGATGTGCTGCCCGAAGCCAAGGTCGACGTTATCCAACGACTGCGTGATCAGGGGCACACAGTCGCGATGATCGGAGACGGCATCAACGACGGACCCGCCTTGGCATGTGCCGATTTGGGCTTGGCGATGGGGCGCGGCACCGATGTCGCGATCGGCGCCGCCGATATCATCCTGGTCCGCGACAGCCTCGATGTCGTTCCGTGCGCACTGGATCTGGCGCGTGCCACCATGCGGACAATTCGGACCAACATGATCTGGGCGTTCGGCTACAACGTTGCGGCAATCCCCATCGCCGCCGGTGGCCTGCTCAATCCTCTGATCGCCGGTGCCGCCATGGCGTTTTCGTCGTTTTTCGTGGTGTCAAACAGCTTGCGGCTACGCAACTTTGGGCCCTCCCAAATACAACGGCAATAGCTACTGTAATTGTCAAGCGAGAGCGTCGGTGATCCCTGTCCAGGCGGGCTTCCGGGCATAAGTGGTTGTGGTGGGGGTAGCAGCTCCGTATCCGGAGAAGGTGTCGGGGTAGTCTGTGATCCAGGACCGTTTGTCGGTGAATCCCCATAGCGTGATGCCGGTACAGTGAGATTGGTTGAGGCACAGTTGCGTCATGGTCTTGTAGACCTGGCGTTGACGGTCCAGGTCGGCTGGGTCGGCTACGCCGTTAGCCACCGGAATGCGCACGTCCAATTCGGTGAACCGGATCTGTAATCCCAGATCGGCGAAGCGTTGCAAGTTGGAGGCCATGTCGGAGGTCGAGGGCTGTTGGTCTTTGCCACCGAGCATGTGGCCTTGGAATCCAATGCCATCGATGAGAGATTTTGTGACCGCCACACCATCGATGAGGACACTGATCTTGGTGTCGTGCAGGCGTTTGACGAGGTCGTAGACGGCGTTGGATTTGTCGCTGTGCGTTTCGGCGCTGTGTTCGTTATAGAACAGCAGGCCTTTCGGGTCCGCCAGACGCGCGGCACGGAACGCGTCGAAAATGTATTGGTCGCTGTGGGTGGTGTCCCACCACACGGTGGGTTGCAGTTGGCCCAGCTGATCGAAAGCTTCGTTAACGACGGTGACGGTGCTGGCTTTGCCGGCATAGCGGTTCATGATCGTGGTGACCGTATCGATCATCAGCTGGTGGCGTTGGTCCGATGGCAGCCCTTTGATGGATTGAGGCACAATCTGCCACTGGGGCTGATCGAGGGGATCCCATATCAGGGCGTGAATCTGGAAATCTCGATGAGTGTCTGCGGCGACAGCGGCCACCGAGTCTGCCTCGTGGAAGTCGAACACTCCTGGGGCCGGCTCGATGGTGTTCATCATGGTGCCGATTTCGGTTGTCAGTGAACCGAACTCGGTGGTAGCCACCTCGCGATAGCACGGATCTCCCGCTGCGAAGGTGCTGCGATAGGCGGTACCGAACACTTTCCCACGAGCCGCAGCCAGTTCGGCAAGCGATGGATCAACAATGCCGCACTGCCCGGTCCGGGGCCCTACCACAGACGTTGGACTTCCCGACGGTCTGGACTCACAGCCTGATACCGCCAATGACGCCACCAGCACCATGGCGCCCATGAATCTTTCAGCCGGCGTCAACACAAACGCATTCTGCCAGAGTAGCTGTAGGGGGCCGCGCGATCGCGTCCGCAGCGCAGATCCTCCCCGCCGCAGGCGGTAATGCCGGGGTCTGCCGATATCGTTATGCGGTGACAAGTTTGAAGTCGCTGTTGGCGTGTGAGGACCTGCTGGTGGCACCCGGTGCCCACGATGGGTTGGCTGCCAGGATTTTTCAGCGGGCCGGTTTTCGCGCGGTGTATATGACCGGCAACGGTGTGTCGGCGTCATTGCTGGCGGCTCCCGATGTCGGGCTGTTAACGATGACTGAAATGACCGCGCATGCCCGCGCAATGGTACGTGCGGTGCAGGTGCCAGTGATCGCCGATGCTGACACCGGCTACGGCAACCGCGACAATGTCGCGCGCACTGTGCGGGAGTATGAAGCCAGTGGCGTGGCCGCGATCCATTTGGAAGATCAGGTCTTCCCTAAGCGGTGCGGCGCAATGGGTGGTATCGAGTTGATCTCTGCTGAGGATCATGCCGCCAAGATTCGGGCCGCGACCGCTGCGCGTAGTAGTGCGGAGTTCTTGATAATTGGCCGCACCGATTCCCGGCTGAACAGCGGGTTTGACGAGGCTCTGCGCCGAGCCCGCTGCTACGCCGACGCTGGTGCCGACCTGATTTTGATCGAGATGCTCCAAACACCGAAAGAGATCGAAACCGCCGTTCAGGTTATTGATGTGCCCATCATGTTTAACGCAGTTGCCAGCAAAACACCTGAGCTAACGCCACGCCAGTTCGCTGACCTCGGCGTCAAAGTGTTGGTCTATCCGCTGGCAGCTACCCTCGTCTACGCCGCCACTATGCAGAACTTTGCCCACCACCTCGTCGAGGGCAACACGCCCGCAACGTTTCAATCCGCTGCCTTGGATCTGACCGAGTACAGCCAGGTCCTCGACACCCCATGACAGAGTCACCGCATACCTGGGCGCGCGGGGCGCATCGACGACAAGCGGTCTTGTCATCGACGCATGCGGGACAGCTCGCGCAGCATCGCGTTGTATGCATCTAGGTCGTCATCGGCGTAGCCGCTGTCGGCATGTCGGTCCTCACGGACAGCGACTCGGCGGTCCTGGCGCGCCCACTGGGCCACCAGCGCCACGATGACGATGACGACAGGTAATTCCGTTGCGCCCCAGGCGATTGCGCCACCCATATGCTGGTCAGCATCAATGCTCGCCAGCCACGGCAGATTGACGGAGCGGTAGAACCCGGCACCAACTGCCGATGTCATTGTCATCAGCGCGATCCCGAAGAAGGCGTGGAATGGCATCACAGCAAACAACAGGCCAATCCGCGCCGGATAGGGGAGTCGGCGCGGCCCCGGATCGATACCAATGATTGCCCAGTAGAAGAGATATCCGACCAGCAAGAAGTGAATGGCCATGAACTCGTGGCCCCAGTGATAACGCACCAGGGTATCGAACAGCGGTGTGAAGTAAACGATGTACGGCGACCCCACGAACAGGATGAAGGCCGTGATCGGATGGGAAAGGAAGGCCGTCATGGGGGAGTGCATCAGCCAGGTCAGCCATTCGCGCGGTCCGGGTCGCTGTCCATCACCGGCCGCGGGCAAAGCACGAAGCGCCAAGGTGACCGGTCCGCCCAGAACAAGCAGGACCGGGATGAACATATTCAACGTCATATGTTCGGCCATGTGCACGCTGAACATCGCCGAACCGTACGCTCGCACGCCTGAGCCGCTGGTGAATACCAGTGCGACACACCCGGTTAACCACGCCACCAGTCTGCCCACCGGCCAGGTGTTGCCGGCACGCCGCACCCAGACGAAGCCCGCTAGATATCCGATCCCGAGGGCGATGGCAGCAGCGCCGATGAGGCTGTCGAACCGCCACACGGTGACAAACCTGACAATGTTAGGCGGCTGCGGCAGCTCGTAACCCAGAAAAACGTCCCAGGCCGTGAACCTGTGGGTGAGGAATCGCGGCGCAGTCTGAACGGCCATCGCCGCTGTCGCTGCCGTGACGGCCGTCATGGCCAGCGCGGTAAGGCGTGTCCGGCGATCGGATTCCGGCCGGCCCATGACCAACGCCCAGCCGTCCGACAGGCACACCAGCGTCAGCAAAACTCCGGCCACCAGGCCGAGGCGACCGAAGTCCGAGCTGATCATCGCCGCGCCCGGGCTAAGCAGATAGACCAGCTCGGCTCCATACGCTAGCGCGAGCACTCCGCACACAACCTGCGCTATCAGCACAGCGCGGCTTGGCGTCACCCCCGTCATCGCCGCGGTGATCTTGAGCCCGCTCAATGTGGCAACGGCGAGCGCAAAGACAATCACAGCGCTGGTGGCGTAGTCATGATCCGGTCCCTGCCCCGCGTTACCGGTCACCGCGGTCGCGATGACACCAATCACTGCGGGAATCAACAGCACAAAGTGGCCGGGCCATCGAATGATGACGCGCAGCGTCAACGCAACGAGCAACGCACAAATCGCCACAACGATCCACGCCCGTGAGGTCTCCGAGGCGGCAACGGCATTGAATAGTGCTGCGCCAGTTCGAAGCTCAGCCGGCGTCACACCGGAGTCGTTAGCGGCCTGAACCACCACCATCGCCAGGGCAAACACCAGCCAGGCGATGGAAACACGCTCTGCAGCAAGGTGAACCCGAAACGCCTGAGCATCGATCAAGCCATCTGGCCGCGGCCAAACCATCATCACGAAGTACACCAATGCCCCAAGACACAGCGCACTCGACAGCGACGCACCGAAGTACCCGACGGGTTCGGCAACGCTGACGAAGCTGCCCGGGTCCGGATTGCCGGCAGCGCCGTAGCGGTCAGCTCGCGAGAACAGCCCGTAGATAGCAACAGCGACCGCGCTACCCAGCAGGCCAGCCACCATTAGTGCGGTCCCCAAGGAGATCGGCCGAGGAGCCGGCACAACCGACGTCGCCGTTCCGGCCGGCCCGTCAGTCTGCATTGCTTGAGCTTACGGACGCGCGGCGCAGACCGCATAGGTGGTCGGCACGCGTCGGTTGATTGCACCGACCTAAAGTAGCCGGATGCCTTCCCCGAACGGCGACGCCTCGCATGATTGATGCCCTGCTGCTGCGTTGGGTTGTCACCGGGCTGTTCGTGCTGAGCGCTGCCGAATGCGGCTTCACGAGTCTGGCCCGCCGCCGACCTTGGACGTCGGTCCTAAGCAACGGGCTGCATTTTGCGATGGCAATCGCGATGGCAGTGATGGCCTGGCCGCGGGGTGCCCAGCTACCGACGGTGGGCCCCGCAGTGTTCTTCGGGCTAGCTGGAGTGTGGTTTGTGACCCTGGCCACCATTTCGGCCCGACGGGAACGAGTGGTGTATGTATATCCGGCCGTCATGATGGTGGCGATGGTGTGGATGTACGCTGTCATGGATAGTCACCTGCAGAGTCCTTGCGGCGGCCACCATCACGCATCGCCCCATACGTCGATGCCGGGTGTTGATATGGCGACGAAAGTGGTGCAGGCAAGCGGGCCCCCCGCATGGGTCAGCGCCCTCAACTGGTTCTGGTTCGCGTTTTTCTGGGTCGCGGCGGTCTTCTGGGCGTACCGCTCTTTCACGACGCCGCGAAACGGCGCAGCCCTCAGTCGGCGCTCGTTGCATCGCGCAAGTCAGGCCGTGATGTCGACCGGGATGGCTATTACCTTCGGCGCCCTGCTGTTTCACGTCTAGCAGCCGTCGACTCACCGCGCGTATCCAACTAGACCAACGCGAGCAGGGGGAAAGTCCAAAGAGCTTCCCGCAGCAGCGATTATATTTTCGCTGCGGCGCCCACGCTTAGCGCGCTGAACATGAACCAGGCATGCCCACCCATAGGCGGTGTCGACCGCTTGTTGGCGACGAGTAGATCCAGCAGTTCGGCGCATTCCGCCCGCCAGCCGTGACCGTGGACCAAGTGGCGACTTCATCGCGCCGCTGGTTGTAAATCAACGACAGGAATTCAAGTCGCCCACGTCGCCGCGCTCGGTGACGTGAGCAATCATCTTGTCCAGCACCATGTCCGGGACCTCCACCTGGGGCGCCGACGCCTCTTAGATCTCTTGCCGATGCGGACGGGTAAGCAGGGCAAGACGTTTAGCGATGCCCGCCAGATGTTTGAGGGAGTCACCGCAAACACCGTGGCGCCCAGGGTGGCCGACCACATTGTCAGGGACCCACATTCGGCGAGTCGCTGTCCCAGCTGCTGGGCAACATCGGCACGGCAGGGCCGCCGCTCCACTCATCGGCGCCCAATGTGATCAACCCTGCCGCCGAGGCAACACCAGCTTTCGCCGCGGCCCCAACAAATCCAAGCGGTCCCGCACCACGGTCGGAAGCACCCACCGATTCGGCGTGGGGAACGTCTGGCCCTTCGCCGGCGTCCGGGTCCATAAATTCGTGCCGATGGCTGTGATCTTTGGCCCTCGCCCTCCGGCGCTGACGGCCCCGCGCACGCTCGCGGGCCGCCGCTGCGGCGGCATCCGGGGCATCAGCGTCGTCTGGCACCGGCTCGGGAGTCTTGAGATGTGTGCGACCCCTCATGCTGCTAGGCGACGACAATTCCGTGAGTCCCACCGCGTACCAAGAGTCGACCATGCCCGGAGCACCGCCTCCCAGCGCATTGTTGACGGTCGGACCGAAGCCAATGCCAGGACCACCACCCACCGGTCCCGCGCCGATCGTTGTGGCTCCACTCGGCGCGGCAGGGCCGACCGGCAGCGCGGCGTTACCCACTCCCGCGGGGATAACTTCCGCCGTACCCGGTGGTGGAGCAGCACCTGCCGGCGCTGACGTCAACGTCGGCACCGTAACGGACAACGGAACCGCAATGCCGGCGGCAACCGCCACACCCAGCGCCGGCACAGCGGCCAAGGCCGGGGCAACCAACGCGGCGAACGGCATCGCCTGTTGCAGGGCGGACCCAACCATCATCGTCCCATCGACGGCGGCACAGACTGGACAATCTGGGGCAGGGGGCAGTCCGAGGATTTGCATCAGTGCAGAGCTGAGCGCGTTGGCAAATGGGGACCTGCCGCGATTCACCTCTGACGCCGGCCGTTCCAGGTCGCTTTCCTGAGGCGCATTGGCGCGGGCTCGGCAGTGCGGACATGTGAATTCTTCTTCCTCGTCTTCTCCCTCGGTGTCTGATTCTGATCTTGAGGAGACGTCGACCGGCTTGGCCTGTGGTCCTGGCGCGACGATCTGCGGAGCGGGCAGAGTCGCGGGCACGGCCAGGAGAGCAGCCACGGTGACGGCGTGGTACATGGTCATCGCCGCGGCGGCCTGAAGCCACATGGACACATAGCGGGCTTCGGTCGCGGTGATTGGCAGGGTGTTAATGCCAAAGAAGTTTGTCGCCACCAGTGCCTTGTGAAGAGCGCGATTGGCGCTGAGTTCGGCCAGCGTGGGCATGCTGGCTTCGGCGGCGGTGTAGCCGCTGGCCGCCTCCTCGTGCAGGGCCGCCGCGGTCTTGCTCTTCGCAGCGCTCTCGAGGAGCCAGGCAAGATAGGGTCCGTGCGCGGCCACATACTGTCCGGCACTAGGGCCATCCCATGTCCCCGCCTGCACCGCGCCCAACTCCGCAGTGAGCGTATCTGCCGCCGCGACATATTCAGCGCTGAGCGACCACCACGCCGCGGCAGCCTTCAGCAAAGGGCCCGGCCCCGGGCCATCGTTGAGTAACGCTGACCAGACCTCTGGCGGCACGGCACCCCAGGGCAAAGCAACCATAACGAATACCTTCCCGAGCTACTCGGCAGTGAGCGGCCCTTCCAGTGGTCGGTTCGCGACGGCATTCAGTTCCCGTTCGTCCACGCGGTCGCGCCGTGCGTGTCATGCCGCAGCCGCGACAAGACCCGACCAACTCACCCCCGCAAGCTGCCAGTTCGGCGAGATAGCCGACGACCGCAGTACTGCTGTAATGCCAGCATGTTTCAGTGGCTGTGAACACCCTGCGATAGCAAGGCCCGAATCGACTGTGGTGGCGTGACAAGCTCGGCGACGGACTCGACGCCGAGGGCCATGGTCGGGTATTGCGCGTAGGAGCGCATCTCGAACCTCATGCCCAAGGTGACCCATGCATCGATTACCGACCATCTTCGCGGATTTCTCTTCGCCCAGTCGCTTTGATCCAGTCGATACTTCCACTCCGCGATATCGAGTTCGTCGCTAGCGAATTCGCTAAGAAAGTCCGCGTATACCACCGCCGCACCGTGTACCACGGAAATGCCGCGCCCCAGCTCAGCCGATCCGGCTAATGCTGGCAACACGCCCAAGACCGCCTTCGCCGCGGCTCGGCCGGTAGTGACCTCTTCCGTCACTGTCACGGAAGGGTAGGCGCGCAACGCAATACAGGCATCAACAACCGAGAGCAGAATGTCAGCGGAGTCGCGCAATTGATAGTCCTCGCCAAGTACCCGGGGCAGGCGCACGATGGTGAAATCGAGTACAGGTGGTGACCCGGCCACTACTAGCTCCGCGAGTGACTTGGATGCCGCATACGGATAAGGCGCGTCACGAGGGTCGGTGACCCGTGGCATAGTGACATCCGCATTGACGACGAACGACGACAAATGCACCAACTTGGTATTACGGCTCGCGCATGTCTCGACGATCGTGGAAACCAACTCGATGTTGGCCGACCGCAATTCACGGTATGGCACCAGCATGTTGGTATTGCCGATACCGTTCACCAGGGTCCCGGCGTCAGTGTCGCGTATCAGCGCCGCCAGCTCTGCTGGGCCAAACTCAGGAGAGATACGTTCGATCCGTACCCCGTCAACGCCCCCCAGCGCTGCCCATGGATCACCTTCGGGGAGTCTCGCCCTCGTGGCGAAGACCACCTCGGGACACAACACTCCGGACCGTCTCAGGTCGAGGACCGCTTGGGCAAAGCCGGTGCCCAAAATTCCCGACGCGCCCAGCACGACGATCGCCTGCTCTTGGCGGCTATTCCGGGGCTGTTTGACGCTGAACTCCGTAGCGTGCCGTTGCCTGCACAGTGACGCAAGATCGCGTTCTATCTCGGCATTGCTGCCGACGTCCATCCATCCATCGGCTGTCTGCGCGGCGGTCAGGTTGGCGGCGCTATCAGCGCTGACCAGATCCAGAAGCGAGAGGTGTCGACCCAGATGCCTGCGAGTGTCGGGAAGGATCCTGATGAGATCCACTGAGCCGATCCCTTCGTCGAGCAGCGATGAGTCTGGCCGGATGGCCCTGCCTAGGTGTCGACTCCAGATTTCCGCAAGACCGGCCGCTCCCTCACCTGACCTGGCATGGTTTTGTACGGCGTCGACAAGCTGCGGCATCGTCAGCAGGTTGTCGCGGTCAATTTTCCCGTTCGGCTTCCGCGGAATACACGGCACGCCGACAACGAAAAACGAGGACACCCCCAAGCTCGCGAGAATGTGCCTGCTCCGTGCCGCTGCCGCAGCATCGTCGGCGCCTTCGCGGGTCCGCTGCGTCTCCAACCACACTCCGAGACGACCGTGGTAAAGCTCGACGGCGACATCGGAGACGGCGGGGTCCGCGGACATGCGCCGAATGACCTCGGCGGTATCGACACGCCTGCCGGAGATCTTGACGATGGCGTCTTTGCGTCCCGAGAACACCGGAAAACCATCGTCATCGAGGATCACACGGTCAGCAGTAGCAAACGCGCGACGGCGCGAACCGTCAGTGGTGGTCACCGTGCCGAAGCTGCGGCTATCCATCCCCAGATAGCCAGCAGAGACCAAATCACCAACGACGACTACCTCACCGAAGGCGATGAACACTGTGTTGGGCACCATCGGCCGGCCCAGCCTGAGCCGAGCGTCACCCGCGACGGTCATCGGAGCGCAGACGATTGGCAAATACGCGGCGACGACCGTAGCCTCTGTCGGTCCATAGGTCGATACAAGCGAAATCCCTTGTGAAGCATCAGAATCGATCCATTTGTCGACCGCACTTGGACGGACGGCTTCACCACCGATGACGATCTGCCGAAGGCAAGAGCGGCGGATCGCGTCAATCGCATCGTCATCGTCGCACAACAAATGCCATACGGCAGTCGGCAGATCGACGACTGTTGCCCGCTGGGCGACGAGATCTCGTGCGAGCCCGGCTAGATCGCCCGTTCTCATGGCGGTGGATCGAACCAGCTCCGACCCACAGATCGCGCCACCAAAGATCTCCTCGACGCTGATGTCCGATGTCAATGGCGCGCACTGCAGGATGGTGTCGCGTGGTCCCCACCCATAGGCGTTCCTCACCGCGTCACAAAAAAGCGCAAGCGACCCGTGTGAAACTCGGACGAGCTTGGGCTGCCCGGTTGAACCCGAGGTCGGCATGATGTACGCGGTCTTAGCGGCGAGCGAAATATCTTGTGCTGCCTGCTCAATACGCTTGTCAGCAAGCTTGCGTTGCTCGTCATCCAGAACCACCGCGAGCCGGACAGCAGCCACGTCGACCACGTAGGCCGAGACACCATCACCATGATCGGCAATTGCCTTCGCCCGCAAGGGAACCTCGTCGACGGTGTCGCAGACACTGTAGCCGCAGCCCGCAAGATGGCACGCGATCAAGAGATCGATGGTCTTGTCCGTGTTGTCGTCGGTGAACACCAGGACGCCACCTGGCGCGACGCCGTCCCGCACCAACCAGGCGACCCATGGGTGGACGTAGCGACGCCGGTCAACAGCATGGTGGACGCTTCCTGCGGGGTCTAGAAACCACGCCGGCGCCAGCGGCCGCGCTGTCTGGGCGGCCTCATCGCCGAGGCAGCAGGCACCGTCCGAGCTGAGCCCAAACCACTCGTTGACAATCATTGCGATCGGCTGATCCCACGCCGCCGCCATCGATTCCAACGCCGCCGCGATCCGTTCTGCGACCCGGGGGTACGACTTTCTTTGGGGCAGATCTGTTCTGCTCCAGATCGACAGGTTCAGTGTGCGCTCGTCTTCGTCCAGAACGCAGGCCACGGTCATGCCCTCGACCGGACCGATATCCGTCACCACCGGTACTTCCGACAAGAAAGGGCGAAGGCCGGGCGCACATGGCTCGCGTATGAAATTAAGCGTCAACGCCTCAATGTGAGATGTCCGGTTGATCGCCAAATACATTCGGCGGTACTGCTCCTCGCGAAGCCAGCGGCGTCTGACTGCCTTGACATAGGCCCGGTCAAGCGTTCGGACGACATCATGCACCGACGCAAATGGAGGAAACCGGATCGAGTGCGCAACCGAATTAACCAGGCATGTAGCAACGTTCAGATCGGGATCTCCGAACCGGTTGTCCACAGCGTGAACCAGCAGGCTCTCGGTGCTCTGCCTAAGGCTAGCGTCCACCGCTACTGCCGCCGCGGCCACCAATACGTTGAGTGGGACCTGCTTGGCCTCTGACAGAGCGAGGATCGCGTCAAAGGCGTTGCCGCAGACCCGCACTGATTCGTGAAGGACTCCCAGGGCAGCGCTCCCGGGGGCGTCGTTTGAGATTTGACCGTACCCGCCGTGGCGCGCCTCGGCGGCCAGCTCACGCTGCACGACATCGGCCAGACGCTGTAGCGATTCCTCCACTCTGGTCGCCTCACGACGGTGCGCCTCCGCCAGCTTGGCCAGACCTTGACTGAGACCAGGGATCTCGGCCCGATTACTGGCGTCAAGGTAATGCGCCAGATCGGCCTCGATGATCCCCATCGCGCCGCCATCAACCAGGATGTGATGGGTGAAGACATCGAGGTGTGACACAAAGCCGCTCTGGTCGGTCCGCACGGTATACCGCATGAGTGGCTTGCCGAGGATGTCAGGGGACCAGGTGCGCATCAGGTCGTAGTCACGACGGTCTGTCTGAGACTGTTCGTCGGACCGCACGCTCACAATGTCGCCGAACTGCAACCGCGGCACGAGATCCGGATAGTCACCCTCTGTCGAGGGCGCCTCGAGAACGCACAGTTGCACAGGGTTTTTGAGGATCGTTGCTTCCAGCGCCGCCAGGAATCCCGATAGCTCCAACTGGTGGAACCGATAGCTTTTGCCGATCAAATACAAAGCGGGATCGTTGTCCTGCAATACCCCGTTGTAGATGTTCTGCTGAGATCGACTCAAGGGAACACGATCGACGCAACGTTCTTTCGGCGCCGTCACGTAGAATTCTCCAGCTGGCGAACCCAGCCCGCAATCGACAGGTTGTCCGCCAATCTGGATTGCAGCTCAACCTCCGGGGTCAGGCCAAGCTGCGTCATTAAGAGTGCGAACCGAACAGAGTCCAGCCCGAGATCGCGGAGGTCTGTTTCGTCGCCATCAACTAGATCCGATTCTGCGACGTACAACACCTCACAGACAGCCGCAAGAACCCTTTCCCGTACCGTCTCAGTCACGAACGACCATTCCGGCTTGTTCTCCATTTAGCACCGCTGCCAGTGTTGCGCGCATGACCTTACCGGACTGCGTTCGTGGAATATCCGCGACGATCACAATCTTCGATGGACGCGCCATCGATTCCGACTCACGCCGATAACACGCCGCAATCCTTCGTTTAAGCTCCAGCGCTTGCGACTCGTCCAGCTTTGCCGCCGGGACTACGGCCAGACCGACCAGCGCGCCGAAATGCGCATCGGGTATTTCGTAGCATGCGGCCTCACGAACACCAGAAACGCTTTCGGCGATGCGATCGACCTCGTCGGGCACAATGTTGACGCCACCGGAGATGATCATCTCCGAGGATCTTCCCTTGATGTAGAAGAAACCGTCCTCGCGTCGTTCCACAAGGTCCCCGGTGTTCACCCACCCGTCAACTAGAACCTCTCGGGTGCGCTTCGGATTATTCCAGTACCCCAACATGTTTGCCGGTGATTTAATCCACAGCGTGCCGAACGAGGCGGAAGAGGCAGCGTCTGCGACGGCGGGTCCGCCGCCATCTGCATCTGCCAGATAAACCTCCACGCCAGGGTACGGACGTCCAACAGCGCCCGCCTCGATTTTGGAGATTGAGCCATCAGCGGTCGGCAAACACAAAGCGGTGCAGCCCGTTTCGCTCAAACCGTAAACCTGCGCGGTGCGCACCCCGGCAGCCTCAATAAATCTCACATCACTTGCTATTGCCCGCGAACCCCCGTACCCGACTAGTCGCAGCGACGGTACCGGAGTGTCAGTGGACTTCAGTTCGGAAACCAGTCTCGACAGCAGAGTAGGAACTAGCAATGTCGTTGCGACCGCATTCACATTGAGAAGCTCGATCAAAGATGACGTGCCCTCACCGCCAGTGATACACAACTCTCCGTGCATCAAGCAGGTGAGTATCCACCAAAGTCCGCCAATATGCGTCGCCGGCAGAGGCGAATAGGTGGTTTCGCCGACGACCCAATCGATCCAAGTCATACCCTCTTCCCGCAAAATGTCTGGGATAGCAAAGAAGGTGCGATTGGGCAGCAGCACGGCTTTTGGCTCGCCGGTCGTACCACTGGTGAAGATCATCGCCAGCGGGTCATCAGCGCCCTGGTCTAGGTTCCCGACGAGGCAATCCGCATCCACGGAGCAAGCGGAATACGTTGCGCCAGCGTCGATATTGACCGTGATCGCTGGTATCGAGTGGAGAGCTTCAGGCAGTGGGGAAGAGCCGATCTTGGACTCCGGCGCGACAAGAATCGCACCGGGGTCGCTGATCTCATAGAAACGACCGATGGTTGCGGGCGGAAGATTGCCGTCCACCATGACGGCGATCGCCCCGAGCTTCGCGCAGGCCAACACCGACAGGTATGTCTCGGGTCCGTTGTCCGAAATAACGAACACCCGGGATCTTTGAGAAATCGACTGAGCACGAAGATTCGCGGCAAGCCTATTGACTTCGGCAACGAGCTGTCCGTACCGCAGCGTGCTTGTTCCATCACAGCGACGCAAGGCGATTTCTTTAGGTCGCTGCCGCGCCTGTTCGAAGATCCGCTCCAGCACGGTAAATGATAGATGCGACATTTTTATAAGTGCAGCTCCTACTAATAGCTTATGGGATATTGAGGATCGATATTTCGAAATCTCCGGTTGCCGCTCCGCCGTTCTCATCCCAGAATTCTATGGTGTTCGAGAACAGGAGATAACGCCACGTTCGTTCGACGATCTCGAAATCGCGAGACACCATACGCGCGGAGAATTTACGAGGGTTGATAGGCCTCATAAATCGCGATGATGCTGTTTTGATAAATATGTTAGAGAGCTGATTACTCCAATAATCTGCAATCGACCAGCTTCGGAGTGGAGAAATATCTTTGTTGATTACCCCTTGGGCGAGTAGGCTGTAAATTAGTTGATTGAAGCACAGTATGAATTCCGCAGCATTGAAATGTCCCGTGCTTCGAATGTAGGCGGACTCATTAATCTGAAAGTTCGCATACCCCGAGACCGAATCGGCGGTTGCTCCGTATTCTGCGTCGACGAGATAGCGGCATCCTTTATACGAGTAGGGCTCGAGCACTCTGCTGAGCAGATTCTCTGCGATTGGAACCGTATCCGTGGATTCCACCCCGGTCTGCGCGGAAGGGGTGCGAGCTGCGCCGCTCATGCGGCAAAGCCCGGTGCAGTAAGACCATCCAGCATGGTCAGCCGGAAGGTCGCTAGAGTGCCCATGGCGGTGCCGTGCTTTGCCCGGTGCACAAGAGCCCGATTGTCCCACAAAATGATATCACCTACTTCGTAGTGTTGAGTATGTATGAATGGCGATTTATATTCGGGATCGAGTTGTCCCGCCACAGCCATAAGTTCTTGCAGCACTGTCCTGTCAAGCAGATTCCCGTCTTTGTCCTCGATTGAAATTGTGAACGCCTCACAAATGTAAAGAATCTCTTTTCCAGTATTAGGGTGCCTAATCACAGTAGGCCACTTGATCGGTGGGGTGACCCGATTGATCTCTTCGAGCACTTCCCCGATGGGCCGGTAAACATCGCTTGGGCGGATTTTGACATAGCGCCGAGGAGAATGAGTACTGTACGTTCCCCGCACCGAATTTTTCCTGGCGCGTGGTAGCGACTCCCAAACCTTGCCGAGATCGATGAAATAAGTCCCGCGGTCGCATCCGGGCACCGCAATGGGCAAAACCATAGAAAACGCAAAAGGTTCCGGCATAAACATATAGTCGATATGCCAGAAGGCGCCGGTTTTCGGAACCCCTTGCCCTTCTTCGGTGGAAGACACAAAAATTTCCGGATAATCTTTATGGTGATAAATAGGTTCGTAATAGGGAACGATTTCTCCGATTATCCTGCCGAGTTTTATAAATTCCTCCGGAGATGGATGGACATCTTTTAAAACAACAAGCTTATTGGCGTAGACTATTTCGCGGATTTCATCGGTGGATATATTGTCCAAATTTTTGGGGTCGATCCCTGTGACCTCCGCACCAAGTCCCTCGCCTTTCACATTGAGCGTCATCGACTTTTTTCTCCTCATTTACTTCTTTGCTGTTTCGGTCCACATCTTCGGGCAGGTTAGCTACTCGTGCACCGCCGTTTCGTCGGTGCCAGTTGTCCAGGTAGTGGGGAGCAGAGGGACGGTGCTGCTGGTACTGGCAACCATTCCAGCGGGAGTGCTGGTGGTTGTCGGTGCGGTGCCGGCAAAGCCGAGGGGGCCGGCGCCTTGGCTATTTGCTCCGTGTGACGCGGGTTCAGCATTGGTCGGGGCATCGATGGCGCCGGCCATGGTGGCGGTTGCTTCAATGAATTCATCACGGTAACCGCGTGCGCCGCCTCTGGTCTTGTTCCGTTGTTTACGGTGCTCCCGGCCGGAAGGCGAGCTTGTTCTGGCCGCGGCGGTGGCCCCGATCGTGTTAGCGGCAGTGTCAGGCGACTTTGTGCCAGCCTTGGGGCCAGAGCTGACTCCCGGTGGTGACAGGCCGGGCACGGCGTAGCTGACGCTGGGTGAAGGTGGAGGGCCGCCAGCCGTAGCCGAGGCGGGCGTGCTGGGCGAGTGGCCCGTGTATGAGCTTCCGATGGGGGTAGCCAAGGCCGGTGGCGCGACCCCAACGCGGATGTGTGGGCCCACGTGATCGCTAGGGCCGGACTCTGCCGGATCGGGAGGCAGTCCGGCTGAAGGCTGTCTGTTCCGCAACACGGCCAGCGCACCCAGGGCGCTCAGGACACTCAACGCCGGCGCGAAAAAGGGAAGCAGGAGCATTCCATACGAGGCGTAGTAGGGGTACCAAAGAAAGTCATACAACTGCAAAGCAATAACGGCAAGGACGACGGCAACGGCGGGGCTGAATCCGAATCGTTGGAAAAACTCTAGAAAATGCGCGTATGGATCGGCGATAAAATCCAGGATGTCCGTCAGGAGTTGAACAATCCAACCCGGTATGAACTGCTGGACACCTTGGGCTGCACCGCCCAGAGCAAGGATGGGCGGTGCCGGTTGGGTCGGCAGTATTGTTGCCGTCGCCGTCGCACTGATGGCCTGGTAGGCGGCCATAGTTTCGGCGGCTTGCACCCACATTCGGACGTAGTTGGCTTCGTTGAGAGCGATGGGAATGGTGTTGATGCCGAAGAAGTTGGTGGCAACCAAGACATCATGGGTTGCGCGGTTAGCGGTCAGTTCTGCCAGCGTGGGCATGGCGGCTAGCGCGCTGCTGTAGGCCGTGGCTGCGGTTTCATGCCGCGTAGCGGTGACTGCGCTATCGATCGAGGCTTGCTCGAGCCAGACCAGGTAGGGGCCATGCGCCGCCACATACCGTGTAACGCCGGCTCCCCGCCAGCTGGTGGCCAGCACCTCGGCCAGCAGCCGAGTCAACTCGGCAGCTGCGCAAGTGTATTGATTGCTAAGCTCCTGCCACTGTGCAGCGGCAGCAAGCAATGATCCCGCACCCTGTCCAGCACTCAACAGAACCGAGTGCACCTCCGGAGGTATAGCCATCCACATCGGACCTGTCAGGGCTCCACCTCCTTCCATGCTTCGCCGCCACTTCCGGTGTTGGTCGGCGAGAGCACGCGGAAAGTTCCCCCGCGCCCAGGAATGAGATATGTGATGCGCGGCACTCGGTCGTCTAAGGTGGCGATGACGCTCACCATCGACCCATGGCTGCGGCTGATGCTGATGACGCCCGGTCGCTGCCACACGACGCCAGCGTTAAACGCATCGCCTTGCGCGGCGAGGCGACGAACTGGCCTTGAATCCGGTGAGCAAACTTTGGTGAGTATGATGCGACGATGCAGTCAGGTCCGCGATGAGCCTGCGGGATAGAGTGGATGCGGGAGCTGAGCGAGTATGCCAGCTGGTAGGAGCATTGGATGTTCCATCGCCCTGGGATCTTGACGTCTTCATCAGCACTACCGCGCAGGCGCGTGGCAAACCGATACGGTTAATCCCTCATTCTGGGTTATCCGGCCCGGGGCAACCCTGCGGAGTCTGGATCGGCCGTCATACCGACGACATCATCGTCTATGACGACACCACCTCGGGCTACCACGTGGAACAAATCATTCTGCACGAGCTTGGGCACCTGTTGCTCGAGCACCATTGCGGTCCGAACTCCAGCGATACCGCCTCGATCCAGGAGTTGGTACCTGATCTCGATCCGGCGACCGTCACCCACGTACTGAACCGCACATCGTATGACACTGAGCAGGAAAGCCAGGCGGAGCTTTTTGCATCTCTGATCATGTCGGAATCACGAAAGGCCTACACCGCATCGAAATTCCTGCGCACATTTCTTCGCGATTAAAAGTCCTGGCAACGACAAGACAGGGCTAACGGGTAGAACATGGATTCAGGGATTCCCGCTCCGCTATCGTTGACACTACTTCTGTTCATCTTCCTTTCGTTAATTCTGCGGCTTACCCTGTTGAACTCGACTGTCACGGACAAGCGACTCAATATCGCGCTGACTTCCGTGGCGGCAAGCTGCGCTCTTAGCGACCGAACAGTGCAGACGGTAATCACCAATTGCTCACAGTCACGACTATCACCGGAATTACTGTTTGAACTCGGCGAACTCATGGCAGCTCCGGCTTTAGGCGCTTTTTTCCTCGTAGCGTACACCTGGATCAACCAGTCCGAGCCTCGTTATCTGGCGAGCATTGTCTACGCCGTTGTGATCGTGGGCGCGATCATCGATCTGGCGTTGAGGATAGATGCGTGGTCAAAGAATGCTGAGCTCATTATCCATTCAAGCTGGGACGTCATTGCATATTCCAGTTCGCCAGAAGCCGCTGCAGCAACCATAATCGTCTATAATTCGCTCATCTGGTATTCATTTTCCGCAATGCTTCTCATCGCATGCATTCGGGAATTGCGGAGAAAACCAAATAGGCGCGGCATTGCCATTATCGTCAGCATGGCAATGGCCGCTATTGGAATTAGCACGCAGACCGTAGCCGCTTCCGTTGCTACTTTGATTGTAATAGCCGGAAGACACAACACTTTTGTTGACACTGTCGAATTTATCAACCAATGCAGCATGGCGTTCTACTCCATCACCGGGGTGGGAATCATAGCGGTACCGGCGTTCACGCGGCTACTTGAGCAACTGCGTCTCGATAGATTCTCCCGTCAGCGCCGCAGATTGCTGCCGCTCTGGCGTGATCTGACGACCGCCTGTCCGGAGATTGTGTATCTGGCGCACGGGAACCTGGCGAGCAGTCGGTCCCGATATTTGCTGCATCGCACCGTCATCGAGATTCGCGACTCCATCCTGATCCTGTCCCGTTACGCCGGCCATCAAGACGAAACTGCAATCCGCGCCGCCGACGACAAACCGCTGCTTCAACAAGCGGTTCGACTCGCGTCGGCGTGGTCAGCCAAAATCACCGGCAGCAGCCCATCCAACGATTTTGCCGCACAACAATCCGCGGCCAGGGACCTACTGGATGAAACCCAAGAATTAGGCAAACTCGCCGACCACTGGACGGACGCCAAGAACATAGTTGCCCACGTTACCCACTCAGCGGTCGCAGAATCGTGCGCATCAACACGGGCACCGACGGGACATTCCGCCGGCGTTGCGCGACTATAGGGGCATGGATTGCGAGGTGGCCCGCGAAGCGTTGTCGGCCCGACTCGATGGCGAGCGAGAGGCCGTGCCATCGGCACGTGTCGATGAGCACCTTGGTGAGTGCACCGCATGCCGTGCCTGGTTTGATCAGGTGGCTGACCAAGCACGCGACCTGCGTCAGCTGGTCGATTCCCGGCCGGCTACCACACCTGTTGATGCCCTCGGGATCGTGGCGGCACGGCCGCGGCGACGTCCATTAATGACTTGGCAGCGCTGGGCGTTGCTTTGCGTGGGCGTCGCACAGATCGTCCTGGCAACCGTGCAGGGGCTCGGCATAAGCGTCGGACTGACCCACGATCGCGCGCTGAGTTTCGGGAGCCACCTGCTCAACGAGTCCACTGCGTGGTCGGCTGCGCTCGGTGTGATCATGGTGGCAGCGGCGCTGTGGCCGGGCGCCGCTGCCGGGCTTGCGGGCGTATTGACGGTGTTCGTCGGTTTGTTGACGGTCTATGTCGTCGTGGATGTACTCGCCGGCGCCACCACCACGTTGCGAATTCTGACGCATCTGCCGGTGGCGGTCGGCGCGGTCCTTGCGATCGCGGTGTGGCGACACAGCTCGGCTCCGCGACCGACACTCGATGATGCGGTCGGCGCCGATCCCGATATCATGTTGCCCCAGAACGCCTCTCGTGGGCGACGACGCGGTCATCTATGGCCTACCGATGGGTCGGCGGCCTAACCGTCCTGTGTGCGACGGCGCAATGGGGGAGCGGCCGCAATCCAGTATCGCCGCGGGCGGCCCCGAAGTTCCGCAACCGCAGGCTGTTTGAGACGACAAAGAATGACGAGAAGGCCATGGCCGCACCGGCTACTAGTGGGTTGAGCAATCCAGCGGCGGCAATGGGGATGGCGGCGATGTTGTACCCGAATGCCCATACCATGTTGAGCTTGATAGTGCGCATCGTTGCAGCGGCCAGGTCGAGTGCCAGGGGTACGACATCGAGGTTGTCGCGGACCAGGATGATGTCGGCGGCGCCGATCGCGACATCGGTACCACGGCCGATCGCCATACCGAGATCGGCGCGCGCGAGTGCGGGCCCGTCATTGATGCCGTCACCGACCATGGCGACCACGTGCCCGCGGTCGCGCAGCTGCTCGATGACGTCGACCTTGCCTTCGGGCAGGATGTCGGCGATCACCTCGTCGATACCGATACGGGCCGCCACAGCGGCCGCCGATGCAGGGTTGTCACCGGTCAACAACGCGGTTCGTAAACCACGATCGTGGAGTGCGGCGACCGCATCGGCCGCCGAGGCCTTCACAGCGTCGGCTACCGCGATGACGCCACACGGTTCACCGTCGATCTCGACGAAGACCGCTGTCTCACCGCGCGATTCGGCGTTGCGTCGGGCTGCAACCAGCGTGGCCGAGTCGCACCGGGAAGCGATCCATGACGGTTTGCCAACCCGCACCGCCCGTTCGGCCACGGTGCCGCTGACTCCGCGGCCGGGCACTGCACGAAAGTCGGCGACCGGTTCTCGGTGAGTCGTTGACGCAGCGATCGCAAGCGCGACGGCGTGCTCGGACGCCGCTTCCACCGTCGCCGCCATTTGGAGGACCTCGTTAGCCTGCCAGCCCGGCGCGGCCGTCACAGCACTGACCTTCAACTGGCCCGTCGTCAGCGTGCCGGTCTTGTCGAAGACGACAGTATCCACCGCGCGGGTGGCCTCCAACGACTCATGGCCTTTGAGGAAGATCCCCAGTTGGGCGCCGCGGCCGGAGGCCACCATCATGGCGGTAGGGGTCGCTAGTCCCAGCGCGCATGGGCAGGCGATGACGAGAACGGCAATTGCGGCCGAGAACACCCGCTCGGGTCCGCCCCCGGCGATCAGCCATCCAACGGCGGTCAGGGCCGCGACGGCGAACACGCAGGGGATAAACACCGAAGCGATGCGGTCAGCCAGTCGCTGGGCGTTGGCATTCTGCTGCTGCGCCTGCTCGACCAGACGGACCATGCCGGCGAGCTGCGTCTCGTCACCCACCGCGGCGGCCTCCACGATCAGCCTCCCGTTGAGCACCACGGTGCCACCGATGACTTGTGCACCCGGGTCCACCCGGACCGGCTTGGCTTCGCCGGTCATCGGGCTCATGTCGACGACGGCCGATCCGTCGATGACGAGCCCATCTGCGGCGATCATCTGCCCAGGGCGCACCACGAAGCGCTGCTGCTCATTGAGTTCGTCAGCCGGAATGACCATTTCCGAACCGTCGGGTGCCACGACAGCGACGTCCTTGGCGCTCAGCGCGGCCAGGGCCCGCAGTGCGCCGCCGGCATGTGATTTGGCGCGAGCCTCGAAGTACCTGCCTGCCAGCACGAATACCGTGACGCCTGCGGCGACCTCGAAGTAGATGGCGTCGCTGCCCAGCAGCGCCTGCCAGACGCCGCGGTGCTCCGCGGACTGATGATGGCCAAACACAGTGTAGAGCGACCAGATTGTGGCGGCGGTGATACCGATCGAGATGAGCGTCTCCATGGAGGCGCCGTGGTAGCGCACGTTGCGTATCGCGACTCGATGAAACGGCCACGCCGCCCAAGTCACGACCGGAATGGCCAGCGCCGTCAGCACCCATCCCCAGCCGGGGAAGCGGGTGTTGGGCAGCACAGCGAACATCACCGACAGGTGGGCTAGCGGCACGAAAAGCGCGGCGGCGACCCCCAACCGGACCAGTAGATATCGCGCGTCATCGGCATCGGCATCCGCTTGCCCACGCTGAAAGGCCTCCCCACTGTCTGCGCGCGGCGCGGCGCGATAGCCGGCTCGATGAACCGCCTCACAGAGCTCAGTGGTCTGGGTGTCCTCGCTGACGTCGACGGTCGCCACTCGGGTGGCGAAATTGACGGACGCCGAAACGCCCGGCAGCTTGTTGAGCACCTTTTCCACCCGTTTGGCACACGCAACACAGGACATCCCGGTGATGTCGAGTTGTACCCGCTGCACAGGCAACGGACGCTGTTCGGTCGCGGCGGACGTCGCCGACATGTGGCTCTTTCACCTCCTACAACATATTCCTAGAGAGGGTCGTCACGACCTGGCCACAAGTTCCCGCGAATCGTGGCCTACGCTCGCTATGCGTGTCGATAAGTGACGACGATGACCAAATTACTCAGCTCGCCAAATCCGCCGGACAGGGTGATCGGGCCGCATTGACACAGTTCATCACCGCCACACAGCGCGATGTGTGGCGGATGATCGCCTATCTCACCGATTCCGACAGCGCCGATGACCTCACTCAGGAAACGTTTCTGCGGGCAATCAGTTCCCTGCCCCGCTTCGCCGGCCGATCGACGGCTCGGACGTGGCTGTTGTCGATCGCGCGCCGCGTAGTCGTCGACCAGATCCGCCGCAACGCAAGCAGGCCCCGTACCACGCACGTGACCGATCTCGACGACGCACTTGGGCAGCGTCGTCGCGGCGGCCGGATCGAGGACACCGCGGAAATCCGCATTCTGCTTGACGGGCTGGGGCGGGAGCGCCGCGAAGCGCTGATTCTCACCCAGGTGCTGGGGCTGTCCTATGCCGAAGCGGCCGGGGTCTGTGGGTGCCCCGTCGGCACCATTCGCTCCCGGGTGGCACGCGCTCGCGATGATCTACTGCGGGCGATCAACCACGAAGACTGCGCTGAGTTAGCGTAGCGCTCGCCCTACGCCCTCGGAATTTTCTCATTCATCTCACGGCGATGGCCGGCGCCACCGGTCGCGGTCGGCCGGTGAGGTAACTGACCAACCCGGGGATACACTCTGTCCGTTAGGGGAATCGGGCTAAGGAGGAGCGCAATCCCATGGCCATCATGGAAACGGACGCCGAAGTCCACACGCCGTTCGCGCAGGATTTTCAAAAAGACATAGCCGCAGCGCAGCAATACTTTGACGACCCACGCTTTGCCGGGATCATTCGCCTCTATACAGCCCGCCAGGTCGTAGAACAGCGCGGCACCATCCCCACCGACTACACCGTGGCACGAGACGCCGCGGCGGCTTTCTACGTTCGCTTGCGCGAGCTATTCGCGGCCGGCAAGAGCGTCACGACGTTCGGCCCGTACTCGCCAGGGCAGGCAGTCAGCCTCAAGCGGATGGGCATCGAGGCGATCTACCTCGGCGGCTGGGCCACTTCAGCTAAGGGTTCCACCACCGAAGATCCCGGGCCTGACCTCGCCAGCTACCCCTTAAGCCAGGTGCCAGACGATGCCGCGGTACTGGTGCGTGCCCTGCTGGCCGCCGACCGCAATCAGCAGTATCTGCGGCTACACATGACTGAACAGCAGCGCGCCGCCACCCCGGCGTTTGACTACCGCCCATTCATCATCGCCGACGCCGACACAGGACACGGCGGTGACCCGCACGTGCGCAACCTGATCCGCCGATTTGTTGAGGTCGGCGTTCCGGGATACCACATCGAGGACCAGCGCCCAGGTACCAAGAAGTGTGGCCATCAGGGCGGCAAGGTCCTGGTGCCTTCGGACGAACAAATCAAGCGCCTCAACGCCGCCCGCTTCCAGCTCGACGTCATGCGGGTGCCCGGCATCATCGTCGCGCGCACAGATGCCGAGGCGGCCAACCTAATTGACAGCCGCGCCGACGAACGCGACCAGCCGTTCCTCCTGGGCGCCACCAACCTGAAGGTTCCTTCTTACAAGTCGTGCTTTCTGGCATTGGTGCGGCGTTTCTACGAGCTGGGAGTTAAGGAACTCAATGGCCATCTCCTCTACGCGCTAGCCGATGGCGAGTACGCTGCCGCGAGCGCATGGCTTGACCGCCAAGGCATCCTGGGCCAGGTCTCCGACGCCGTCAATGCGTGGCAGGAGAACGGAAAGCAATCGATCGACGATCTCTTCGACCAAGTTGAATCGCAGTTCGTAGCCGCCTGGGAAGACGACGCCGGGCTGATGACCTACGGCGAAGCCGTGGCAGAAGTGCTCGAATTCGGCGAGAGCGAGGGCGAGCCGATCGGCATGAGCCCCGAGGAGTGGCGGCGATTCGCCGGGCGGGCGTCTCTGTACGTCGCACGCGAAAAAGCCAAGGAGTTGGGCGCCGACCCCGGTTGGGACTGCGAACTGGCGAAGACCCCGGAAGGCTACTACCAAATCCGCGGCGGCATCCCGTATGCGATAGCCAAGTCGCTGGCGGTAGCGCCGTTCGCCGACATCCTTTGGATGGAGACCAAGACCGCGGATTTGGCCGACGCCCGGCAGTTCGCTGAGGCGATCCACGCCGAGTTCCCCGACCAGATGCTGGCTTACAACCTCTCGCCTTCGTTCAACTGGGATACCACCGGCATGACCGACGAGGAGATGAAGCGCTTCCCCGAAGAGCTAGGCAAGATGGGCTTTGTCTTCAACTTCATTACCTACGGCGGGCATCAGATCGACGGCGTCGCCGCCGAGGAGTTCGCCACCGCGCTGCGGCAGGACGGCATGCTGGCGTTGGCTCGGTTGCAGCGCAAGATGCGCCTTGTCGAATCGCCCTACCGCACACCGCAGACCCTGGTCGGCGGCCCGCGCAGCGACGCCGCGCTGGCCGCGTCCTCCGGACGCACGGCGACAACCAAGGCCATGGGCAAAGGCTCGACCCAGCACCAGCATCTCGTGCAGACCGAGGTACCGAAGAAACTGCTCGAGGAATGGCTGGCGCTGTGGAGTGAGCACTACCAGCTCGGCGAGAAACTCCGCGTGCAATTGCGGCCTCGCCGCGCCGGCTCGGATGTGCTCGAACTCGGGATCTACGGCAACGGTGACGAGCAGCTGGCCAACGTCATCGTCGATCCGATCAAAGATCGCCACGGTCGCAGCATCCTTCAGGTGCGCGACCAAAACACCTTCGCCGAGAAGCTTCGGCAGAAACGACTGATGACCTTAATCCACCTCTGGCTGGTGCACCGCTTCAAGGCCGACGCGGTGATTTACGTGACACCGACCGAGGACAACCTCTATCAGACCTCCAAGATGAAGTCCCATGGCATCTTCAGCGAGGTCTATCAGGAAGTGGGCGAGATCATCGTCGCCGAGGTGAACCACCCGCGGATTGCTGAGCTGCTTACCCCCGATCGCGTCGTGCTGCGGCGGTTGATCACCAAGGAAGGGTAAACGACCACCGCCTGGCCTGGCCAGGCGCAATGCGTGGTATTGAAACTCGCGATAGCGGTGCTGGGGCGCGGGTGATGTTGGGGACGACTCAACCTGCAAGTGCCCATACCAGTTACTTGTCTTCTGCAGCGGACTGGCCAACTGCCCACCGATTTCGCGATGATCGGGCTATAACTCTCACTGACACGCGTGAACTTCTCGAAACCAACCAGCTGGGCAGGCACAGCATCGGTCTGCTGTCCATCGGGTACTTCCAGAAGGTAGCCGCATTCCCGCAGCGACCAAACGCTCTGCCGAAATTGTTCGCCGCTGAAGTGATGCCGCATTTTCCGGGCCAGGCGCAACCGACACTCGATGCCGCCGCGCGAGCCAGCCAAGCACGAGATGACCTAGCGCAGTCGCAGCTACAGACAATCGAGCACATGACCAAGAAATACCAGGACGAGGTCGGCTCCACGTAACTGCTCAAATGCCGCACCACTAATAACGAAACGAAAACCCTTGGGCCTGAAGATAAACGTTACCGTCCGCCACCGGACTCACGTTCGGCTGCCTTGACCAACCGACCCGAAAAATATCGAACCGCCCCTTCAAGCGCTGCCCGCATCACCGGACCTGTTCCAGGCACTCTCTCGATAAACCAACCACGCCAGCGGATGTCGGTACCACCTGCTGCATTCGGCGCTAGAAGCACCTCGCCGAAGTAGTCCTTGGCTGGGCTCGGAGGTCCGATCAGCTTGTAGCGGTGCCGACGATCCTGCTCGTACTCGACGGTCTCCTCGCGTACTAGCATCGGCCACAGCCCTACCTTGCGGACTGCCCCGATGCCGCCTGGCGCCGGATCACCAAGGCGTGCCCAACTCGATTGCAGGACGATCGGCTTGGCCCACTTCGCCCAGTTGGCTCCGTCCGTCACAAGCCGGAACAAGATTGCGGCCGACGCACTACTAGTCCGGGTGACCTCGAATGAAAATCTCCGATCCGACATGCCTTACTCCCTGGTGACAAAGCTGAACGGCGTTGCCGCGTACCCCTACCCCGGAAATCGTATGCGCACCCTGCTACAACTCAAACGTCACTGCCGTGCGGTAGCTGCACCCCGGATGCAATCATTCACGGTATGGCGAAGCCGTCTGTCCTCAGCCGTACACAGATTCACGGGTTGGCCGTGTCGGCCGCTGCATCTGCGTCGATACCGGACGGTTCACTATGAAATGTCGAAGCGCGGCGGCCAAGCGCATGCGAAGACCGCTGCTGCTCCTCGCTGCTGTACTGTTGCTCAGCTCCTGCGGCAGCTCAGGCAAGACGCCCGCCGCCACCACTACCACAAACGACGCCGTTACCAGGGCCCGCAGCCAGCGTGTGTTGGACGACGCCATCAAGGTTGGCGCACCTGGGTGCTCGGCGGCGGTCGGATTCAAAGGAAGAGTCGTTTGGACTGGGGTACGCGGCATTGCCAACATGTCAACCGGCGACCCGATCACCACCAACACCGTGTTCGACATTGCCTCGGTGTCCAAGCAGTTCACCGCCACCGCGGTCTTGCTGTTGGCCGAGCGGGGCAAGCTAACCCTCGACGACCCGTTATCCCGACACGTTCCTGAGCTGCCGCCATGGGCCGCCGCCGTCACTCTCGCACAGCTGATGCACCAAACCAGTGGCATCCCTGACTATGTCGGGCTGCTCCAAGCGGATGGATTTCAATATAGCGATCGCACGACTGAGGACCAGGCCATGCAGGCGTTGGCCGCGGTCCCGAATCTGCAGTTTCAGCCCGGCGCCAAATTCGAATACTCCAACTCTAACTATCTGCTGCTTGGCGAGATCGTCCATCGGGCATCGACAGAACCCCTGCCGCAGTTCTTGGATGCAGAGATCTTCCATCCACTTGGTCTGACCATGGTTATGGATCCGGTCGGGGAGATTTCCAACAAGGCCGTCTCCTATGAGAAGGGCGACGACGAGTACCAGGCGACCAAACCAAGCTGGGAGCAAATCGGTGATGGTGCCATTCAGACCACGCCTAGCCAGCTTGTCTATTGGGCCGACAACTACCGAACCGGCATCGTGGGCGGCCCAGAGCTACTCGATGCACAACTGTCCGGCTCGGTGGAAACCGAACCGGGTGGGTCTGACCGCTATGGCGCCGGGATCTACTTGATGGCCAACGGCACGCTCGAGCACGACGGCACCTGGGCCGGATTCGTCACGACATTCCGCATCAGCAAGGACCGGCTCAAATCGCTGGCCATCAGCTGCAATACCGACAAACAGGACCCGGAAGCCCTAGCTGACGCCCTCGGGCAACTCTGGATGTAACCGGCATTCGATAAGGCGCACAAAGGTTCTCCCGTAACGTTGCCGTGAAAGCGATTCGAGCACCGGCGGGATCGATCTCATCGCCGAGTTCACCGATGGCTGCCAGAGGCGCAGGCCGCGGAGCCAGCGATACTATGACGTGCTGTGAAACCGGCTGATCACATCGCTGCCCTGCGCCGCGACACCGCCAGGATCGCTAATGCGGTCCAACACCGGCTAGACCGCGCGGTGCCTAGCTGTCCGGGATGGCAGGTCGCTGACTTGGTATGGCATGTCAGCATCGTTCACATGTTCTGGAGGATGGTCGCTAGCAATGCAATTGCTGGGCCCGACACTTGGAGTGAGCCCCACCGCCGCCGCGGTGATGACCTAGTGCCTTGGTTCTGTGAGGGTGCCGAACTAACCGCCACCGTCCTGGAAAGCCTTGCCCCTAATGCGACAGCATGGACTTGGGGACGCCGCAACACGGTGGACTTCATTCAACGCAGAGTGGCCCAGGAAACTGCCGTGCACTGCTGGGATGCCCTCAACGCGATGGGATGCAACGAGCCCGTCGAACAGGCGCTCGCAGTCGACGGAGTCGATGAATTCCTCGACGAGGTGCTTCCTGGTCTATGCCAAGACTTAGGCGGCCTGGTTCAAACCATCTGCCTGCGCGCTAATGACAGCGGAGACAATTGGACTATCCGCGTCGGAGACGGCTCATCTCACCTGACCCGAGCCTGTGTCCGGGCCGATGCCACGGTGACCGCCACGGCATCCGACCTCCTACTGCTGCTATGGGGCCGCTGCTCGCCCGATCAGGTACAAGTGGACGGTGACCTCGCTGCGCTGCAACGATTTTTGACCCGAGCGAACTTCTGATTCTCGGTTGCCGGTTCATGTCCGTCGATTCGTGATGTCGACATCCATCATCGCCGCTTCGGCGCGCGCAATTTCTTCAGCGCCCATCCACAAGAATTTGACAATATCTCGTGTGGCGTCGCGATGAGTTTTGCCCTCCGGTGCAGTCTGATCTCCATGGGCAAACTCATCTATGGCTTCAACGTGTCGGTGGACGGGTATATCGCCGACGCACAAGGCAACATCGACTGGACCGATCCGAGCGAAGAACTGCACCAGTACTGGAACGACTTCGAGCGGGAGACCGCCCTGTCGTTCTACGGGCGGCGGCTCTACGAACTGATGTCCGCATAAGTCCGTCGACTGGAACTCCCGCCTGGAACGCGGCGATCCGGTCGAGGTGGTGACGAAGCTGAAAGCTGAAACCGACGGCAGGCTGGAGGTGGCCGGCGCGACGCTGGCCGCACCGATCGTGCAGGCTGGCCTGGTGGACGAGTATCGGATCGTGGTCACGCCCACCGCCGTGGGCGGCGGCACCCATACACGGCCAGGCGAGCTGCGGATGCACTACCAGGTACACGACTCGAGCGGCACCCGTTACCCGGGAAACCCGCTTGTCGCGCAACTGAATCGGCATCAAAATCTCGGCGCAATGACTTCACAGCGCATAGGGAGCGATAAGGAATGCGGCGCTGGACACCATACAGCCGATCAGGAAAGCAATGATCGTAAAGCCCATCACTTGGCGGACATTGAGCTTCGCAATTGCAAGCAGGGGCAACAGCCAAAACGGCTGAATCATGTTAGCGACGCCCTCACCGACCGCAACCGACATCGAGATTAGCCCGAGGTAGGCCGGTGAGTGCTGACCGAGAGCAAGTGCAGAGTCAACCGCGATGGGCCCCTGCACGGCCCAGTGCCCGCCTCCGGACGGCACAAACAGCGAGATGATGATCGAGCCGACGAAGGTGAGAAGCGGCAGGGTGTACTCGTTGGCGCCCGTCACGAGTGTCTCAGCGAGCAGAGTCTGGAGCGGCTTGCCTGATTCGGTAGGCACATAACCCAATAGACCAACCAGGCCGCCGTAGAGCGGATATTGCAACAGCAATGGACCAGAAACCTTCGCCGCGCCGGAGAATGCGCGGATGAAGCGAATCGGGGTGCGGTGCAGCAACGCACTCGTGATAGTGAACAACATGATCATCGACGAGATGTTCAGCGCAAAGCTGCTCAGCCAGAAGTATGTTATTCCCGCGATAAAGACAAGAACATTGAGAATCCACAAGTTTTCCAGCCGCTCAGCGAACGTCCGCTTGTCAACGGGCGCAACCGCTACCGGCTCCTTTTCTTCCTCGAAGACCGCGTGGTCGGGTTCGAGGGCCTGCGCCGGCTCCATCCGCCGGATCGCGATGGCAAGTAGCACAAGCACCGCGATCGCAGCTACCCAGCTGTAGGGCTGGAAAATCGTTAGCGTTAGCGGCACGAGCTTGCCAGTCATCTTGTGTATCACGTTGATTGGACTGTTCGCGTCGGTGTTGGCTAGCGCAATCGACGACGACAGCCCCTGCGTCCAGACGATGAAGCCCATAAAAGCCGCCCCAATGAGATAGCCAAAATGTGCGTCCGCTAGTCGCTTCGCGACCTGGCGAGCGACCAGCGCACCCGCTACGAGACCGAGTCCCCAGTTCAGCAGGGAAAGGGCGGCGCTGAGGCCGAAACACAGGAGGGCTCCTTGAACCTGATTCTTCGGTTTACTCGCGATATGGACAATGGCCCTCTTCAGAACAGGTGCCTCGGCTAGCGTGTAGCCAGTCACGAGGATCAGCATCATCTGGAACGCGAAGGTGAAGATATTCTGCGATCCCCATACTCCGCCGTACCACGCCTTAAGCATGCCGGCGCCCGTCGCGCCTTTGACGAGCAGCGCGGCTAGCGCGACCACAATGACGGTAAGGATGACGGCGAATAGGTACGGATCTGGCATAAAGCGTTCGACGTAGCGGACGCATAGCCTGGTGAGGTGCGGCATTAGGCCGCGTCGTGCGTCCTGTCGGGCCTGTCTCGTCGTCATTGACCTACCTTTGCCGCATTTCTCGCGCTTGGACCAGACCCGCGACATTAGACGAACTCGTCGACGATCAACCACACGAGTGCGGCGGCTGCCATGAGCATGCCGATCAGGATTGCCGCACGGACACGTCACGAGTACCCGGGCCAGCGCGCTAGACCCTGGTAGCCGGCTTGGCCAATCCGGGTGCAGTGGTGAGCGGCGGCGGCGACACCCACTGCGCGTATTGCGCCTCAAGGGCCGCGATCTTCGCAGTATTTTGCCCGAATGCGTTGGTCGCCCGCAGCCACCGCCGCCGACTGCGGTTTTTATCGATCTCCTGCGGGGACACCATCTCTGCACGCGCAGTCAAATAGGACTCGCGGATGGAGTTGATCTCTTTACGGGTCACGTCGAGCCGCTCTTGGAGGTCAATATGAAACGGCTCAAAAACTTCGGAAGACATCTCCGCAGCTACGCGTTCCCACGCCTGGGCGGCGGCGAGCAGCGAGTCAGGACCCGCCGGGCTCACGTCAAAACAGACTCGAACTCGGCCAAGTTTCACGTCGTCGCGTCACAGTCAGCACCTCATCGACGGGTGCATAGACTGCGCCTATGGATTACGGTTCCCGGCAGGACTCCGTGGCTCCAAAAGGCCTGCTCGTGATCGAGGACTGCCTGGCTGCCGACGGCAGCATCGTATTGCCGCCTGACACCACGCTGATCTCTCTCATCGAACGCAACGTGGCAAACGTCGGTGACGCGACAGCGTATCGTTACCTGGACTACGCCCGCGCTGAGGGACAGGCCATGGAAGTGACCTGGGCCCAATTCGGTACCCGACTGCAAGCCATCGGTGCACACGTGCAACAGTTCGCCGGTCATGGTGACCGAGTTGCCATCCTTGCACCGCAGGGCATCGATTACGTCGCCGGGTTCTACGCAGCGGTTAAGGCGGGCACCATAGCAGTGCCGTTGTTCGCGCCTGAACTGCCGGGCCATGCTGAACGGCTCGATACCGCGCTTCGCGATTCGGAGCCCACCGCTGTACTCACGACAGCAGCAGCCAAAGACGCGGTTGAGAGTTTTCTGATCAGCCTCCCGCAGCTGCGGAGACCGCGAATCATTGTCATCGATCAGATACCCGATTCCGCGGGGGAACACTTCGCCCCTGTCGAGGTAGACATTGACGGTATTTCCCACCTGCAATATACGTCGGGCTCGACCCGCCCCCCGGTCGGAGTGGAGATCACCCATCGGGCGGTCGGCACCAACCTGGTGCAAATGATCCTGTCGATCGACCTGCTGAATCGGAACACCCACGGCGTCAGTTGGTTACCGCTTTATCATGACATGGGCCTGTCGATGATCGGTTTTCCGGCGGTATACGGCGGGCACTCCACGCTGATGGCGCCAACTGCGTTTGTCCGTAGGCCGCAGCGATGGATTGATGCGTTAGCTGCCGGGTCGCGGCACGGCCGCGTGGTGACCGCAGCACCGAACTTCGCCTACGAGTGGGCCGCGCAGCGTGGGCTACCCGCACAGGGCGACGATGTCGACCTCAGCAACGTCGTGCTGATCATCGGGTCCGAACCAGTCAGCATCGAGGCGGTTACGACGTTCACTAAGGCGTTCGGGCCGTACGGATTACCGCGTACGGCGTTCAAACCCTCCTACGGTATCGCAGAGGCCACCCTATTCGTCGCGACGATCGAGCCGAACGCTCAGGCAACGGTTGTCTACTTGGACCGAGAACAATTGGGCGCTGGCAAGGCAGTACGCGTCGCGGCCGATGCCGCTAACGCGGTGGCACAGGTGTCTTGCGGTCGGATAGCTCGTAGCCAGTGGGGTGTGATCGTCGACCCTGAATCCCAGACAGAACTACCCGACGGCGAGGTCGGAGAAATCTGGTTGCAGGGCAACAACATTGGCCACGGCTACTGGCGGCGGCCGGACGAAACTCGGGCGGCCTTCGGCGCCAAACTGCGGTCCCGGCTCAGGGAGGGAAGTCACGCTGACGGCTCGGCCGTCGAAGGCGCATGGCTACGTACCGGAGACCTCGGCGTGTATCTCGACGGCGAGCTCTACGTCACCGGCCGAATCGCGGATCTGATCACCATCGATGGTCACAACCATTATCCCCAGGACATAGAGGCTACCGCTGCGGACGCATCGCCGTTGGTGCGGCGCGGATATGTGACGGCGTTCTCCGTGCCGCCCAACGAAGTTCCCCGAGCAACTAGCGACGACACGAGTCCACAACTCGTGATCATTGCCGAACGTGCAGCGGGCACCAGCAGAGCCGACCCGCAGCCAGCGATCGAGGCTATCGTGGCAGCGGTGTTTCATCGCCACGGGTTGTGCGTCTCTGACATACGCTTGCTGCCGGCCGGCGCTATTCCGCGCACCACCAGTGGCAAGCTGGCTCGCAGAGCTTGCCGCGCGCAATACCTCAGCGGCGAATTGGGCGTGCGCTAGCTACCGTTCACGACAGGCCCTCTTCAGGGCCTTGTCGCCTGATCGACAATGAGTGGCGGGGGCGCCTCCGGTTCATGTGGGTCGGCATGCGTCTTGTAGAACGGCGGCAGCGTGTTTGCACCCGACCCGAATGGGGTGATGTACTCCGCATCGAATGTCACCTGGTACCACTGAATTCCGAGCGATGCCGAAACATCCGGGTCGACACGAAACGCATTGGCGATCTCAGTGACTCGCACACACTTTATCTGTTGACGCATGATCGACGAGAACCTCGACAGGCCGTCCGCGTCCTGATCGGGTGTTGTCGCCCCGTACATCGCGCGCATCGTCGGCCCCAAATAGCCCCATGCGGTGACGTAGTCCTGGTTGTTGACCGCCTTGAAGTAGTCAACGATCACATGCCGGCCCTTGCCTACCGGCGTGGCGTCGGGCTGCCCGTTAGCGCACGCCGGATCTGCCGCGCTCGGCCCAACTGGCATGAGTCCGATCAGCGGCATGACGGCTATCGCGTATACGGCTAACCGGTCCCAGCGCTGTGACAAACCCACACCGGCCAATGTAGTGGCCGCTCCAAGCCGGCTCATTGCACGATCGGCTACCGTCCACGGCGGCGATCGCCGAGGTGGCATCCTGGCCATGTGGGTTTGCTATTCCGGTTAGCGGAGTTGCTGATTGTGATACTGCCGTTGGCAGGTGTGGTCGTCGCTGCGATGAGAGCATTCGCCGCCAACCAGCGGCGAGCCGAGGAATCCCAAAATTCCGATCCGGCAGAAATGCGAGATACTGCCACTGCGTCGCCCCGACGCACCGGCAACAATCAAGCCGCGCAGTGGCGGTCGCTCAGACGCGTGCTAGACGAACACCGCCGTACCGACGCACGCTGGCTGGAGTATGAACTCGACGTCGCCAAGCTTCTCGACTTCCCACTCATGACCGATATGCGCGATCCGCTCACGATCGGTTTCCACAAAGCCAAGCTCCGGGCAGATTTCTTACATCCGGTCAAAGCTGAAGATCTCCTCGATGACCGCGAAGGCGCGGCGCAGTATCAGGCCGCCGTTGAGGACTATGTGACGGCTTTCAATGTCGCTGAGGCGGAGGCAATACGCAGACGCCGCAACGATTTCTCACGAGACGAGCAGCAGCGGATTGCCCGCGCTCAAAGCCTGTTGCGGGTAGCGTCGGATTCCGCTGCGGCGCCGCAGGAACGCCAGAATGCTTACGACCTAGCAGGTAAGGAACTCGATGGCCTTATCGTGTTGCCAACCGCGACGCAGGCCAGCATCGAGCGTGGGATCGCCGGTCAGATAGAGCGATAGGCCGTGATTTCACGGGCAGCTGTATCCACCGTCAATCACAATGTCGGAGCCGGTCATATAGCTGGAAGCCTCGCTGGCCAAATAGAGGTAGAGGCCGGTGAGTTCTTCAGGTCGGCCCAATCGGCCCATCGGAATCTTCGGTTCCCACAGCGGGTGAAGTTCGGTATAGGGCTCAACGAGCTCGGTGAGGATATAGCCCGGACTGACGCTGTTGACCCGGATCTTATGCGGCGCGAACTCCACGGCCATGGCCTTGGTCAGGTGGATGACCGCCGCCTTGGAGGCGCAGTAGTGGCCTACCTGCTGCGGGATGTTGATGATGCGGCCGGACATCGAAGCGGTGTTGATGATGACCCCGCCCCGTCCCTGCCGGACCATAGCCCGGGCAGCTGCCTGGGCCGTTAGGAACACACCCGTCACATTGGTGTTCTGGATAGTCTGGAATTCTTCGAGCGGCATGTCCAGCATCGGGGCGACTGTGATGATCCCGGCGTTGCAAACCGCGATGTCGATCCCACCTAGCTCTGCGGTCACCTGGTCCACCATGTTGGTCACCTGGTCCGGATGGGTCACATCGCAGGAAATCGGTACGACCTTGCCGCCAGTCGGGGCGATCTCGGCAGCGAACTTGCGCAAAGCTTCGGAATGCCGCGCCGCCACCGCTACGTGGGCCCCGGCCTGGACATACGCCAGCGCCACCTTCTTGCCGATGCCGCTGGACGCCCCGGTCACCAACGCGGTCTTACCGCGCAAATCGAACATGTCTAATACATTCATTTGTCCATTACCTCATGACGCTCTGCTGTGTCGGCTACGGGCAGGTCCTACCAGAGCTGAGGTCGAGCTAGCCGTCAGAAAACTCCACTCGGGCGGACCTGACCCAAGGCTGCCCAGGCGGCCTTGGCAGACTGTGCACATGGCACAGATAACCTTGCGTGGAAACCCGATCAACACAGTCGGCGAGCTGCCCGCCGTCGGATCTCAGGCTCCTGAGTTCAAACTGACCGGCGCTGACCTGAGCACGGTCAGCAGCGAGCAGTTCCGCGGCAAGTCCGTGTTGCTGAACATCTTTCCGTCCGTGGACACCCCGGTATGCGCGACTAGCGTGCGGACCTTCGACGAGCGCGCTGCCGCGACTGGTCTGACCGTGGTGTGCGTCTCGAAAGATCTGCCGTTCGCGCAGAAACGATTCTGCGGCGCGGAGGCGACCGATAACGTCACAACGGCTTCGGCATTCCGCGACAGTTTTGGTGAGGACTACGGCGTCACCATCGCCGATGGTCCGATGGCCGGACTGCTGGCACGGGCCGTCGTAGTGATTGACGCCGACGGCAAGGTCGCACACGCGCAGCTGGTACCGGAAATCGCCGAGGAGCCCGATTATGAAGCGGCGCTGGCCACGCTCCGCACGTAGCGCAGTTCCGCGAACTCGACACAGCTGTCGTTAAACCACCGACAGTCTCGAATAGGGGAGGGGCGCTCGAATTGCTCGTCAGCTTGTGCACCCACAGCTAGAACCACCTTCTGCGCTTCCGGTTTCGCATCAAGGCGTAGCGTTCTTCCAGCGCGCCGAGGGCATTAACCACCTCTAGGTGAGAAATGAGGATCAACCCGTTCAACTGTTGGAGTTCTTCTGGGCTCTTTGGCGCATCCTCTGCGTGCTCAAGTAAGAAGGCACGGAGCGCTTGGCTACCGGTCATACGCTCCGGGACCTTCATGTTTCGCAACACGGTGGCCAGTTCGGGGTTGGTCACGACACCTCCTTCGCCATTCGAGTATCAGCGCAAGCGTAGGAGACGCGTTCGGGTCCGGGGACTATGACCTACGACATTATTTCTTTGAGCGGAGACGTGTCAGTGAGCCGGAGCCCCGCTACCGCTGTCGACTAGGGCTCGGCGCAGCCCAGAACCTCGATCACACCGTGTGACCGTAACCGGCTTCCTCGTCGTCGGGCTCTTCGCCGTCGCCGTCGTCGTAGTCGTCCTGATCGTGGGCGACCGCCGACACTAGCCCTGGTTTGGAGCTAGCGCCGGCTTGCGCGCCCTGGCCCATCGAGCTCAGTGGAGCAGTGCCGGTACCAAGCGCCGCTGATGCAGCGTTGGCGGCCGCTGGGGCAGTCGTTCCTGTCGTCCCGCCGACAACTGGGTTATCGACCAATTGGCTCATCAGCGGCGTGCGGGCCGCACCTAGCGCCTCCGCGCGCATCACCCCCGCGCTCGTGCTTACGCCCGATCCACCCGCCAACTCATTCGAGACCGCACGGGCGGCCGTACCGAACCCCAAAGTATCCGCGGCGGTGTCGTCAACCTGCGAATACGTGCGCGAAATATTCATCAACGCCGTGCCGGTCTGCATAAGTTCTTGTTGCGCCGAGCTGTTAGAGGCCAACATCTGTGTGGCATCTTGCATGAAAGCTAGCGCCGCCTGCATCGAAACTTCTTCACTGCCGGCCGGTATTAGCGAGGTCAATGACGGTAACGCCGACGCACCGGAGGCCAGGCCCTGCCCAGCAATGTCGACTAGTTGCGAGCCAATGTCGCCGGCGGCCGGATCGTGTGACATGGATTCCATTTGCGTACTGCTCCTGTGTACTTGTAAGCGGTCACAATACGTGCGTTGGAACCGCCACCTCACCCTACGGTCACTGCACTGCGGCGCCTTTACCGCCGAGAACTTGAAGTCCAGCTTCGCTGGGCGATAGAACCAAATTCTAGTCGAGCCAATTCTAAAGGTCTGATAGGAGTACGCAACCTGTGAAATACCTGGGAGCGGGTCGGCACTCTGGTCGACTGTGATATTCGTCGCAAATTCCGGGTTGCGACCCTCGCATGGTGGTCATCACGCGAGACACCCCGGGCATCTGCGTCTGCAGCACCGATCTGTGCTCACAGATGAGCCAAAAGCCGCTTGGCGAACGCTTCGGGATGCTCCCGATGCATGAAATGCCCACCTCGGACTTCCTCGACGAGGTACTTGTTCTCGAACATCCGGGCGGCACCCCGGTAGTCCGCGGGCTCGGCAATTGGATCATCGAGGCCCGCAAACACGACCACTGGCACGGCGATCCGCACTTTCAGCGATGCGGTGGGTATAGGGGAGAGCTTTCGGTAATAGCCGAACGCCGCGTTTAAACTCGCCGGGTTTGAGAAGCTAGTACGCACGGCGTCGAACTCGGCTGGATCGGGGTTCCAGGTCGGGGACCATCTCCGATAGATGGCAGGTAGCCCCGCGAAGTCATTGCGTGCGAAACGGTTCGGCGCGCCCGGCAGCTTGTATGCCACGAAGTGCCGGACACCCCAAAGCTTCCTCAGCGAGGGTTTGAGCGCCGCTGGGTGCGGAATGCCGATAACAAAGAGTTTTTTCACTCGATCCGGATCGAGCGCCGCGGCGCCGTATCCAGCCGAGGCTCCCCAATCGTGTCCGATGATGATGGCGTCGCGGGCGCCGAGCGCTTCGATCAAGGCAAGCGGATCGCGCGCTAGGGTCTCTTGATCTGTGTCACGATCCGGGATTTCTGTGGGGTGGTACCCGCGCATAAACGGGCTGACCGCGCGATACCCTTTCGCGGCGATTCGCGGGCGAAGATCGTCCCAGGAATGCGCCGTGTCCGGAAAGCCATGCAGCATGAGCACAAGTGGCCCCGAGCCTTCCTCGAGGTAGGCGAATCTGAGCCCGTTCGCGTCGACGAAACGAATCGCATCAGCCATGGCTTGGGGACACTACGCCAATCTTGACGGCGTTTGGGAGCAAATACCCGAGCCTGGCTCGATTGACACCGGGCACTCACTCCGTGACGTCATGCTCGGCCGGATAGGCATGGATCAGTGCGGTGGCGAGTTTGGGTATGGCATGGGTAAGTCGGTGTTCGGCGTCATGGGCGATGCGGTGCGCCTGGGCCAGGGTAAGGGTGGGATCGACATCAAGTTCGGCATCAGCGTGCAGGCGGTGGCCGATCCAACGCATCCGCACACTGCGCACCGCCTGCACCCCGGGCTGGGCCGCCAACGCCTGTTCGGCGGCGTCGACCATCGCCGGCTCCACTCCGTCGAGTAGCCGGCGGAACACGTCACGCACTGTGGTGCGCAGCACGGCCAGGATGGCCACGGTGATAACCAAGCCGATGATGGGATCGGCCAGTGGAAACCCAAGCGCGACACCGCCGGCGGAGAACAGCACCGCCAGGGAGGTGAACCCGTCAGTGCGGGCATGCCGGCCATCGGCAATCAACGCGGCGGAGCCGATGCGACGCCCGACCCCAATGCGGTAGCAGGCCACCCATTCGTTGCCGATGAACCCGATCAACCCCGCCAGCGCGACCCAACCGATGTGCTCAATCCGTTGAGGATGGGTTAGTCGCAGAACCGCTTCGTATCCGGCAACGATCGCCGACAGCCCGATCATTGTCACCACAAACAACCCAGCCAGGTCCTCAGCACGGCCGAACCCATAGCTGTAGCGGCGTGTGGCGGCCTTAGTTCCTAACACGAATGCGATCCACAGCGGCACCGCGGTCAGGGCGTCCGAGAAATTGTGGATCGTATCGGCAACCAACGCCACAGACCCGGAAATGCTTACGACGACGATCTGCGCAATCGAGGTCAGCCCGAGCACCAACAGGCTGATCTTGACCGCACGGATCCCTGCAGCGCTGGATTCCAACGGACTGTCGACGCTGTCGGCGACATCGTGTGAGTGCGGCGCGAAGATCTGCCTCACCGCCCAACCCAGACCACGCCGATGATCATGGCCAAGGGAATGGCTGTGATTGTGATCGTCAGTGGTGCAAACGGATTGACCGCGCAGGTGAGTCATCGCTCGGGCGCATCTAGCGCTCGACGACCGATAAACACCTCACGGATATCTGCATTCATACGCAGATAATAGGCACATGAGTCAGCCTATCGCCAGCCGCAGGGGCTTGGTCCTTGATAATGCGGTGTGCGGCGTCGCCGGCCTCGGGGAGAACGAGCAAGCGCTGCGCAGCGCGCCCACCGACGTGACCCGAATTTCGGAGCTGGTCAGCTTATGCCGAAACATATTGCGCAGCAAGGAAGTAGCCACCGTGTACTACCAATAGCGCATAGCTTGCCGAAACAGGTCCGCCAGAACAGGTTTACTCATCGCTCGGGGTGCGTTCTGCAAAAGGCGCTGTTGCGGGTAAGCGCCCTCGGCGAGGGCCGCCACATCATCGTCGGTATAGCCCACCCCACTCAGCCCATTCGGCATTCCCACCGCGCGCATGATGCGGATAATTTCGTTCGCAAGCACTTCGCCCGCATCGTTGGCATCAGCACCCTGTGTATCGGCGCCGAGCAGCTGGGCTCCCTCCAAATGACGCTCTGGACTCACCTGCGCGGTGAAACGGAACACCGAGGGGGCGTTGACAATAACGGCCATGCCGTGCGGCACGAGCGGCTTATCGGCCGGATAGCCCGAGGGGCGGAAGTCACGTACCAGCCCCGCGACTGCGTAGGCCATGCCGTGCGGTGCATGAACGCCCGCGTTGCCAAAGGCGATGCCCGCAAGCGTCGCGGCCCACATCATCTGCTCCCGGGCCTCACTGTCGGCGCTATCCTGCACCGCTCGCTCCAAGTATTGGCCCAACAAGCGCAACGCCGCACGACAGCCCAGATCACTCCACGGGTTAGCGCCTTGACTCATCGGCCGCAGGTTGGGGCGTTCGGGAGCGAGCCGACGGACATAGGGCCGCGCGGTGTAGGACTCTAAAGCGTGCGACAGCACATCGAGCCCCGCTGCGGCGACAACCTCGGGAGGCAGACTCGCGGTGCAATCCGGGTCGACCAGGGCCTCAGTGGGACGTAGTGCCGGCGAAGCGATGCCGGTCTTCGCCGACAACGAGAGAAGGTCAAAGATCGTGATGCCCGTTACCTCGCTGCCGGTGCCGGCCGTCGTGGGGCAGGCGATATGCGGCTTAAGCGGGCCAGGCACGGGTTTGCCTTCCCCCACCGGCGCATTGACGTAAGTAAGTAGTTCAGCGGGATAAGTCGCGTACAGATTGGCGGCCTTACACGTATCGATGACAGAGCCACCGCCCAGTGACACGTAGCCATCGGGGTTCAACTCTTGCGCGAAGCGCGCCCCGTCCAGAAAAGACATGTCGGTGGGCTCGACGTGCACGTCGGTGTAGGTGATCACCGCTAGCCCAGCCGCCAACAGCGAGGCGCGCGTCTTCTCGAAGATCGACAATTTAGCCACATCGGCATCGGAGAACAACGCCACCCGCCGCAGCCCCAGCGCACTGGCTCTGGCACCTACTTCTGCCAAGCAGCCGCGCCCGAAGGTGACCCGGGACGCGTCAATGGTGAAGGCTCCGTCGCAGTCTTTCGCCGCAGTTGGGAAGTCGCAGCACGCCATCCCATCCTCCTGAGCCGGTCGCGACGGCAATCTACCGCATCAAGCTACGCCGCGGGGTGGGGGAGTGCGGGCAAACTATTACGCGACCAACTTTGACTTGCCTTAGCGCTTGTCCGCTTGGCCTGCGACAACCGCATCGGCGGCCTTAGCAGCAACCGACCCAGCGATTCGACCGAAGATCTCGGGCGCTAGCATCGCGAACCGGGCAAGCGCCCGTTGCCGCACAGGGGCCACCGAAATTTCCGGCTTGTTGCGCTCGATCGCCCGTACGACGGCGTTGGCCACCTGCTCGGGCGTGCCCGTGCCGATACCGGGCGGCGGCGGGGCGCCGCTATCCGCGAACATCCCGGCCTCGCGAATCGCGCCAGGGGTAATGACCGAAACTCCGACGCCGCTGCCACGCAAGTCTTCTCGCAAATTGAGCGCGAATCCCCGTAGCCCGAACTTCGTCGCAGCGTATACAGACGCCCGCGGCATAGCCGTGAACCCGGAGATCGACGAGATGAACACAAAGTGGCCACTACCGCGCTCCTGCCAGCCGGGCAGCAGCTCACGGGTCATGCGAACCGGCGCTTCGAGGTTGACACGAAACGCGCGGCTGATCTCGTCGTGATTGAAGCCCTCCAGGCGGCCTGACCCGGGCAGCCCCGCGTTGGCGACCAATATATCGATGTCGCCAACCTGCTCAAGCAACGCAAACACCGCGCCCTCCGCGGCTAGGTCACAAACTACCGTCCTGTGATCCACACCCGAGAGCGAGCCCGCGAGCTGGTCCAAGTCCTCGGCCTTGCGCGAGCTAAGAACGAGCTTCGCTCCACGTAATGCCAGCGCTTTGGCGATCGCCCGCCCCAAGCCTCCAGTCGCGCCGGTGAGAAGGGTTGTCCTGCCGTGAAGGTCCATGTCCGGAATCTACCCTGCGTGGTGTGTCTGAGGTCCTTCGGCGACCAACGACAGCCAACGCGGACCAGCGGGACCAGCGGGTCAGGGTCCGCTGGAATTGAACGTGCAGCTGTCCAAGCACGACCCCTGCCTAACGCAACGCTTAACTTGACCGAATCTCGGCTATCAGCAAACAGTTGAACCACAGATTGTTTCAGTAGTCATTAGGTTCCAAGCAAAGCCCCGCTCAGCGATGCTCGACCGGCGTCGGGTCCCTTCTAACGGCAGCATCTGATCGCGGGTTTGGGCTACCCACGCTTCGAAGCGTCAACCTGCCTTTGGCCCACTTCAGGCCACTGGTTCTGTAGTAGTGGAGGTAGGCGATTGCCGGTATGCCGATAAACGTAATCGCAATCAATGCAATCGAAAAGTAGTTGGGGCTTCCGCGCGCAAGAAAGATGGACTGGTAGTCGAACGATACCGCCAGCCCGACCGAGACCACGACCGCAGCGATCGGTAGCACCCTGTCGGTAAACGCATTTCGCTTCACGGCCACATACTCTGGTGTCCGAGAACGCGCCAACGCGAAGAGCGCGATCGGTACGATTATGAATTGGATGAATCGGGCGATCACTGCCAGGCCGGTAAGGTTCAGACTGTCGAATCGAAGCGACAGCGGGAAGGCGAGCGCCAGGAACGCCGTGATTCCAAAGGCGACCATGGGAACGCCGAATCGGTTCTTGCGCGACAACCTTGTCGGCAGGATTCTCCCGTCCGACAACGCGGTCCAGAGCCGAGGAGCACCGAACGACGCCGCCACGTTGATGCCGAACATCGAGACTAGGGCTCCAACAACGATGATGGTGCGGAAAGTATCGTTCCCGACGGCCGCGGCCAGTTTCACGGTGTGGTTGGTCGCGACAATCTTGTCCGATCCAAGCAGCATTGCTACGACTAAGGCGAGCATATAGATGGCGCCGACGGTGAGGATTGCTAGTGGTATGGCCCTGGGAAGGGTGCGGTCCGGTGTGTCCATCTCTTCGGCGGCGTTAGCGATCGATTCGAAACCAGTGAATGCGTACAACGCGACGATCGTTGCGAGTGCCAAACTCGCGGCGGCGCTCTTCCCGATCTCGGCGACACCGAGCAACGAGTACGCTGCGGGCTGATACGCCGACCGGGACGTCGCGTAGTTGTTCACGTGATGTGTGACGATTATCCACAGCCCGCCGGCGATGAAGACCGATAGCGCAAACATCTTTCCCAGGGTTGAGATTCCGTTGGCCCACCGGATCACCCGGTTACCAAATAGGTTTATTACCAATAATACTCCGATAAATATGAGAAAAGTGAGCGTCTTCACGCTGATGAGCTCGTCGGTGTCTGCCCAAACCTGTTCGGGGAAAGCAACTCTCAACAATGTTGAGACAAACAGAGACGCTAGCACCCCCCACGCGATGGAGGCGGTAATCGCATGGGTGACACCGACATAGATACCGACTCGGTGCCCAAATGCAGCCGTCGCGTACGCATAGGAGGCGCCGTTCGTCTTTACATACTTGGCCGCTGTCGCAAAGACGATCGCCATCACGGCCGCGAAAACGCCTGCCAGAATATATGCAATCGGGGCGAACGGTCCAGCGAGCTTGATCACCGCACCGGGAGTCAGGAAGATACCCGCCCCGATTATCGAGTTGATGCCAAGCATGACAACGCTCCAGAAACCAAGCTTGCTAATCGCACGTCCTCCTTGCCCGCAGACCGACCACCGGCACAAGGGCGTAGCACCCAAACCTCGAATGTGCCATAGATTCCCTTACCGAGAATCTCTGAGCGACGACCAGACCGAGGCAGGTCGACCACTCTGTCTTCCAGCATGCGGTGGCTCGACAACGGCTTGACCGAAACGGCAGTTGACCATGACTCGCCGCAGCCGATTCTGCCCTATTGGCGGCGACCCCGCAGAAGAGCGCTAACTGCGACGGGATGCGTCGACCGCCGAGCAGCTCGGCAACAATTGAGGCCCACAATCTCAACACGACCGACGTCAACGTGGTCAGCGCTAGAGACACCGGGTCAAGTTGACAAAACCATCACGCATGTGATGAGTCGGTCTCGTGGGCTATAGCTTTACCAGACACGTACCCAGTCGACGAGCATGTCCGCGGGGTAGGTCCCTGGTCCAGGATCGCCGCCACCCGAACCGGCAACCGCAAGATTCAACACCGGGAAAACGGTGTAGCCGGGGGCGTTAAACGGCCAATCCGGTAGAGAACTCGCCGGCACATCGAAGTACGGTTGTGCGCCGTCAACATAGTCTTTCCAGAAGCGGATGCCCACCTCATCCCACTGACATCGCCACGTGTGCCAGCCGCTGTCCACTGCGATGTTGCGGGTCTTCCATTCACCGCCATTTGCTTTTGCGTGGACGGTAGTGGCGGAGGGCCAGTTGCCGTTGCCGTACCACTCGAGTATGTCGATTTCGCCCTCATCCTGATTGCCCAGCCAGAAGGCGGGCCAACTACCGGCGGTCAGGCAATCAAGTTTGATCCGAGCTTCCCAGGTGTGACCGACGCCGCCCCGCCAGAGACTTTGAATCTTGCCGCTGTAGTAAGTGGGGCCGTCTTTCGCGGCACGGAGTACGAGGTTGGACTTACCGTCGAGAAACACGTTTCGGCGATCATCACGGTACTGCCCGATGTTCTCCGGTTTTTCCCAATACGTCGGGTCCTTAATTTGCTCGCGGGCTCGCGCAACGGTCCACTTCGACGGGTTGGGCGCGGAGCCGGCCGGGCCATCAAATTCATCCTGGAAAAGATAGGTCCCAGTTTGACCGGACGGCGCGGCTGGCGGGGGGAACCGACCCGCCGGCGTCTCCTGTCGGGATGGGTGAGCCCAGGCCTCCGAGACAGGGATCGCGGCTGCCGCCAGGATGCCGATCCCTGTCGTCAACAACATGCAGCGACGATCCATATCGGGCATAAGCAAAGGACGATAGCAGCCCAGGACGAGCCAGATTGAAACCCGAGAGCGCGGCGTCCTGACATCCGCCTGCGCACGGGTCGTCACTACCGGCCCAAAGCGACCAGCAACGAACCTGTATGCTGCGCTGCACAGTGCGGGCAACGATGCTATAACGCAACGTATGTCAGACACCGGGCACATTACCCACGTTTCCGATACGGCTCGCTGGACGGCGTTGTACCGGGCAACCGAGTCGGCACGTAAAGATGCGTTGTTCAGCGATCCGCTCGCCAAACATCTTGCCGGTGAACAGGGCCGCGCCATCGTCGCCAGAGTTCCACGGATGAGTCGCAACGGTTGGTGGCTCGTCGCGCGCACCAAGATCATCGACGACGCCATTGCCGAAGCGATCACCGACGGCTGTGACCGCGTGTTGAACCTGGCCGCTGGTTTAGATACCCGGCCGTATCGTTTGAATCTTCCGACTGGCCTCACCTGGGTGGAGGCGGATCTGCCGAAGTTGCTCACGGAGAAGACCCACCTGCTCGCCGACCAGGAACCGCGATGCCAATTGATCCGGACTGCGGTCGACCTGGCCGACCCGCACGCCCGCGACGCGTTCTTCAACGAAGCGCTGGACGGCGCTGCGAAAGCGCTGGTGCTCACCGAGGGCCTGCTGATGTACCTCGACGACCGTGACGTCGTCGCGCTATCGGAGGCGATCGCACGACCCGAAGTCACCTGGTGGATGCTCGACTTCGCCGGCCCGGGCCTCAAGAAAATGATGAATAAGAAGATGGCTGGCATGTTGCAGAACGCGCCGTTCAAGTTCGCACCCGAGAACGGGTTATCCTATTTCGAAGACCTTGGCTGGCGCGTCGTCGAAGCGGAATCGCTATTTGCAGCCGCTCACCGGTTCCGTCGATTGCCGACGTTCATGCGCCCACTTGCCTGGCTACCCCAACCGGATCCACGTCACCCTGGTAGCAGCGCATGGAGTGCGGTTGCCCTCCTTACCCGTCGAGACTCGAAAGCCCTTGTAACGTCGAATATTCCATAGTCGACCGGTAACCCTAGAGTGCGCCGCGTTGTCCGGCCAACGAGGCGTAGTAAATGCTGGATTCACGGCTAATTCTCAACATGACAAAGGTTTTGTCACAGGTTTACTAGGCATCCTGGGCTAACGGCAGGCCGAGAACCACATGGTGTGGGCGGCGCGACAAGTACAGCTAAGTTCGTTGGTCTGGAAGGAGTTCGACAATCGTGGCGAATGCGTCAGGTGCAACGGTGGTTTTCCTTCAGTCGCATCCGGCTTGGGCGGCCGCTCAGCGGCATGCACGTCAACGCAGCGAAGCGATGCGACGTCATCCTTCTTTCCTGGCCCGGCAGCGCGCTGCCGCACGGGGAGTCGACACCGGCCCCGTTATCCGAAACTTCAGGGTGTGCACCGGCTCGAAAACACACCGGCCTAAGGGTTGCCCGGTGTCGACGTTGACAGAGGCCCTCAGGCGGTTTTGGGGTTAGTTCAACGCCAGACCCGGGCCGACGCTAACCATCGCGGCATCGCTGCCACACACGACGTGCGGACGAGCCGCCTACAGCTTGCTTGCCACGAAGTCGGCGGCCTGGTTGGCCATACCGGCCTGAACGTACGCATTCGCGAGGTGTTGCGGCCAATTGTCTTGCCAGGTGTGCGGGTCAGCCGGGTTGCAGACGGGATCGGCGCCGTGGCACAACTCGATGGTCCTGTCGTTGTAGAGCGGGTTGAAGTTCGTGATCGGACCCACCCATTGGCTCCCGTTGCCGAACAACGCGACCGCGGCGATGTGCTGATCGGCGCCAGCCGGCAGGGGTTGGTCAAAGCCAAACGCCGCGATGGGTACCGCGAGCACCAGGTCGGTGACCGCCGCACCGAGCGAGTAACCACCCAATACCAGCCGGGTGTCCGGACAGCTATTGACCATGTACTCGATGTGTCGGCTCATGTCATTGGCGCCGACGTCGACCTCCGAATCGGCGGGGTACTTCACCGCGTATACGCCAATGCTTTTACCGCTGGCTTTGGATTCCAGTGCGTTGATGAACGCATTGCCGAGTATGCCCGTTCCCGGTGATTCCATCCGACCGCGGGCAAAGACGACCTCTACCTGCGGACAATTCGCCGCAGCGGCCGACTGCGCGGCCCCCGGCGCCCCAGGGGGCGCTACAGCGGCAGTGAACGTCAAGGCGGCCGCGATCGCGACCGCCGCTAGGCCAACAGCAACCGATTTACAGGAAAGCAATGAGCGCACGGCATGATGTTAGCGACTCACGCACCTGCTGTTGCCAGATCGGTGCCCGCGGCCACGTGGCCTAGGAAGGACAAGTTGACCAAGTCAGCGGCGGAGGACGTTGGAGCTACGCGCCCAGTGGACAGCATGCTGCGACTTGTCGTAGTGCCGATCGCCCTGATGACGCTAGCGATTTTCGCGGTGGCCGGATCGGCGGTTGCTGATCCGACACCCACCGACGTGATCACAGCGGTGGCTGTCGGACCCAGCGGCCAACCGACCAACGGTTACCGAGAGGCACCTTCGCAGGGCAATGTCGCTGCCGTCAGCGATTGCACAATGCCGTCGCCGTCGGCAGTGACCGAGAACATCTACTATTGCTCGCCAAGCGCGGCCAGCGCCGGCACCTGCTGGCCGTCGACGCCCGAATCACTATTGTGCGTTGACGATCCGTGGGACAAACGCTTACATCGGGTGACCTATGGCGGTCAGCTCCCGCATGTACAGCCGACCACCACACCAAACCCGTTCGCGCTAGTTCTCGACGGCGGCACACGTTGCTTGCTTCGCAACGGCGGCGCGTGGGCTGGGCGCGACGATGGCTACGTTGGCGTCTATGGGTGCGGCGAGCCCAGCGCAAACCTAGCGGTCCTGTGGCTCCCCAACCAGGGCGCTAGGACGTGCATCGACCGCTCGGCGCCGGTGTGGACGGTCAAAGTCGGTCAGCTAGGCGCACCAAACACCCACTTTCCGCCGCCTCAGACCCGCACAGTCACGACCGCCTGGTCCGCCGGAGGTTGAGTTTCGGCGTGTAGCGACATCGCATGTGGAACCATAGGCGTACCACCGATCGAAAGCCTTAAAAATGGAACATGTGGTTCTGCTTGATGAGAACGGTTACTCCTCCGGGGTGGCCGAAAAGCAAACAGTCCACCACATGCAAACCCCGCTGCACCTCGCCTACTCTTGCTACATCTTCGACTCGAACGGTCGACTCTTGGTGACAAGACGCGCCGCGACGAAAAAAACATGGCCGGGGACATGGACCAATAGTTGTTGTGGACATCCAGCACCGGGAGAGGCCTTAGTTCACGCCGTAAGACGTCGAGCACGCGAGGAGCTTGGCATCACGCTTGACGATCTCAAACTGATCCTGCCCAGGTTCCGGTACCGAGCTGTGATGGACAACGGAATCGTCGAAAACGAACTCTGCCCGGTGTTTTCAGCGACAACATCCCAACTGCCGCAGCCGAACTCCGCTGAAACCGATGACATCCGTTTGCTCGACTGGCCCAAGTTTGCCCAGGACGTAAGCAGCGGGCGATTCGTCGTATCGCCCTGGTGCCGCCAACAAGTTGCTGAGCTCGTGCAGCTCGGTTCGGATCCTGCCTACTGGATGCAGGCGTCTCCCGACCTCCTTCCGCCGGCCGCCATCTGGTGCGATGATTGCGGATGATGTCAAGCTAGTCCGACGCAAACAACTGAATCACGAACTGCTCCAACAAATTTCGTAATGCTCAAATCCGCTCCGGTGCGACGGCCTTGTCGACCGCACCTGACCCACACTCGATCAAACCGGGCTGCCCACGCTGGACGTGCTCGTCGAGCATGCCCGGAACGGCTGGAAGGGTGATTTGGCCGTCCTAGCCAGCAACCCCACAGTGGGAGGTCGCTCCTCCATACCGGAAAGGCGGTCCACGCATGCGGCGGTATGTCCTTACGGGCGCACCCGGCTCGGGCAAGACGTCGATCTTGTCGGGCCTGGCGCGATTGGGCTACACAATTGTCAGCGAGGCGGCGACTGAGGTCATCGCCCGCCGCCAAGCGGCAGGCGAGATGGAGCCGTGGACCCAAGCATCGTTTATCGACGACATCGTCGGCTTGCAGCATCAGCGTCAGCGCAACGCCCACGCGGCCGCCGGCAGTGTGCAGGTCTTCGACCGATCGCCGGTGTGCACCTATGCACTTGCCATCTACCTTGGCATGCCGATCTCGATGGCTTTGTCGGCGGAGCTCGAGCGTATCGACGCCGACCGCATCTACGAACCGCAGGTGTTGTTCGTGCGGAGCCTGAGCTTCTGCGAGCCCACCAGAGCTCGACGGATCACTCATCAGGACGCACTGGAGTTCGAGCGAATCCACGAGCGGAGCTACAGCAGGTTCGGCTACGAGCTGATCGACATCCCAGCTGACCGCCTAGAGCTGCGCATCCAAGCTGTCCAGGAAGTCATCTCGAGACTGACGAGTCAGTGAGGGCTGGTCATCACGTCGGAGTGGGACTATCTCGCTACATACCACCTGTCGTAAGGACGAAACAAGCTGTACCACAGCAGAATAACGGCTACGATAGGGATAATGTTCGTGTGGCGTTTGGCAGGGGAGAGGTTCGGCCGGCGGATCAGCTCGCGACGGATCGCGCCAGCGTCACCAACGACGCGGCGAGGTAATCCTCTGGGAACGTGGGCATCCCGCCGATCCGGTCGCGAAAATCCTGCGGCGTGCCACTCCAGTCATAGGTGAGGGTGACGTCCGTGCGATCCCCGTTCGGAGCAAGATCGTAGCGCCAGAACCACCCTCCGGGGGCGTGGTTACCCGAGTCGTCAAGTTGCCCTGGCATCCAGCCGATGGCGCGGTCCTTGTCGAACACAGTGACCAGGTTGTACGTGATGTAGTGGCCACCGGCCTGGGTGAGGAACATGTTCATCGCAAACATCTGTCCGGTGCCGGTGATCGGCGCAGTGTCCACCGCGTCGCGGACCCAGTCACCTGGCTCGGTGTTCTGGTGGCGAGAGGGGTCGGCTAGCACCGCGAAAATCTGTTGCGGGGTAGCGGCGATGGTGCGAGTGACGACGTAACGTTCGATGCTGACGGTCATGCGTTGTCCTTGGGGCCGTAGGCGCGCGCGATATCGGGAGAATCCAGCCACCCCGAGTATGTCGGCCGCGAAGGCCATCCTTCAGGTGAATCGAGCCATTCTTCCTGCCGACCCCACGGCAAGATGTCGATTAGCGCGAACGCGTGGCTGAGTTGCTCGGTACCCCGCCCCGTTGTATGCCAGGTGCGGTACACGGTATCGCCGTCGCGGAGGAACACGTTGACCGCGAAACCTCCGCCCGGCGGTGCGTCCACGTCGGTGCCGAATGGGCTCTCCGATGATGAGTACCACTCCATCTGGTTGCCCACCTTCTGCTTGTAGGCGAGTGCCTCTTCGATCGGTCCGTTGGTGACGATGACGAACCGGGCGTCGTAGTTGTTGAGGAACTCCAGCCGGGTGAACTGCGACGTGAAACCGGTGCACCCGCCGCACTGCCAGTCCGCGCCGTCCGACCACATGTGGTGGTAGACGATGAGCTGCGAGCGACCATCGAAAACGTCGACCAGACGGATAGGCCCGCCTGCTCCGATCAGGGTGTAGTCAGGCAACTCCACCATCGGCAGACGCCGACGCTGGGCGGCGATCGCATCGAGTTCGCGGGTGACAGCCTTCTCACGCACGCGCAGTTCGCCGAGCGCGTCGCGCCAGGTCCGATGATCAACGATTGGTGGCAGGGCATTGGACATAGGATCCACCCCTTTGTGTTGAAGCTATCGACTTACCGGTCTCAATGGTGTGACTTGCCGCGCGCGCAGAATTCATCGCTGGACCGTGGAGCCTTGACCGCAGGGACTGCACCCGATCAGCCCGGCTCGACGACGAGGCCGTCGACTACTCCAACTTCTGGCCACGTCGCCTGTGCGGTCGTGCGGTCGGCACTGCGGCTAGCCAACGCCAGGCCGAGCAGCACGACACCACCTCCGACTGCTTGGGCCCAGGTGATTTCCTCGCCGACCAAAAGCCATGCCCAGGTGACGGCACACAGCACCTCACCGAGACCCATCAGCGACGCGTGACTCGGCCCTAGCCGCGCTACACCGTTGATGCCGAAAAGATAAGCCATCGCGGTAGCGACTAGGCCGAGCGCCACGACCGGCACCAAAAATGAAGTGGTGTGGCCGGCGACGACGGTGTCGTTGGTGGTAAAAGTCATCGGGAACACGCCGCACACACCAAGCAGGGCAACGGTAATCGCGCCGACGATCAATCCGCCGGCAGCCAACGTCAAGGGATCCAGACCTTCACCACCAGCTGACACCCGATGAGAGAGCAGGAAGTAACAAGCCCCACACACCGTGGCGCCAAGTGCCCACGCCACGCCGACGATCTCAATCTTGGCCCCGGAGAACACGTTGAGCACGATGCTGGCGCCTGCGAGCGCCAGCGCGGCACCAACGAGGGTGGACGTTTTGGGCCGCTTGCGGGTGGAAGCCCACACCCACCCGACCACCAGCACCGGTGACAGATACTCGAGCAGCAACGCAACGCCGACCGACAAATGCGAGACAGCGTTGTAAAAGCACAGCTGGACGCCAGCGACCGGGATCACGCCGTAGACGATGAGGGTCTTGCCATGCGCGATGGCCTCACTCAGCCAGCCACGGTTCACGATCGTCGCGACGAGCACCACCACGAGCGCACCGCCTGCCAGACGTGCTGTGACCGCGGCGGTGGGGGTCCAGCCGGCTTCCAGCAGCGCCTTCGCAAAGGACCCGGATACCCCGAAGGTGATCGCCGACATGATGGCAAAAGCAATTCCGAGACGGACGGTGTTCTTTGCGTTCATCTCGCCCCCAACGTCTCGTGTAATGAGTAAAGTCAACTTTGGTGGTTACGGTAGCCAAGAAGGGGTCAGCAGTCAAATGCTTTTCAGTCATGACACCGTGCGGACCCTGAAAGCTGCAACGATGCTGGTCAACACCGACCGCGGCGGCGAGCCGCTCTGCGAGCGGCCCGCGTTAGACAAGTTTTTGAACTACTTTGGGTATACCGGACGGCGCGACCACGACGATGCCGAGCTGGCCGCGGTACATGCACTCCGGGCACGGTTGGGTCGGATCTGGGAGTCAGCCGCCGACGAGGAAAGCTTCGCAAGTCGGGTCAACGCGCTGTTGGCCGACACGCACGCGGCGCCGTGGCTGACCCGCCATCCCGAGATGCCGGAGTGGCACCTGCATCTGGCGTCGCAACGAGACCCGCTGGCCCAGCGGATGGGCGCGGAGATGGCGATGGCGCTGGCTGATGTAATCAGGTCCGGGGAGTTGCGCCGCCTGAAGATCTGTGCTGCGCCGGACTGCGATGCTGTGCTAATGGACTTGTCGCGCAACCGCTCGCGCATCTTCTGTGACACGGGCAACTGCGGCAACCGCCTGCACGTGGCGGCATACCGCGAGCGGCGTGCTCAAGAGCGCGATGGCACGCAAACCGATACTTAGGCGTTCATCCGGTAATTCGAGTCGACACGGTGACCGAGCGTTGACGAACGCCCGCTGCTTGAACGCTTTACGCGCGTGGTTGCGATACCAGGCAAACATCGATCCGCGACCCGCCCGCGTCCTCGTCCGTGAGCAGCGGCAATGATACCGTCGCCGCACAAGATGGTGAAGGTAGGCCAGTAACTTTGCCCGGGCGGCTTAGCCGCGTTACCGCGAACGGAGCGATATAGCGTCATGACACAAGCGACCCGCACCAAGTTGTCGAGTAGCAGTCGGCTGATACGTCGAAGTGTCTTACTGGCCGCGGCCATCGCGACACTGACCGGCGCACCAACTACTGCGGCCGCGCCGATGCCGCCGAACAACCCGCCTGCAGCCAGTCGCGATGCACTGTGGAAAATTGTGCACGACCGTTGCGAACTCGGCTATCAACGAACCGGTGCTTACGATCCTTGCACGTTGGTCGATGAACAGTCCGGCACGGCTTTGTTTAAAGCAAGCTACGATCCGAACCAGTACCTCTTGCTCCCGCTAGCTCGTGTCACAGGAATTGAGGACCCTGCCTTGCAGGAGCCAGCGAGCCCCAACTACCTTTACGACGCGTGGGCCGCTCGAGCCTTCGTCAGCTCGCGACTCAATAACTCACTGCCAGAGCCCGACATATCCCTCGCAATAAACCCGAAGAACGCACGTACTCAGGATCAGCTGCACATCCACATATCGTGTGTCTCACCGGCGACAGCGGCGGTCCTTAAGCAGGTCAATTCGGCCGAATACGTTGGCTGGAAGCCACTTCCCACCGATCTAAAGGATCACACCTACCAAGCACTAGCGGTTAACAGGAACACGTTCGAGTCCAAGAATCTGTTCCAGGACGTCTACGCCAAGGTCACCGCTGACGGCGCAACGATGGATCACGCGTCGGTTGCCGTTGCAAACATTGCACCGGACCAATTCTTGCTGCTCGTGGCCGAGGGAACGGACGACCAGCCGGTGGCAGCCGAGGAGCTCCAGGACCACGACTGTTCCATCGTCAGGAGCTGATAGGGGAGGGCGACGTGGGCGCCCGGGGGGCGGAGTGCACGCGGTCCGCTTCAGCGGTTCGAGGCGCTCGCGCCGTCGCCGTCAGCTCGGCTCACCGCCACTTGATGCTGCACCCGATCGACGGCCGCTGATCGGGGTCTACCGGCCGTCCTGCGAGCACTGCGTCGACCGCCGCTCGGACGTCAGCCGCCGTCACCGGGAGGTCGTTGCTGGGACGGGAGTCGTCGAGCTGGCCCCGGTAGACAAGTCGACGCTCGCCATCGAAGACGAACGTATCGGGCGTACAGGCCGCGGCGAAGGCGCGGGCCACGTCCTGGGTCTCGTCGTAAAGATACGGAAAGGTCCAGCCGTGGCGACGGGCCTCGACAACCATCTGATCGGGTCCGTCCTGCGGGTAAGTGATCACGTCATTGCTGGAGATACCGACCATCGCGACGCCTCGATCGGCGAGGTCCCGACCGAGTGCGGCCAGCCCAGCAGCGACGTGCTGGACGTATGGGCAGTGGTTACAGATAAACGTGACGACAAGCGCCCGGCCCGTGAGCCCGTCGAGGCTGATCATGGCGCCGGAGGCCGGCTCGAGCAGCATGAACGGCGGCGCTGGCGTACCGAGGGCGAGCATGGTGGACTCGATGGCCATACCCGCCAGAATAGCCCCACAAGGCCGGCCTTCCTCACCGGTGATATCGCAAATGAAACTCACCCTATTGGTCGGTCGCGCGACGGCTTGCAAGTCGTCAACCGACCTGCCTTGAGCGCGATGGCCAGGACAATGAAAAGTGTTGATACACAGCATGGTTAGCGATGCCGGGAGCGCGCGCCTTGAGCCGAGGCTGGAAAATTCGTGCGCCCGCTTACGACATGTCAACCGCATACGCCTGCACAAAGGCCGCTATCGAAACGCTTACCCGTTACGTGGCAACGCAATACGGCCAGTACGGCGTAAAATTACGCATGCAGCGCAGCGCAGCGCAGCGCGGCTCAGATCAGCTCGAGGCGCCGAGGACCTTGATCGCGAAGATGAGCGTGTCGCCCGGCCGGATTCCAGCACTGGGCTGACCGTCGGGGTAGCCATCCGCGGAGGTCATGGCGACGGCGACCGTGGACCCGACCCTTTGTCCTGCGATGGCCTTCTGGAAGCCCGGCACGACTCCGTTAAGCGGAAAGTCAACCGGGGCGCCCCGTTGGTAGCTACTGTCGAATACGGACCCGTCACGTCCATTGACACCCATGTAGCAGACGGAAACCCTAGCCGTGCCCGGAACTACCGGTCCGTCTCCGGCGTGCAGCGTATGCACCTGGGTCTGGGTCACGCTGAACGGTGCCGTCACGTTCACACGCGGAGCTGTCGTGTCCGTGGATGCGGTGACCGCGATGCTGCCAGTGGTCCCGGCCAGCGTCCAGTCAGGGGTTCCGCTGTTCTGAGGAGTTGCTGTTGGGCACGAGCCGGCCGCGGTTGCTTTGCCCGATCCAGCGAGCGTGAGAACGGTTGCCGCGACACAAGCTGCGAGCACGACGGAGGAATACACCCAGGAAGGCTTCACGGCAGTCACGCTACAGCTACCTATGGCGTCGCCTACAGGTAGCCCGCCACCCACGGTCGCCATTGCCAACGCACCGCGGACGAGCCGATCTGCAATAGATCGACACGCCTTATCGCTATCTTAAGATTCTCTTATTTTTCTTATTTTTGGTGTAGGGTCGCTCGTCATGAGCTTGAGCAGCCTTTGCGTCGGGTCAGTGACCATCCGCACTGGAAAGGGTCTGGTGTGAAAGAAATCGGTGAGCACGCTGTTGTGCTGGGTGCCGGGATGGCTGGTCTGGTTGCCGCTGGGGCGCTTTCAGAGTTCTACGACTCGGTCACGGTGGTGGAGCGCGACACGTTGCCCGATCGTCCTGCCCATCGCAGGGGCATCCCGCAGGGACGTCACGTACACATGTTGCTCAGCCGCGGCAGCCATGTGCTGGGTGAATTGTTTCCCGGGCTGCCGCATGAGCTGGCCGCTGCGGGAGCTGTCGTCATCGATGACGGGGACTTGTCACGGGTGTATGTGCGCAGCGGTCCCTACGAGTTGAAGCAGTCGGGCACACTTGCTGATCCGGCGGCGTTGGCGGTGTATCTCGCCAGCCGGCCGTTCCTAGAGTTTCACGTGCGCCGACGTGTCGCAGCCCTGGCTAACGTGAATTTTCTTGACGGACACAACGTGGTCGAACCGCTCGCCGCGAACGACTCCATCCTCGGAGTTCGAATCATCAACCGCGACAACGGCGTAGTCACCGCCCTTGATGCCGATCTAGTAGTCGATGCCACAGGCCGGAACGCGTGCACCCCAGCGTTTTTGGAAGACCTGGGATATGGCCGCCCACCCGAGGAGCGCTCCGCGGTCAACGTCGGCTATTCGAGCCAGCCGTTGAGCATCCCCGAAGGGTGCATCGTCGAACGGCTGGCACTGTTCAATCGAGGGATCGACAGGCACCGGGGCCTGCTGATGGCCTGCGAGCACGACACTTGGATGCTGGCGATCGGCCGCAGCGCCGCGGCGGGCCGGCCACCGGCCGACTTGGCCGAGATGCTCACGCTAGCAGCACAATCATTGCCGGCGCCGATCATGGCCGGGCTGCGCAACGCCCAACCCCTCGGACAGAGCGTGATCCTCCGCAACACCGCAGCCATATGGCGTCGTTTCGATCAGATACCGAGATTCCCATCGGGTCTCGTGGTGATCGGGGATGCGTTATGCAGCCTGGACCCCAGCTACGGACAAGGCATGACGATGGCCACCCTGCAGGCCCTGACATTACGCGACTGCCTGAACTATGGTCATCGCGATGTGGCGCAACGCTTCTTTCACGCTGCGGCGCGACAAATTGGTCCGACCTGGACAGCGAACCAAGTCCGCGACCGCATCCTTGCCCCTGTCCCAAAGCCGCGCTCGATGCGGCAGCGGGCCATGCGGTGGTCAACGCAGGCTGCGCTGAACGCCACGGCGAACGACACCGTCCTGGCCGAACGCTTCTTGCGGGTGCTGAATCTCGTTGATTCGTCTGAACGGCTACAAGACCCCCGGCTGTTGCCTCGCGTCCTGGCGGCCAACGTGCGTTATCGCAGGACTCGGCCAGGTGCCCAAACCGGTAGTCAATGGGTGGAGCACCCAGCCGCGTTGCTTGGCGAGCACGAAAGGACAAATAGTCATGATTGATAAAATATTTGACGAACTCCTGTCCGCGATCACAACGAAAGCGCTACGCGGCGATCCTGTGGACCGCGACGAGTTATTGGCGGTGTTGGCCAGCACCGACGATGACCTGCTCGACGTGATCGCCGCAGCCGGTCGAGTGCGGCGCATGTTCTTCGGCCGCCGAGTCAAACTCAACTACCTGGTGAACATGAAATCCGGTATGTGTCCTGAAGATTGCGGTTATTGCTCGCAACGGCTCGGATCGACCGCCGAAATCCTCAAGTACTCATGGATCGACACCGATGAAGCCGCCCAGCACGCGCGAAGCGCGATCAATGCCGGCGCTAAACGCGTCTGCCTGGTAGCCGCCGGCCGCGGGCCGGGCGATCGTGATATCGAACGCATTGCCGAGACTGTCGCTGCAATCAAAGGTTCCGCCCCGCAAGTGGAGGTGTGTGTCTGCCTGGGGCTGCTCAAACAGGGGCAAGCTGACCGGCTTCGGCAGGCCGGCACCGATGCGTACAACCACAACTTGAACACCAGCGCTGAGAACTACGCCCGGATCTGCTCGACTCACACCTTCAGCGATCGGGCGGACACGGTCGCCGCCGCGAAAGCGGCCGGGCTGTCTCCGTGTTCGGGTGCCATCGTCGGAATGGGTGAATCCGATGAGGACATCGTTGATGTCGTTTTGGCTTTGCGCGAGCTCCGACCGGACTCGGTGCCGGTGAACTTCCTCATCCCTTTCCAAGGCACGCCGCTGGGCGGGCATTGGGAGCTGACTCCGCAGCGCTGCCTGCGCATCCTGGCGATGTTCCGGTTCGCCTTCCCTGACGTCGAAGTCCGCGTCGCCGGCGGCCGCGAGATACACCTGCGCACCCTGCAACCGCTGGCTTTGCACCTCGCGAATTCGATCTTTCTCGGGGACTACCTCACCAGCCAAGGACAACCCGGCCGCGCCGACCGGGAGATGATCGCCGACGCCGGCTTCGTAATCGAAGGCTTCGACCAGCCGACCCAGTCAGCGCGCCCCCGCGACCTCGTCATCACCCGCCACCGCGGCGCAGGTACCACCGCACCCGCCAACACCTAGAGCGTCGATATTTCCGCAACGAGAGGTCAACGACATGCCCGACACTGAAGTCGACGACGAACCAGATGGGGTCGTCCTCGAAGTACAGCGCGACCGAACGCCACGACTGCTGCCAACCTCCGACGCGGCGGCGGCGTACCGCCTCGTCTACGGACGTGTCGACGCGCTGCTGCGCGGCCGCGCTGAGATCGCCGAATTCGCAGTGCCGGCCTGTCCCGCCTGGACCGTCCGCCAGACGGTTGCCCACCTTGCCGGCGTCGCACACGACATCATTTCACTAAACCTGGAGGCAGTGGGCACCGACTCCTGGACCCAGGCGCAAGTCGATCGCCTCGGCGGGAACAACATCGACGAGTTACTCGACCTGTGGGGACAGACGATCGACCCTGTGACGGCGAGGCTCGGTCTGGGCCCCAAAGGATCCGAATGCCAGCTTGTCTTCGATGCCCTCACCCATGAGCACGACATCCGCGGCGCACTGTGTAAACCGTATTCCCGCACAGGCGATCTCCCGTTCGAGGTCACCATGGGATTCTTGACGACAACGGGCGACCAGATCATCCGGCAAACTGGGCTGCCGGCGCTCCGGTTGATCACCCCGACGATCGGATCCGTACAACTCGGCGACCCGCACACGGCACAAAGTCACGTCACCCTTAGCGTTTCGGATTTCGAGGCGCTGCGCGCCTTCGGAGGACGACGCAGTGTCCGCCAATTGTTGGCGCTGCCCTGGCAGGGAGATCCGACAAACCTGTTGCCTGTCTTCAGCAACAACGCCATACGACCACCAAACGACGACCTTGTCGAATGATCATCAACGCATCCATAAAGCGGCAGCATAGTCTGCTCGCGCACGCCAGGTCGCGTGGTTGACGCCTGGCGGTCTGGGGGGTCGCACCACTCATCGAGGCCCGATTGGTCGCGACCCCCGCCCAGTCGGTATGGCTGATCTCCTAATCGCCACCCTCGCCGATGCCCATGATGTGGCCCTGATCCACTATCTGAGTGTCACGCGAAATCCCTTGGCACGCAATGCAGTATCGCGAGACGCTTCGACTGAATCCAGGTTCACTGCCGAACGCCAGGGGACCGAGTCGGCATCGGGTTCAAGGACAACCTCGCTACCAATCCGAGGATCGGCGTGCAGGCGTCCACTGTTGCGCCCCGTGCCGCCAAGGTCCCCATAATGAGTTTTCGGCGACCGTACACTGGCAAAACGCCCGCCCGCGTGTCTCATCGGACTACGATGTCGCCGTGGCCGATGTAACGGTGGCAATATTTTCGTTCACGAGGAACGAAGCGACCGCCGTAACGGAGTTGCTGACGCGCCTTTACATCGACCTACCGGTCTTCGGAACAACGATCTGGACGCCAACCAAGCTGGGGGTAGAGGCAGTAGAGGGCTGCCTGTCTGACGGCCGGACTGCCAGAGTGGAGCACCATCCCCTGAGTGCCCAGGGGAACGTCGTTGCAGCGGCGGCTCTCAGCAGATCAACCCGAGAGAACCGAGCCGACTACTACGTCTTCTATGGCTGCTGCGGAACAGTCGACTCGAAGCTGGTGGGTCAGGTGTTTCGGGCCGAAAGGGTGTCATACCTGTCATTGGGGGTGGTCGCCGCCTCAGCCGACGGCGAAGTCGTCAAGCTAAAAAACAAATGGATCGTCCGTACTCAACCTAACGAACAGGCCCCGCTTGACGCGATTGAGATGCGAGCCGGGTCAGCAGGTGCTCCGGGTTCTGTGTGGGGGCTGGATCTTCCCGACGCCCACGTTCTTGCAACCGACAAGGTGATCAAGGTCGGGCCAGGTGTCGCGCCAATGCCAATACATACGCCATCCAGCGGTCCCATCTACGCCAAGGGAGACTGGACGTACTCGCTGGCGCTTGCCCTGTACTCCCGAATGGCGACTAAGCCCGTACTCGTCGACATGGAGTCCTTCGGTATTGCTTCCACAATGCGCGCTTTGGGCTTGTGTGAGCGCGTACTCGTCCTGCGCGTTGCAACAGACTCCTTAAGCGATAAGGCGGATCAAAGCGATCTGGATCAACTCGACTTCCTAAGAGCGGGTTTGGCCGAGCTGGCTGCTGCGATAGCTACTATCCTGGGGATCTAATGACGCCGGAGCGGAAACCGCGGATCCTCGAGGACGAGGTGCGTAGATTACGCGCCGGCATTGTGTGGTCCGCGCCTTCGACGCGTGACCCACGGGAAGCGGAAATGGTTCGTGTTGTGTCGGCCGCGTCCCTAGCGTGGGACGGTCAGGTGGACCGGGTCGACCGTTTCTCGCGTCCGCTGCTGCCATCCGGCACCCCGACTGAAGAGCGAGCCAACCCGGCAGTGACCGCACAGCTGTTCTTGGCACAGGTAGCTTCCGACTATCGACGCGTGGCGTCATGCGAACTCGACCTCCGCGAGGTGGAAGCTCGGCGGAATTCAGATCAGGGCGCGATGGCCCTAGAGCGTGCCGGTGTGGTAAGCCGGCCAGTGGCGCCGCTAGCTGTCGGGCAATACCTTGCGGCTCACGAATGTGCCGCGGATGCGGACCTGGAGAGCGTGTTGGTGCCATGGATGTCGTCTGCGGGGGATGCAGATCTCGAGTCGCAATGCGCTGCGGCATTCGGCGATGTGCTCGGCCCCTTGGTACAGGTCGCACTGGACGAGTCGCATGACCACACTCAGCTGGTGCTGCCCAGTTGGTCTAGCCATATGGGAGATGCATGGTGCATAGAGTTCCTTGCAGCAGGGGCTCAGATTCTGAAACGTCCCGCCTTGCTTAGCTCTTCACACATAGAAGGGGAAGTGATCATCTCTTCCCGCGACGGCTTAGTCGACGTGACGCAGACCATAAACAATGTCGTTGCACTCGCAGAAGCCTTCCGCCCTGTGCAAGATGTGAGAGTCAGTGCCGCTGAGAACAGAAGCAAACCGAAGATCGACCTTGTTCTGTCGGGCGATCGGCTCAGACCAGACGAGCTCAATCTGTTCCTGAGTAGTGTGCAAGACATACCCGCCGATGTAATGATCCTGGCCAACGTTGCGGATAACTAGTTGCCGTTGCTGATTCGCAAGGCTAGATAGGCTCGTCCTTTACCGAAAACTTCACGCCATTGATGGCCAAGCGAGGGGCGTCCGTGGAACGCGAGTGCGCTTTGCGTCGACTTGCGCGCTATCGGTGTCTTCCGGACCTCCATGTATGTGCGAGTTTGCTGGACCGAGATCGCACCACAAACCCCGTACCAGAAATGCTAGCGACCTCAAGGCGGCACTACGCGTGCGCGCCGCTGAGCACGGTCGCTCCATGGAATCCGAGGTGCGCGAGATCTTGCGTACCGTATTGGAGCGCCCGTCGAGTGGTCCGGGGATGGCTACACGGATTCGACAGCGGTTCTCCGACGTCGCCAGGGCCGCGGACCTTGAGCTGCCGAACCGAACTGATCGCCCACGAGCTGCGGAGTTTGGCGGGTGATTGTCCTCGACGCCAACGTCGTGTCGGAATTGATACGGAAGGCACACCTGAGCCCCGCGTCATTAGTTGGGTTGACAGGTTTTCCGCCTCGGACGTACTGGTCACCGCCGTTACGGCGGCCGAGCTCAGGCATAGCTTTGCCCGGTTGCCGGAGGGGCGCCGCAAGCGGGAACTACACATCAAGATCGACGGACTACTAACAGCGGATTTCGAGGGCCAGATTCTGCCGTTTGATGCGCCGGCGGCGGCAACGCACTACGCGGAAATCGTTGCCTCCCGAGAACGTGCTGGACGTCCGATCAGAGTGCGGTCGACGTCGCGATACCGGCCGGCCGCGCCCAAGGGGTGGTGTACGAGACCGCTCGTTTGCTGGCGGCTGAACGACTCCACGCCCCCGATGAGGCTGGCGTGCCGGCTTTCCCCGTCCGCAAGTTCGCGTTCGGCCGGGCGATACATGGTCCAGGGTGGATCGAGGCTAAAATTTCATGACGGTTTCAGTTGAGCAAAGGTACTGCAGCTTACCCGCGTTGCGAGAGCCGATATCACCTGTTTGGCTTTAGTGTTGGCAGCTATGGCCGGACTGAACAATTACGTGAAGCGCTGGCGCACAGCGCTTCACGTAACCGCATCGGCATTGATAGTTGCCATCCTCGGACTCGCCATCACCCCCGTAGCTCATGCGGCTGCGGCCACGGCGACGTTGTCGGTGGAACATACGTGGCAGACCGGTTTCATCGCCCACTTCACCATCACCAACTCGAGCATGGTGCCGCTCACCGATTGGAAGCTTGAATTCGACATGCCGGTGGGACAATCCGTCTCGCACACGTGGAATAGCACCCTTACCCAATCTGGCACGCACTATGTTCTCACCCACGCGAATTGGAACCGCATCATTGCGCCCGGTGGTTCAGCCACAGGTGGTCTAAGAGGCGTGCTGACCGGCTCCTACTCACCACCGTCGAATTGTCTGCTCAATGGGCAATATTTTTGCACCTAGGAACGACTGCGCACTGAAGCTCGACCGCTCCGAGACCCACCAACCCCAAGCTGCATAAGCGACTGGACCACAAACAGGTCCCTCTCACGAATCCCCATCAATAATCCGCTGACTTGAACTGTATTAGAAATCGCGCTATACACTTCGCCATAGACGCGATCACGAAAGCTGTTGTCGCACAGATAGTTAGAGAACATGGCGACCGAGCTGTTGATCGCGCCAGCCTTGGAGCCACCTCCGCGACCGTCTGTTCCTCGGGGTACAGGTGCCTGACCGAGCCAACGAGGTACGCACGTCCAACGTCATCGACTGCCACCCGAGCTCCCGCCCTCTGGGATCAACAGGTGAATCGATGATTCATCTGTTTACATCATCAAGCTAAGCTCCCTGGTCAGCGTGTCGCCCGAAAGGCTGCGCAAGTAGCCGGCGGACGTCAACGTTGCAAGTCCGCATCGCAGGGTCGATGAGAGGAAAGGCTTGAGCTGCAGGCGAAAACGAGGAGATGAGTGGGGTTCGTTCTGGCCCGCCCGGAGCTATCCTGGCGGCAATACTTCAAGCTATACTAGCCTCATGTCTAAGGTCATGGTGTCCCTGCCTGATGGCCTCCTTGCGGAGCTTGATGCCGAGGTCAAACGCCGGGGGACCAGTCGGAGCGCGTTGCTAGCCGACGCTGCTCGGCGCGAGCTGGCGCGTCGCGATCCTGCTGACCTGGCTGCGGCGATCGAGCGCTCGGAGCGTCGCTTTCGTGGAGCCGGTAGCTTCGAGTCCGCAGACGTCGTCAGGGTCGACCGTGACGATCGCCGGTGATGCGTTTACTCGTCGACACATCGGTGTTGATCAAGTGGTTCCACGACGCGGGGGAGAGTGAACTCGCCGAGGCGCGAGCGATACGGGACGCTCATGTCTGTAGCGAGCTTGACGCGCATGTGCTGGATCTTGCGATCTACGAGGTCGGCAATGTGCTGGTGCGGGCGTTGAAGTGGACGGCCCGCGATGTCGGCGATCAACTCGATGACCTCCTGGAAATCGTGGGCCCGCCGCTCGTTATGTCCAAAGCCTGGCTTCGGGAGGCGGCGGTCCTGGCCGAAAGGCATGCACTGTCCTTCAATGACGCCAGTTGGGCCGCAACGGCAGCTGCGCTGCGCATCCCGCTCGTGAGCGCAGATCGTCGACTCCTGGCCGCCGGCCTCGCAGAAACACCTTCCGCTGTTGTTGATCAGTTGAATCTCAAAATTCAATAGACGCGAAATATGTCATCGAGTCCCAGGCCCCCTGTCAAAGTCTCAATTTCGCCGTCTCCTTCACCTGCCGCGAACGGTACCGGCTGGGTCGGACACTAACCGGCAGCTTCAGTGAGAAGCTCGCATGACTCCGAAGTCCGGCCACTGGTAACCCGCCGGTCGCACCCAAAGCCTGCGGTCGGGCGTTCATTTGCTGGATACGGACACGATCCGCAATGGAGCCTTATGTCTACATTTCGTCTACACAGGGCGCATGGCCGCAGAAACCACAACCGTCCGAGTTCCGAGATTCATTTTTGTCGGCATGCATCCGCGAAGTGATGAATCACACAGCGCCCCCTTGCCCAGTCCCTGCCCAAGGCGGGAGGGCAAGGGTCAGGCAGCACTCGAGGTTTGCCCGGCGTTCGTTTGCTGAACACATGGGACGATCCGCCATACCGCGTGTCTACAATTCGTCTACACTGGTTCCATGGCAGCAGAAACCACAACTGTCCGAGTCCGCCGTCCCGATTCTGAGCGGCTGCAATCTCTAGCCAAGGCTCGTCAAACCGCCGTCGTCGACGTCGTGCACGCAGCCATCGACGCCTTGGAGAGGCAGGAGTTCCTGCGGGGACTCAACGGGGACTACCAGCGCCTGCGCAGCGACCCCGAACTGTGGGAGCAATACCTGGCCGAGCGTCACGAGTGGGACGCACTGGCTTGATCTGGCGAGGGGAGGTCTATCACGTCGATCTCGGCCAACCAGTCGGACACGAGCCAGCCTTTCGCCGCCCGGCTGTGGTGGTGTCGGTCGACATTCTCAACAACGGACCGGGCGGTCTGGTGGTCGTCGTCCCGATCACCACCGCTGGTTACGGCCTGCGAAGCCACGTTGAACTCGAGCCAGCGAGTAGCGGGCTGGGCCACACTTCCTACGCTCGCTGCGATCAGCTGCGGGTGGTCTCCGTCGAACGACTGTCATCTCGCCAGGGAATGATTAGTCCAGAACAGATGCAAGCCATTGACCAAGCACTGCGCTTCGTCCTAGATCTGTAGTGCCCAGCCTCGTCGTAGCACCTGTCCGGTCTCAACGTACTTGACGGCTCGTTGCCGGTGACCGTCACTTTGTTTGAGATGGCCTCGCCAGCGGTGGCCAACGTCACCTTGCGGCGCAGTGATCTACCACAGTGGCACGCCGAGAGCCCCGAGGCGACCCTAACGACGAGATGCGGCTGTTCTTCACGATGTGGTCGCTCACCGGCAGTATCGGCGCGCCATAGCTGAGCAGGTAGAGCTGCAAAGACGCCATGCCGTATTGCGAAGCTCCGGTGCGCCATTTCGCGATCAAATCCATCATGTTGGGGTTTTGCCGCCCTTCGCCCCGATGTCGGCCATACCCTCCAGCAGTTGGAGGTCTGACAGCGGAACGATCCCGGGCGCGTACACCTGCGGCTGACGATGCTTAAACGCCTTCACACTTCGGATATTGATGTCGAACTGAGCCAACAGTCCGTTGGTAACGCCGGCGTCGGGCACGATCACCAGTGGGGCGTACATCGTTTGTTGTCGACCTTTTCGCCTTTCCAGCCGCCGTGCTTCTGGACGAGGTCGATGGTGGACAGCAGCTGACTGCACTTCCCGTGGTCGGTACCGCGTGAGGGTGTATCGCTGGTGGCCGATCTCCCCGGCGTTGCGATCCTCCTGCAACTTGGGCCTTGAAATCGTCCAGCTTCAGCGCCATGTTGGCGAAGAGGTAGTCGATCGCCGCCTCGGAAACGCCGTCGGCGAGCAGCTCGTCGCGGGTGAACCGAACCTGTTGATTCTTGTTACTGCGCTCGATGATGCGGCACCTCAGCCGCAAGACGTCGATCAGCTCGACGTCGGTGGCGATCTTGAAGGCTTCGGCGGGCGTCGCGCCCAGCCTTGTGGTCTTCGATCTCGATGCCCGTCATAAACCCTTGGGGTCAAGACAGTTTGGCCAGATCGACCCGCTGCGGCGGGCGAGGGTCACTCGGAACGCCAGTGATTCATCCGATGAACACGGCGACCTTTTATTTGACATAATGTCGCTTATCGGCAAATAACTGATGCGAGTTGCATTAGATGAAAGGGCTCGCACCGCTTGACGATTGGCCGATCTCGGCACATCACGATACGTACTCATTCCCCAACGGGCTGCGTGCTGTGCGGTTGCCCACGCGACCAGTAATGAATGATTCGCGTGTTAGGTGAAAGCTTGAACGTGCCCCAGGCGGCCGAACCCAGAGCCGGCGATCGGCCACCCACTCACCATCTAACCCCGCTACTGCCAGCAATACGTCACAGTGACGAATTATCTTGTGGCGCAGGGGGGCCTATGAATCACCGCGTTAGAGTGGCCGCCGACCAAGCTTTGGGCGCCCCCAACTCGCACCTCCTCGGCACGCATCGTTACCAGTTAACCAATGCGAGTTATATTGTACAACAACAGATTTCGGTGAAATAGCGGTTCAACTATCCGATCCGGAACATGTTGGCACCTACCTGCGAAGGCATGGCAGCGATCCGGCCTCGCTCTATTCTTCGGAATGAGCTGACAGCCAGAAAGGCGTGATGGACGCCCGCCGGTTGTACTTAAAGCAAGGTCAGTAGTTCCACATCGCGTCCCTGCGCGAGAGAAACGATCGCGGCGTCGAACGTAACGAGGCGAACTCCCCTACGGCGCGCGAGCGTGAGCAGATGCGCGTCTGTCACTTGGCGGTGACCGAGAATAGTTGGAACGTCGTCATCAGTAATTGACACGTCGTCGAATAGGAACTGGTGGCCATCAGCCCCACGCAGGGAAATGAGAACGTGCTGCGCGTCGGACATCCCGATAGGACTCGGAAGCACCTTCGGGTTCGTCGACACGCGAACGAACCCGCTTTCTGTGATGGGGCAGGTCGCCCAGCCCTGCGGCGCATTAGCGGCAAACCACTCGCGCATACGTACGTGGTGGATGTGAGAGTCCCACGCCAAAGCGATCAGCGAGTTGACGTCGAGCAGCGCCATTGTCGGTGGTCAGTCCTCATCGAGCGCACGTCGGACGGTTTCGGGCGTGATCGGTGGCGTACCCGGTGGCACACGGACGACCGGCAACCCACCGGCGGCCTCAACACGCGCCGGCGTGAGGCCGCGGCGCGCCAGCTCGGAGATCACCGCACCCAAGGAACGCCGCTCACCAGCGGCCAGTTCGCGTGCCGCAACGACCACGTCATCATCGAGGTCCAGTGTTGTTCGCATATCGTGATGCTACCGCATCAGCGCATCAAGTACCGACGTTGGCAGGCTGCCCTGGCTCTCTCTCCCGATCAGACCTGGCCGAACGCGCCGTCGGGGTTTGCATTACCGGCGCCCAGTGGTCCACTCGAAGGCAACCAACTCGCACCTACCGAGTACGCACCATTACCAGTTTCCCAATGCGAGTTGCATTAAAGAACTCGCACCTCGGCGCGATTGCGACGTTGTCGCAGCTGACGGACAGTCGCCACAGCTGCACTATCCGTCAGAAGTCGTATCGTGTATCGCTGCAGCTTGACGTACGTTTCAATCACTTAATGATCAGATTATGCCGTTCGGCGACGGGATGAGAATGCCGCTCAGCGCCGGACCGCCGGTTGACTCCACGCCGGCCCACCCCATGTCCGGCTTTTGGCTTTGGCTGCGCACCTAAACGTCACAGTGACGAATTGGGGTGTCCCCACACAAACACCCGGGGCCCCGGCTCCGGCAAGCCGGTGACCAAAGCGATAAAGCTCCGCGAACCGACCGTTCACGATCAGATCGGTGGCGTCCCCGCTGGGTCCTACCTACACCTCTCAGGCCACCCGGTCACGCACTACGAGCGTTCATGATCGGCCTCCGACCTGGCTCGAATATCATCGCGGAGCTGACTTTTAGCGATCTTGCCCCCGGACGATCGCGGGAGCTCGTCGAGCACGATCAATCGTTCGGGCAGCAGTTCCTTCGAAATTCCCTGTCCCAGAAGATGTTCGATGAGCCCGGGCAGGTCGATCTCATGGGAATCGGAAAGCTCCGCATAGACGCAGACTTTTTCGCCGAACACTGGATCGGGCATCGCGACCGCAGCGGCCACCGCCACCGCGGGATGAGTTACGACGGCGTCCTCAACTTGTGCGGCACTGATGTTCTTGCCGCCCCGCACGATGAAATCCGATGTCCGGCCAGTGACCCTGAGATAGCCATCAGCATCGATCTCGCAGATGTCGCCCATACGCATCCAGCCGTCACAGGTGAATAGCTTGTCGTGGTCAGTCCCGCCCAGGTAGCCGAGGCTAGTCGCCGGACCTCGGCACGCAGGTTGGCCATGCCCCGTCTCAGTAACGTCCTCGTCGCCGTCGAAAAGCCGGACCGACATTTCGGGCACGATTTTGCCGCATGTACGGAGCCTGCGTTCGCGCGAATCATGCACGGTGGTCCCACTGAGCAGGCCGGTCTCATTGGAGCCATAGAATTGCAGTATCTTGGCGCCACTGAGTTCCTCGAACTCGGCCGCCGGCCGATACGGCAACACCTCCCCGCCCGTGAAAACAACACGCAACGAGCTCAGGTCGTAATCCCGGCAAGCCCGGTCGGCCATCAGCATCGTCAATTGCGTACTGACACAACATAACACAGTAACCTTGTGACGTGCTATCGCCTCACACGTCGCAATCGGAGTAAAACTCTCCAGGAGTACCGCAGTAGCACCAAGATAGATCGGGGTCATGTGCTTGGCCCAGATTCCGAAACCAAAGGGCATGGGCACCACGGGAAGGAATACATCGTCGGACGTCAGTCCCCCGTTCGCGACGGCCTTCTGGTAAAAGTAATGCCAACGGTTCTGAGTGTGTACAACACATTTGGGGAATCCGGTAGTACCAGAAGTGGAGTTGATCAAGAAGACATCATCGGCGCCGAGCCCAGACTCAGCCGTCAACACCCGGGGCTGGGCGCGTGTATTCAGCGATAATGTGCCCGCGTCGTGCGCCAAGATCAGCACCGACACCGCGAATTCAGGAACCATGTCCGCTGCAGCCCGCCTCGCGGCATCGCTGCGCTGCCGATCGCTGATCAGAATCCGCGGCTGCGAACTTCGCAGCATTTCAACGGCTTCACGGGTACCCGCACGCGCGGCGATGCCGACGACGACAGCACCACAGCGTTCGACCGCGACGAACAACACGTGGATCGCGGCCGAGTCGCCATGCCACACCGCAACTCGATCACCCACAGCCACGCCGACACCAGCTAGCTGCTCCGCCAGCACCGACGCCGCACGATCAAACTCGCGCCAGTTCAGCGATCTGCCCGGATAGTCGATATAGGCAGCGCGGTCGGGTGACTGCTGAGCGTTCCGACGTACCGCATCCGACACCGTCGACTCCGACCACCAGCCCGCGTCCCGATACCGGGCCGACTCCTCGGCTGTGAATACGGACGATCCCACGGTAACCAACCCAGCCCCCTTCAGGGAACCTCAGCTGGGTCGCTGGCGCAGCGCGTCGGTGTAGTAGCTGGTCCCCTCGCCGGAGAGCTTCGCCCGATACATCGCGGTGTCGGCGTCGCGCAGGATCTGACCTACGTCGCGGGGGTCATCGCCTTCGATCGCAACGATGCCGATACTCGCACGGAGGTGGAGCAAAGCATCGGCGACGCGAGCCGGCTCGGACAGCGCTGCGTGCATCCTGTCTGCGACTTTGCTCAATTCGGTATGGGTGATCTTCCCCAGGATCAGAGCGACGAACTCGTCACCTCCGAACCGACCCACCACATCGCGTGATCGCAGTCCCGCCCGTAACCGTTGCGCCGCAATCTGCAGCACCACGTCGCCGACGTCGTGCCCCAGCGAATCGTTGATGGCCTTGAAATTGTCCAGGTCAATGAACAGCACCGCTGCCAGCAACTGGTCGGGGGTGCCGCAGCGACGCTGTTTATCGATGCGGGCGAGGATGGACGCGCGGTTGGGCAACCCGGTCAGCGTGTCGTGGGCCGCTTGATGGGCCAAGTATTGGCTGGCCTGACGGTCGGCTGTGACGTCAGTGAAGGAAATCAGCAACGCCGCGTCTTCGGGATCGGCGGGGTTAAGCGGTCGGCTGTTGGCCGACAGCCAAATCCGTGCCCCGTCGCTGGGACGATCGATACCGACGATGAAGCCAGTTTGTGGGGTACCGGTCCGCAAAAACTCGCGCACAGGCCCCCGATCGCGGTCAAGCGGTCGGCCCTCGGCATCGTATAGCGGAAGCATTGCTGCGCGTCGGACGGGATCGTCGAGGGCGCTTCGGTCGCTGACGCCAAGGATGCGCAGGGCTGCCGGGTTCACTGATTCGACGTAGCCGTCGCCGTCCAGGACGATGACCCCTTCCTCCAATGATGCGACCACAGTCTGGAAGCGGCGCTCGACTCGAAGCAGGGCGGTGTGATCGCTGCACACCAGCACGTAGCCGTTGTCCATCGCGGCCGCAGATACCCGCACGGCCAGCGCCATGCCATCCGAGGCGTACTGGGTAGTGCGTAGCACCCCGCCCTCGGTGATGATGGCGCGCGGATCCAGCGGCGCGCCGACAGCTTCACCGATCGGCATGCCCAGGGCGTCTGATGCGGAGCGACGGTAAATGGCCTCCGCGGCCGGGTTCCAGCTGGTGACGATGCCGGTCGACGTGGTGGCGATGATGGCGTCACTGACGTGGTTGACCAAAGCCGCTTGGAAGCGCAGTGTTTCTTCCGCGGCTTTCTGGGTAGTCAGGTCGCGAAAGATGACCTGGTAAGCGGGTTTTCCCTCCCATATGGTGAGCACCGACACCGCTTCGACGTCGAGCGTAGTGCCGTCAAGGCGCAGCAGCACCGCCTCCGATGGCTGGGACGCGTCACCGACCTCGCACAGGCCCGCGATGCGGGACATCATTGCCGGAACTGAGTCGGGGTGGACAAACTCGGTGATCGGGTGCCCGATGATCTGCTCGGGCGACTTTGCGGCCATCCACTTGACCCCGACTGGATTGAGGTAGGTCACCCGGCCGCTCTCGTGCACACAGGTCATATTGGGACTGTGGTCGACAAGCCGTTGGTACCGCTGCTCGACAAGATCATGTTGGCCGTGTTCATCGTCGGCAGTCGACTCAGCTGAGCACTCGCCGCTGTGGACCATGACGCTGCGCACCGTCTCCAAACTTGATTCCTCTTATTTTAAGCCATCGTTTCTCTGGCCAAGCTAGTGCATCGCAGCAGCCCTGACCAGCCTCGTAGAGGGTTTTGAATCAGATCTGACGGCGGTACCGCAGGTCTTCTCCGCTCCTCTTCAGGTGTCCTTACTGGGTGAACCGAGCGAAATCGGGCATTATAACCAACGTGGGGTGTCATTTGGATGTCCACAAAATGACAAAACAGCAACGCGAGGGGAAACAAAACATGCGTGAGCAGGCTATGGCGATGACCGGGATCGGGGCAGTAACCGGCTACGGCTGGGGCACCAAATATCTGTGGGAGGGTTTGTTGAGCGGCAAACCAGCCGCCACCCTGCTCGGGGGATATGGGCAGAACCGTGACGAGGACGTGTGGTTGGCTCGGGTTAGCGATGACGGTGATCCTGCCGACGGAGCCAGCCTCGCGGCGCGCGCAATGCGCGCTGCGGCCCGCGAAGCGATCACCGATGCGTTGGAGCGCGGATGGACTCCGGGCCGACAGGTGGGCGTGGTGCACGCGGTTGTCGTGTCTGAGCTCGAGGAATGGGGTCGCTTCCACTGCGAGGACGGTGGGCAGCGGCGAGTCCGCGACTATCTTGCTCTGATGCCCTCCACGCCGGTGTCGCTGCTGATGCAGGAATACGGCTTCCACGGCCCCGCAATGAATGTGTCGGCGATGTGTGCCTCCGGCAATGCCGGGATACTCACGGCCAAGATGTGGCTGGATTGCGGCATCGCTGACGATGTGGTGTTTCTGACCACCGACTTGTCTATGACCCCCGAGACAGTCGATCACTTCGTGCGGATGGGGGTCGGCGTGGTGGATACCGAGCCGTTGGATGCGTGCCGGCCCTTCCAGGAGGGCAGCCGGGGATTTCCGATGGGAGAAGCTGCAGTGGCGTTCGTACTGTCGCGGGACTCCGGGCAGCCGTATGCCAACGTGCTAGGTGGCGCGATGTCGCACGACGCCTACCATGTGACCTCCGTCGACCCGACCCACACCCAGGTAGAAGCGTGCGTGCGTCAGGCACTCGACCGAGCAGGTGTTGACGCCGGCGCAATTCGGTACATGAATGCGCACGGGCCCGGTACCCAACAATGTGACCGTGCCGAGGCGGCAATCCTCGAAGAGATCCTGAACGGGCGGCCGGAAATCTACTCGGTCAAGCCGCTGGTCGGTCACTGCCAAGGTGCAGCGTCAGCCGTTGAGTTAGCTACCGCGGCATTTGCATACGAATACGGGGTGATCCCAGCCCCGCCGCGTGTTGCGCCCGGCCATCCACGGCTGTTGGACGGCCCCACGCCGATGGCTGAGGGACTCACCCTGAAGACATCGCTGGGCATGGGCGGTCACAACTCCGCAGTAGTACTGGCCAGCCCCAACCAGGTGGCCTAACCTCGTCCGTGGACGCCGGGTTACTGGGGTTTGGGCCAATGGGCTCAACCCCAGTAGCTTGGCGCGCAATGCGATTGGACTGACCGGATTACGTGTCGAGCGACGCCACTGCATCGTCGACGGCGTTGGCGGGTACGGCTAGCTGCCAGCCGCCGAGTGGAGCAATCCGGTCTGCGAGTCTGCCGTTGGCGGTGTCGATTAGCTCGCTGCCCCGCCGCTCCACCGCGGCCGGCAGTGCCCCGTTCTGGACGACGGTTTGCCCGTTAACGAGAACCCGATCGATATCACGAGTAGTCACCTGCATGACGATTGAGTCAACTGGGTCGATGATGGGCCGCAAATGCAGCCGGTCATTGCGCAGCAACACCAGATCAGCGGCCTTGCCCACGTCGATCGATCCACACACAGACTCAAGACCAAGCGCTTTTGCTCCCAACAGGGTTGCAGCACGCAGGATTTGCCGGGTGCTCACCGGCAACTCGCCGACAGCGCCAAGACCTGATTGTTCAAGTACCGGCTGCAGTGCGGCGCCGCGCTCATGCTGGATCAATACCCGCATGGCGGTAAAGAGATCACCACTATTGTTTGACACGATGTCGGCGCCGATGCCGGCGATCAGGCCGAGGGCGGTCGCGCGCCGAAATGCCGGGTATCCGCAGCCCATCTGAAGTTCAGTGTCGGGCGTCGTCGCGATGGAACAGCCCGCGTCTCGCAGCATGGTCAGGTCGGTGTCATCACACGTATTGGCGTGTGCGTGGATCTGACCTTCTCGCAGAAGTCCAGCCTGGGCGTAGAGCTGAACATCTTTAACCGCTGGTTGAACCCATAGGCACTGGGTGTGCATGGTGATCGGCACGTTCAGATCATCTGCCACAGCGATTTCACGGGCGGTTTCGGCGAATGGACGCACGCCGAGTTCTGTCAGCGCGGCCCCCATTCGGACGAGCTCATCGTCGGACTGGAAGTATGACTCGCGCACTCTGCGGGCGTCGGCGAAGCGATCGTCCGGAGTGGTGAATACCGGGTGCGGTTGCGGGGACGGGTAAAAGCCGTAGCACCACAACGCCCGAACGCCACTGTCCTTAATTCCTTGCACCGCAGCATCAGAGTGCTCCGGTGAGTTTGTAATGTGCGAATGGTCGAGAGTTGTGGTAACACCGGCAGCCAAGGCGTCGAGGCCGCCCGCATACTGGCCGGCGTAGACGTCGTCGGCGTCATGCAAACCTGCGAAATGACTACGTATACGCCAGGCATAGTCGTTGAGATTCCAGTTGGCCGTGACCCCGCGCATTGTGGTCTGCCACAGGTGGCGATGGCTATCGACAAACCCAGGAATCACCCACCGATTCGCAGCATCGATAATTTCGGCATCGACACCGGAGAGATCCTCCTCAATCGCACCGATACGCCCATCCTCGATCAAGACGTCTACCCGACGGAATTCCGCGGTCAACGGGTCACCAACGAGCACGGAACCACCAACTATGACCGAGCGTGCGCGCGACGACAACGGCGTCTCCTCTTCCTAGTTGCGAGAAAAGATTATCGGTAAAAATCTCTGCGTCAACGAGGCGGGCACGATGCCCTCGATCAGATGAAGCCCAGGACTGATGCGCTTACCCCACTTTGTGGGCGGTGAGCAGAAAGGCGGGCATCTTCAGCCTGCCTTTCTCGTCGACCTCGTAGTCGTCTAGCGAAACAGCCGGGATCCGGGATAAGACGTCGGACAAATGCGCATGGATGAACGCTGGCCGAACGTCGTCGACCTCCCAACATCGCGCAACAGCCTCCCGCAACTCCTGTTCGGTGACATGGTTGGGAATCGGCGCGGAATCAGCCGGCAGCGCACCGTCCGGGAATGGGAAAGCTGCCGGAGCAAACACCAGAACGTAGTACGACGCGCCGGGCGCCGCGGCACGATACACCGAACGTATGTAGCCGTCGCGCGCTTCGACCGGCAGCGAGTGAAACAGCGTGCTATCGATGATTGTGTTAAACCGGCCGTCGTAGCCAGTGAACGACGCGATGTCATCCTGTACGAACGCAGCAGTCTCCACCCCCCGGTCCTTGGCCGCTTGCTTGGCCCGAGCGATCGCGCTGGCAGACACGTCGATACCAACAACTGTGTGGCCGTGCGCAGCAAGCGCAAGCGATAACTCGGCAACCCCGCAACCGGCATCGAGGACGTCGCTGCGAATCTTGCCGTCCCGGATCAGCGCCGTGATTTCCGGCTGCGGTTCGCCGATGTTCCACGGCGGCGGCCCCACGAAGGCACCTTGCTCGCGATACACGGCTTCCCAGTCCATCAATTCCCCTGTCATGGTTCAAACCATATCTTGAAGGCCCAGCGCCCCATGCCGCCGACGTGAGTTCACCGATGAGACGGGTCAATCTGCTACTGGTGGGTCAAAAACTGAGATGCCAAGCCAGGACCTCGATACGCTTACGCGCAGATAGATCCGTGGTTGACGCAGAGGGGGCCGGCGTGTCACTTCTGGACGTGGCTCCTGAGTGGTTGTCGGCGGCCGCGGCGGATTTGGAGAGCATTGAGTCAGGGCTCACTACGGCGCATACGGCTGCTGCCGTGCCGATCACTGGGCTTCTAGCTGCTGGCGCCGACGAGGTCTCGGCGGCAGTGACAGCGCTGTTTGCCGGGTATGGCCAGGAGTTTCAGGCGCTCAGCGCACAGGCCAGCGCGTTTCATCAACAATTTATGCAGGCACTCAGCTCGGCGGCCGGGTCGTATCTCGCCGCCGAGGCCGCGAATGCGTCGCCATTGCAGACGATGGAGCAAGAACTGCTGGATGCGGTTAATGCACCCACCGAGGTGTTATTCGGTCGTGCACTGATCGGCAATGGAACAGACGGAACAGCCGCGAGTCCCAATGGCGGACCTGGTGGGCTGCTATATGGCAACGGTGGCACCGGTTTTTCCAACACGGCGTCAGGGCTATCCGGTGGAGCCGGCGGCGCGGCGGGGTTGATCGGCAATGGAGGTGCCGGAGGTGCCGCTGGAGACAACGCAACGGGCGGGGCAGGCGGTCATGGCGGGTGGCTGTTGGGTTCCGGCGGGACCGGTGGGCTCGCCGGACCTGGTGGAGTCGCCGGCGCTGGCGGTGATGCGGGTCTGATCGGTGCGGGCGGGACAGGAGGTGCCGCCGGAAGTGGTGGCTTTGGCGGCGCCGGAGGCCGCGGCGGCTGGTTGCTTGGCAACAACGGGGCCGCTGGCGTTGGTTCACCGGTGAGCGCAACCGTCCCGCTGCAGGTGAATAACGTCACCGAGCCGGTGACAAACATCTCGGTCAATGGCGGACCGAATGTGCTCGTGCTCGTTGACACCGGATCCACCGGTCTTGTTATCCCGTTGTGGGATATCGGAATACAGCACCTCGGCTTGCCCACCGGGTTCGGCATCGGCGCGTACAGCGGCGGGCTGACCTACCTCTATGCCACGTTTAATACGACGGTGAATTTCGGGAATGGCATCGTCACCGCACCGACCGGCGTTGACGTCGTCTTCTTCACCTTGCCAACAACCCTGGAAGGCTTTCTGGCTCCCGCCGGTGCCGTTGGCGTTTTGGGCGTGGGGCCGAATGCGGGGGGCCCGGGCCCCAGCATCGTGACCACGGCGTTGCCGGGCGAACTCAATCAGGGACTGCTCATCAACGCACCCCAGCATGTGCTCCAGTTCGGTGCTAACCCGCTGCCCCCCGGAGTCTCGGTGGTCGGGTCGCCGATTACCACCGTAAACGTGCAAATCAATGGCGGGCCTCTGCAACCCGTTTCCGCGACCATCGATTCCGGTGGTGTGCACGGAGCCATCCCATCGTCCGTTCTCGGGACCGGTCAGCTCTCCGGAACTCTGCCACCGGGAACACAGATTTCGGTCTACACAAGCGACGGTCAGACGCTGCTGTACTCGTACACCACCGACGGGACCAACAGCCCAACGGTTACGACAGGAAACCTGATGAATACCGGGTTTATGCCCTTCGCGGACCAACCGGTGTACATCAGTTACAGCCCCAGCGGTGTCGGGACGACAATCTTTGATACCTGATCAAGCTGGTGGCACAATTTTGCGGTTTCAATAATCGAGGCCGGACATGTCACGTGGGCCGATTTCTCGGCGATGTCGGGACGGCCCAGCGCTTCCCACTGCTCGACCTGAATGCACTTGTAAACGTCATGATCCCGCCCGCGTTGTTCACCAGTACATCGATACTGCCGTACTCGTCGATGGCGATGGCGACCGCCGCCTCCCATTCCTCAGGTTTGGTGACGTCGAGATGCACGTAGCGGACCATCGTCCGCACGTGTGAGGCACCCATCCCCCGCGCACCACCACTAATGAGCGCGACCTTTCCCGCCAACCGTTCTGCCACTGTGTTTCTCCTGTCGAAGCACCGCCTGGATGCGTCATCGTCCGGGTTCCGGTGATTGGACCAGTTCCAGTGTCTTTCGCTCTAATCGGTATCAAAGGCTCCGTCGCCCAGGGGATCTGGTGGTGTGGTGACGGTGAGGGCGCCGGTGTCGGGATGCACCTGGTATGCGCCGCTATCGACATCGCGGACGGCAATAAGCCCGGCCAATGTCGCGGAAATGTCGTGGCGTTGCCGACTTCCAGCGGGAACCACATCATCGGGCACAGTTACATGCAGCAGCCGGGGCGTGGTAGCCAAATCGAAGTGGAACGCTTTCGTCATGGCATAGCACGCCACCACCATGACGATCGAGAACGGCAAGGCGGTAGCAATGGCAGCGGTCCGCAATGCGGTCAGTGACCCGGCACCGCCAACCAGTAGCAATACGGCGGCAGCCGTCCCTGCCAGCATCGCCCAGTAGACCCGGGTCAGCTTGGGCGGGTCCAGCTCACCCGTTGACAAGATATCGACGACCAACGAACCAGAGTCCGACGATGTGATGAAGAAGAACACGATCACCACCACCGCAAGAACGCTGGTGATCACCCCTAAGGGCAGACCTCCGAGCAATTGGAAAAGCGATGTGTTGGCATCCACCGCTCCGTCGATGAGCATGTCGCCGTCGTTGCGTTGCCGCAACACCGCCAAGTCACCGAAGATGGTGAACCACAGCGAAGCGATCAAGGTGGGAACCAGCAGCACGGCCCCGATGAACTCCCGGATGGTCCGCCCCCGGGAAATCCGCGCGATAAACATCCCGACAAATGGCGCCCAACTGATCCACCAGCCCCAGTAGAAGATCGTCCAGTCAGCGAGCCAGCCATCGTGGGAGAACGGGGCGGTGCGCAACATGAATTGCGGCAGCGATTGGACGTAACCCCCCAGGTTCTGCACCCACGACTGCAGTAGGAACAGCGTTGGCCCAAGCAATAACACGAAGAGGGCCAGTGCCGCGGCCAGCGACATGTTGATGTTCGAGAGCCACTTCAAACCCCTGCTGACTCCACTGACTACCGACGCCGTCGTGGTGGCGGTGATGACAACGATCATGCCGACCATCCACCAGTTGTCCACCCGGATCCAGCCGAGATACTCCAAACCGGCGGCAATCTGGGTAATACCGAAGCCCAGCGATGTAGCCACACCGAATAGTGTTCCGACGATTGCGATTACGTCGACAGCGTGTCCGAGCACCCCCTCAACGCGACGCCGACCCAGAACAGGCTCCAACAACCAACGCACCGACAGGGGGCGGCCCCGCCGATAGGTCATATAGGCCATACCGAGACCAACCACCGCGTAGATTGCCCAGGCGTGCAAGCCCCAGTGGAACACTGTCAGCGCCATCGCCTGGTTGGCCGCCGCATCAGTGAGCCCGAGCACACCTCGTGCCTGCGGTGGTCGCACGTAGTGGCTGAGTGGCTCGGCCACGCCGTAGAAGACCAAACCGATACCCATACCCGCGCTGAATAGCATTGCCAGCCATGCCCAAAAGCCGAACTCGGGTAGCTCATCGTCGCGGCCGAGCCGAATGGTGCCGATCTGGGAGACACCGCAGTACAGCGCGAACACCACAAACCCTGTGGCGGCCAAGATATACCACCACCCGATACTGGCGGTGACCGCGGTGTTCAGCCGGACGAACGCGTTCGCAGTGGTGCCCGAGTAGACGACGGAAACGACGATCATCGCGATGATCACCACTGACGCAGGAATGAAGACTGCGGGCTTTACACTCCGCCAGGCATTGACAACAACATTCGGGCCGCCACGGTCTTTTCTGCGCATATCAGGCAACGCCATCACACTTCCTCGTCACTGTGTCCATGTCATGGACACCGCATCGCCGCTCCTGTCTAGCGTGGCACGCACCCGAACGATCCCTTGGACAACAAAAAAGACAGCACGAACTGGCTTTCCGACAAACCAAGGTTGATCTTCTCGCAGCGAAATGAGATCGCTAACAATAACCCATGCGTCAGCCGCCTAGGGCAGCAGCCCTGCCTGACGGTAAACGGCCGTGAGGTAGCGGTGCATCTCGACCACATCGGGCGGATCCGGTTGCAGCACACGCCACATGATCGCGCCAACCATCATGTCGATCGCCACGTCCAGATCGGCATCAGCCGAGACCGTTTCGAGCTCGCGTGCCCGCGCCAGCAGACGCGCTGCAAGCGTGCGGCGTGGCACAATGTAGTGCTTCCAATACGTAGCCATCAGCGAGGGGTGGCTGACGGCACAGCCAAGGACCCTGGCGACCAGTGCTCGAAACTCCGGCGCGGCCGCGGTCTGTGCCGCGTTTGACAGCGCCGCTTCGACCAGCTCGTATGGCGATGCCGTATCGATCACCTCTGGCGGCGGCCACGAGACCTCATTGGCAAACAGCGTTTCGATGGCCGCTGCGATCAGCGCCTCTTTGGTCGACCATCGGCGATAGACCGTCAGTTTGCCAACGCTGGCGCGTTTGGCGATCTGCTCGATGCTGGCCCCGTCGATACCCCGCTCAATAAACAGCTCGATGCCAGCCCGCAATATCGCGGCATCGGCAGCGGCATCGCGAGGTCGTCCGCGGCTGCGCGCTCGCGTCATCGCACCCGTCCGGTGTGCATCGCGGCAGCCAGCCACCGCTCGAGACCAACCGTGTCATCGACATCGCCGCGCCATGCCAGGTGGGCGTCCGGACGGACCAGCATCGGCTGCGCACCGTGGTAGCGCAACCGATCCAGATAGTTCCCAAGCCACGTCCGGGCAACATCGTAGCCGGCGAAGGTGACAGCGTGCTCGGGCACCAACAACGCCCACCGCCCGCCCAGCTCGGCGTGCAGTCGTGTCGGTGTGCCGTCATCGCGCACGCAGTCGAGGTCGGCGATCCGATCACCCGGACGTGGCTTACGCCCGCGGCCTCCCAACGGGCCCTTGCGGTAACTCACCCACAGCTGCGAGGCCGTGTACGTCGCCCAGCGCTGGACTGGCGCCAAGCCCACGAGCGGCACCACGATTCGGTCCCGAACAAATCGGCCTACCGGCTTACTCGCGATGTTCATCCGCGTCACCGTGCTTGTGCCTCGCAACACCTCGGTTGCCAGCGGCCGGCGTTCAGTCTCGTACGTGTCGAGCAACGCCTCACTTGCCTTGGCGCGCAAGATGAGAGCGAGTTTCCAGGCCAGGTTCTCCGCGTCGCCGATGCCGGTGAGCATGCCCTGGCCGCCGAATGGCGCATGCGCGTGCGCGGCGTCGCCAGCGATCAGGATCCTGCCCCGACGGTACGAGTCGGCCAGCCGGCGATGCACCGAGAACAGCGACAGCCATTCGGCGTCGCCGATTCGTACATCACGTTGGGTACGTTCTGGCAGGATCTTTCGAAACCGCTCGAGAACCTCTTGCTCGGTTGACTTTTCGTCGTCGCCGGGGTCGTATGCGATGAGCCGCCACAGGTCGTTGCTCCCGCCGGAGTCGGGCATCGGCATCGCTCCGATCATGCCAGCCGGATGAATCCAGCCGGTGGTCCCGCTGCGATCGAGATCCCAGTCCAGGTGCAGATCCGCGAGCAGGAACCGCTCGCTGAGCCTGCAGCCAGGAAAGCCGATGCCGGCCAGCTGGCGGGTTGCACTCCCCGTGCCGTCACAACCCACCAGCCACTGCGTTCGGACGGACTCGCCTCCACCGGGTACCGCAGTGACGCCATCGTTATCCTGCCGAAGGTCGACAAGCGCACGATTCCACTCCGGCACACCTCCGAGCTCGGCAAAGCGGTCGCGTAGCGCCGCCTCGATCTTGGCCTGCGACACCAGCATTGGCGGGGCGGCGGTCCTTAGCCCGAGATCGCCGAATCTCAGTCTCATGATTGGGCGGTCGCCGAGATACGTCGTAATCCGCATACCGCGCAATGACTGGTCCGGCAGCGTGCCGAGTGCACCCAACCGATCGAGCACCTCCGAACCGCGGGCGTGCAGAAAGTTGGCGCGCGATGTCACCGCCGGGCCAGACGCACGATCGATCACGCGTACCGACACGCCATGTAACAGCAGGCTGCACGCCAGCGTCAGACCTGTCGGACCGGCGCCGATTACCAGCACCTCGGGGACGGTCATGCACATATATTACCGATACGGTACCGATAATAAAACGATGTCGCGCGGGGCACCCACAGGAGATCAGGCGATATAGCCACGTTTGAATCCCGCGAACGAGTACCCTCGCGAAAGTGCGTCGCGTCGAACTTGCCGTGATCTGATGGACCACGTAGACACCGCGCGTCCAATCCGCAATCTGGCGGTGGATTTCTACCGCGTATCGGGTGTGATCCTCATCGTGCTAGGGCATTGGCTGGACGGAGCGGTGACCTACCACGATGGACAGTTCGGGCGGGAAAACCCGCTCGTAGACCTCCCCTGGACGCAGTGGCTGACCTGGATCTTCCAGGCGGTTCCGGTATTCTTCCTGGCAGCCGGCTACGCGGGCGCAGTCTCGTGGACACATCGACGTGACGCCGAAGGTTTTTCGCGCGAGGTCTGGCTTCGGCATCGACTGGCCCGAGTACTGGGACCGACAGCGGTATACATCGCGCTGGTGTCGGCAGTTGTGGTAACTCTCTTAGCCTATGGCATGCCCGGCCGGGTGCTGGAATACGCGGGGTGGGCGGTGGCGATGCACCTGTGGTTCCTCGCGGTGTACGTGGTGGTGGTGTCACTGACACCGATTGCGGTTGCCGCACAACATCGTTGGGGACTTGCAGCGCCGAGCATGCTGGCGGTGGGGGTCGTGGTGCTCGATGTCGCTACGATCGCGGGCCACGTGCCCTACGTCGGCTGGCTGAATTACTTACTCTGCTGGGGAGCGCTCTATCAGCTCGGAATCGCTTGGCATGGCGGGCTGTTCGCCGGCCGCAGGCCGCTGCTGCTCGCTGCCGGTTCGGCGGTCGGGCTGGCGCTGTTGATCTGGCTGGGATGGTATCCGGTCAGTATGATTGGCGTTCCTGGCCAAGCGGTGCAGAACACGACGCCGCCCACGGTGGCAATGCTGGCCTTCTCGTGCGCGCAGGCAGGATTGGTGGTGACACTCGCGCCTGCGCTTAACCGGGCGATGCGTGCTGGTTTAGTCAAGCGAGTGCTGTCCGTAGCCAACAACAATGTGATGGCCCTTTACCTATGGCACATGATTCCTGTTGTAATCGTCGCCATCGTGGCTTACCCGGCAAGCCTGGTACCCCAACCCGTTGAGGGAACGGGAGCTTGGTGGCTGGTTCGGCTGGAGTGGGTGCTAGTCCTTAGCCTAGCGACATCGTTCGAGCTGGTGCTGTTGTGGTGGCAGCGACGCTTCTTCGCGGCCCCGCTACCCATGCTCGGCATACCGCTCACGGATCGCTGGTGCGAAGTAATCATGCTGGCCGGTGCGGCGATGGCCGCTGCTGGCCTGCATCTTTTCGCTTATGCCGGCTTCGCGCCGGACGGCCATTTTCCATGGCTGACCGCCGCGGTCTTCGCCGTCGGGGTGCTACTGGTGGCACTTCGCCCGCTTACCCCTCAAACCCGTGGAAGTGCATGACGTGCTTGATCCGGGTGTAATCCTCCAGCCCATACATTGACAGATCCTTGCCGTACCCGGAGTGCTTGAAGCCGCCATGCGGCATCTCGGCCACCAAGGGAATGTGGGTGTTGATCCACACACAGCCGAAGTCCAGCTGCGCCGCCATCCGGGCGGCCGTGTCGACGTTCTTGGTCCACACCGAGGCAGCCAGTCCGTATTCGGTGCCGTTGGCGAAGGCTAGGGCCTGCCGTTCATCGCTGAATTGCTGGGCGGTCACCACGGGGCCAAAAATCTCGGTTTGGATCAGTTCATCGTCTTGTTCAAGGTCGGCAATCAAGGTGGGCTCATAGAAAAACCCGCCGCGGTCTATTCGCTTGCCGCCAGCAAGGATTCGAGCATGCGCCGGCGCGCGCGACACCAGGCCGGAGATGTGCTGCATCTGATTAGGGTTGTTGATCGGCCCGAACAAGATGTCCTCGTCCGCCGGATCGTAGCCGGTCTTCGTGTGGGCCACCGATTCAGACATAGCCGTCAGGAACTCGTCGTAGATCCCGTCACGGATGATCATCCTGGTGGCCGCTGTGCAATCCTGGCCGGCGTTGAAATAGCCCGCGGCGGTGAGTCCCTCGACGGCGGCCTCGATGTCGGCGTCGTCGAAGATGATCACCGGCGCCTTCCCGCCGAGTTCTAAATGGGCGCGCTTGAGGTCCTTTGCCGCGCTGGCCGCCACAGCCATGCCGGCCCGGGTGGAACCGGTGATCGACACCAGTTGCGGCACTGGGTGAGCGACCAGCGCGGCACCGGTGTCACGGTCCCCGCACACCAGGTTGCACACCCCGGGCGGGAAGATCTCTTGCATCTTCTCCACCATCCAGTACGACGACGCAGGCGTGGTGTCAGAAGGCTTGAGCACCACGGTGCAGCCGGCGGCTAGCGCCGGCGCGAACTTCCACACCGCCATCATCATCGGGTAGTTCCACGGCGCCACCTGCGCAACCGGACCGACTGGTTCGCGACGAATCGACGAGGTGTATCCCCGCATGTATTCGCCTTGGGAACGGCCCTCGAGAATCCGCCCAGCGCCGGCGAAAAACCGGATCTGGTCGACCGTCGGCGGGATCTCTTCCGACATCGTCAGCGAGATCGGCTTGCCGGTGTTTTCGCTCTCGATTGCGACGAGCTCCGCGGCGTTCTCCTCAATGACGTCGGCGAGTTTGAGCAGTGCACGCTGCCGTTCGCTAGGGGTGGACCACCTCCAGGATTGGAACGCCTTAGCCGCCGCCTTGAACGCGTCGTCCACATCCGTGGCCGAGGAATTCGGCGCCGACGCGTAAACTTCGCCGGTAGACGGGTTGACGACGTCCATCATGTCGCCGTCGATGGCAGCCTGAATTTCTCCGCCGATGATGTTGTGGAAGACCTTCTTCTCCGACATATAAAGTCACTTCCTCGGGTTGGTTCATAGACGATGAGTCGGGCGTCGCAAGAGGCGGGTAAACCGCGTCAGTGTCCGCCCCTGGAAGAAGTCGGGTTGCCGCACCCGCTGTGCGGACTCTTGAATATCACCTTACGGAAAAGAGAAGCAACGGCGCATCAGTGAAGTGGTGGTGCAGCAATCGCTCGAGGAGCGTACTCAAATGACGTTGCGGCAGTGAACACACCGCTCCGACGATCGGGCCGTGCTCCGGTTGTACCTGCGGTGGTTCAGCGATAGTGATCAGTACACGTCGAACACCACGTCGACCTTGCCGACATCCTCCAGCCGGTCCTGCTGTAGATCCAAGAACGTGTCGGCGCCGAGACCAAGTCTGCGCCTTTCCGCTATTCGGGCCAGCTGTTGTTGAGGATGATGTCGACCAAGTCTTGCCGCTTGAACGTAGGGTCGAAGTGCGCCAGCACGTCGGCGTTCATCGTGCCGAAAGTGCTGTCCGGACGATGCTTCATGCCGTCATTGAAGGCCACCAGAATGCGATTCTTGAAATCGGGACGCGGGTGGGCGGCGGTCACTGCGTCAATGGCTTCTGACGAGAGCTCGTCACGGCCGATGCCAACCACGTCGGTCTCAACGCCGAAGTTAACCAGGGCGATCTCGGGCTCGAGGAACTGCGGCACGCCCGGAGTGGTGTGCAACGCGATGCTTAGCCATACCTTGCGAACGTCGACGGCATCGACGCCGCGATGCAGCAGGAAGTCCCGTGCCGCGTTGGCGCCGTCGATTTCAAAGCGCAGATTGGAGCTGCGGTAGCGCTCGGTGAGGCCCAGGTCGTGGAACATCGCCGCCACGTAGAGCAGCTCGAGATCTGGTTGCAGCCCTAAGCGACGGCCCCGCAGCGCGCCGAACAGAAACACCCTCCGCGAATGGTCGAACAGCAGCTCATTTTCGGCGTTGCGTATAAAGTCGGTCGCCTCGCGTACCAGTGCGCTGTCGGGGATTGCTACACCGGCGATGGTTTGAATCGACTGGATGGCCATGATCAATCTCCTCAGTTGGACAACTGCGGTCAGTCTGCGCGGGTGCCGCGCAATACACCTATGGCTAGTGAGCCGTTCTGCCCACAAAATGCGACACAATGGCGCTGTGGTAGCGGCCGGTGCTCACTCGCGGGTGGTGGTGATCATCGTCTTCGACGATGTGACGCTATTGGATGTCGCCGGAGCGGCCGAAGTCTTCGCCGAGGCCAACCGATTCGGCGGGGACTACCACATCAAGATCGCATCGGTAGATGGTCGCGATGTAACAACCTCGATCGGAACCCGGTTGGGTGTCACCGACAGCATTTCGTCAATAGAATCCGCCGATACCGTCCTGGTCGCAGGCAGTGATCACCTGCCGGCGCGGGCGATTGACCCCACCCTCGTCGCGGCCGTCAAATCGGTGGCGGATCGCACCCGGCGTCTAGGGTCCATTTGCACGGGGTCGTTCATCCTCGCGCAGGCTGGCCTGCTCAGCGGCCGGCGCGCCACCACGCACTGGCGAGGTACCCGGTCGCTTGCCCGGGCCTTCCCCGACATCACCGTTGAGCCGGACGCCATTTTCGTCCGTGACGGCGAGGTCTTCACCTCAGCCGGGGTTTCATCGGGCATCGACCTCGCCCTCGCACTAGTCGAACAGGATTACGGCACCGAGCTCGTCCGCGACGTGGCTCGCTGGTTGGTTGTCTATCTCAAACGCGCAGGTGGGCAATCACAATTCTCAGCGCTGGTCGAGGCTACCCCACCGCCGCAGTCCGCGCTTCGAGTAGTCACCGATACGATTGCGGCCAACCCCGGCGCGGACCACAGCGTGAGAACCCTTGCCGCGCGGGCCTCTCTGAGTACGCGTCAGTTGACACGACTGTTTCGATCCGAACTGGGAATGACGCCCGCCGGTTACGTCGAAATGGTCCGAATCGACGCCGCCCGTGCCGCGCTTGACGCCGGCCGCACCGTCAGCGACACCGCGCACCTCGCAGGCTTCGGCAGCACCGAAACCCTCCGGCGGGCATTTGTCGACCACCTTGGCGTCTCACCGAAGGCCTACCGAGACAGATTCCGCACCGCCATCCGAGGCTGAGCCCGACATGTGTATCCCGGTGCGGCTCTTAGGGCATTGCGCAGGCGGTGGCGGGGCGACATCCACGGCGGGATTACGGTCGAAGAAACCGACCGGTTTCAACCAAAAGGACACCACGTCGGCGGGCATGATCGGCCAATCCTCGGGACGGGTGACGTGGTTGATACCGAAGGTGTACCACACCACCACATCAGTGTTCTCGATCGAACGGTTGGCCGAGGTCCACTCCGGCAGGCCCAGCCCGGGACCGCTCTGGTTCACGAACTCGCCGGCCGGCCAGCGCTCGTCCGGATGATTCGGGGTAACCCACACGGTGTGGGAGATGACTTCAGCGCGCCGCAAGATCGGTGAATCGGGATCGAACAGCGACGGGATCGCCGCGCCCGGAACGAGCTTGTAGGACGGATGGGCGCCAAGCCCATTGGTGACGTTCTCGTTGACCACACGCCAAGCCCGCTGAGTCTCCCAGCAGTAGTCCTGCTTGCCCTCATCCTCGGTGCGCAGCGGTATGTTCTTCTGCCGCACCGACAATCCGTACGGGTTATCCGGCCCCGTCGGGACCGCCTCGGTCTCGCTCACATACACCGTGTTGTCGGTGCCGTCTATGTCGAAATCAAGCCGCGCAGTGAGGAAATGCTGATGGTGTGGCGCGTAGGTTCGCTGGTCTACCAGCGTCCCGTGCGGGTGCTCCTCACCGCCGTGAAGATGCGTGGTCACCATCAAACCTGTTGCGCGAACTTCGCATTCGATGTTGCCGTCCTGGTAGAAGCGCCAGTATGTCAGGTATTCGTAGTTGGCGACGGTGGCGTGAAAGGATACTGTGAGCCGGCGCATCCGGCGGACCTCCGCGCCGGTATCGGGGTCGACGTGCTTCCACAACACCGCGTTATCTTCTTCGTGGATGCAGATGGCGTTCTTGATTGTGTAGGGCTCCCCCTTGCTGTCGTGCAAGACCGCATCGAGATAACGGATCTCGCCAAGACAGTCGCAACCTAGTTCCAACGAGGTCGTCATGAATCCGAGACCCCACTCGCCGATGTCGAACGCCGTACGGCGGTAATGGTCATCGCAGTGATCGCGGTACGGCACCACCATCTCGGCGAATGACATGCGGTGGGCGATCGGACGTATCCGGCCGTGATCGTTGTAGGTGACCGTATGCAGCGTCATCCCCTCGCGATAGTTGAAACCGACTCGCAGCGACCAGTTTTGCCATTGCAACCGGTTCCCGGTGATGGTGAACGACGGACCGTTGGGCTGCGTGATCTGCAGCGGATGCAGCGGCGTCCTGGTGCTCGATTCGAGCAGGCGTGTGGGGATGTGCCGAGGGAGGTATTCGGCCATCACCTCCGGTAACTCCAGGGGCTCGCCTTCCTCGATTTCGAGTAGCTCCATCGTGTTTAAGTCGATAACACAGTGAAATCCCTTGAGGTGGTGCGCATAGGGATTAGCTCCGCCCGACGACTTGACCCAGGTGTCCGACCAGGCGAGCCGACGGCCGCGGTAGGCCTCGGGGATCATGATGTCGCTATAAGTCCACACATCCATGAGCACGTTATCGATGTCGGTGACACCGCGCCTCTGCAATGCCGCGACCACGGCGGGATGGGTGCGCAGCAGCTCGCCCGCTTCGTGCCATTCGTCAACCGTCGCGTTCGCCTGCACCCCCGGCATATAGGTCCACGACGCGACCGTGTCATCGGACAGCGAGACCAACGCTTTGTATGTGCGGTTTACATCGCGGTTGAAGCAAACGATGACCGCGCGTCGATCCGGTACCCCGCCGGTGTCGTCGAAGGTCGCGACCTGGAGTTTGCTTGGCTCCTCGAGTGCTATCGAGGCGAAGCGCCACCGGCCGTCTACACCCTGGTCGCGCCGCAGAATCGCGACCGCCTGCCGGAACTCATGCTCAGCGAGGGGGTCAAGTGGGTGAAACGTCCGGGTGACGGCTTCGGTCATACCTCTCCTGTCAAAACCTGTCGCTTCAACCAGACACTTGCGACGGCCGCGCCACGATCACCGGCCTTCGCACGGCGTGGACGACGGTGTTGCTGACCGAGCCCAGCAGCATGCTGCTGAGTCCACCTCGGCCGTGACTGCCCACCACGACAAGCTGTGCGGATTCTGACTTTTCGACGAGCTGTCGCGCTGGCCGATCGCATACGAGCAATCGGTGCACCGCCACGTCGGGATACCGTTCTTGCCAACCGGCCAAACATTCGGCGAGACTGCGCTCCGCTTCCGACACCATCCCCGACCAGTCCAATCCGGGAAGCTCAAATACTGTGACGTCGCTCCACGCGTGCAAGGCGATCAGATCGACGCCCCGACGCGACGCTTCGTCGAACGCGATTGCCGTGGCGAGTTCTGAAGCCGGCGAGCCGTCGATTCCCAACAGGATGGGAGCATGCTGCGGATTGAGAATCAGCGGATCTTCATCACGGATGACGGCGACCGGACAATTGGCGTGCCGCACCACGCTGGAACTGACCGAACCAAGCAAACCCCGGGCTAATGCACCCCGACCAGTGCAGCCCACGACCATCATTTGTGCCTCACTGGACATTTCGACCAGCGTCGGCACCGGGGTCGAAAAGACGACCTCGCTTTTGACGATGACCCTCCGTTCCGGAGGCATGGCATCTTCGGCGATCTTGGCTGCGTGTGCCACAACCTTGCGGCCCTCGTCTTCCAGCCAAACCCCGAAAGAGTCCGGGTATGGGATCGGCGGCCAGGTTGCAGCGGCAGTATTAACCACGTGGACCACGGTCAGTGGAATGTTTCTCATCGTTGCGTCACGGGCTGCCCAACAGACCGCGGCATTCGATGCCGGCGAGCCGTCGACCGCAACAACGATGCCATCAGATTTCACGGCAGCAGGCATTTCGTTCTCCCTCCATCACGAGCAAGGCTATCTGCCGGCACATTCATCGTCGTGAGCCTTTAGTCCTCAACCGGGTGGGCAGAGGACCTTTGCTGGATCCGGTTAACTCAATCCGCGCTCCCCTTATCCTGCGCCCAAGTCCCGTTGCTGCCAACACCTTCCGTCAGGCAGGCTGTGTCACGAAGTCAATAAGCTCTTCAACCCGGCTGATCAGCGCCGGCTCTAGATCGTTCCAATCGCGCACGCACGAACGAATCCGCCGCCAAGCGCTGGCGATGTCTGCCTGGTCGTGGTGCGGCAAGCCGAGGGCCTGGCACACGCCGTGCTTCCACTCAATATGTCGCGGCACGTTGGGCCAGGCCGCCAGGCCTAGCCGCTGCGGCTTCACGGCCTGCCAGATGTCGACATACGGGTGACCGACGACCAAGGTGTCAGGGCCGCCTGGTCCCCGGCGCACCGCATCGGCGATCCGCGCCTCCTTCGACCCTGCCACTAGATGGTCGACGAGAACGCCGAGCCGGCGCCCAGGACCGGGCCGGAACTCTGCCACGATATTCACCAGGTCGTCTACGCCACCGAGGTGCTCGACAACGACACCTTCGATTCGCAGATCATCGCCCCACACCTGCGCGATGAGTTCGGCGTCGTGTCGGCCCTCAACATAGATCCGACTGGCGCGGGCGACCCGGGCACGGGCATCCGGCACCGCGACCGAGCCAGACGCCGTCCGGCCCGCCACAACCGGCGCCGCGCGGCGCGGCGCGGTCAGGACCACCGGACGGCCCTCCAGCAGAAAACCGCCGCCCAGCGGAAAGCCACGGGTGCGCCCGTGCCGGTCTTCGAGGTCGACGCGGCCATATTCGACTCGGACCACGGCACCGACATAGCCGGTCGCAACATCCTCCACGACCATGCCCAGCTCCGCGGGGTGCTCAGTCGAGCGGGGCTTGCGCCGGCCCCCGGCAAGCACGTCGGTTCCATAGCGATCAACCACCCGACAATCCTAGGAAATCTTGCGCGTAATCATGTTTGCGGCGCGCCGTCGCGCCGCAAAGCCGGGCCGCCACAGGCCGCCAGATAGTCCGCGTAATTCCACGTCTTCAAAAACTGTTGACCAGCTTGTAATCCGCGTTGGTAAAGCGCTTCCCGTTGTTCGACGGTGACGTCGAAGTCGATCGGGCTCACCTCATCTGCGGGTACGAAGATGGTGCGTCGCACGGTACACGGATCATCGATGTGTGCGTTGTCTTGGTTACTCACCAAGGTCTCTATCGCAGCGATTCCCAACGACACCGGCCCGTGTACCGGATGGGTAGGCGGAATGCCGGGACGCGCCGACAGCCGAATCCCGAATGTCGGCCATCGCGGATCGCCGTCGGACTGATCGAATAACTCCACCGGAAAAGTCGACAGCAAGCCGCCGTCGACCCAGGTCGCGCCGGCTACCCGAACCGGTTCGAACACATACGGAATCGCCGACGAGGCGTGTACCGCGCGTGCTACCGAGAAGTCGTCCGGGTCGATGCCGTAAGCGTCAAGGTCCCATGGGATGCGGACCAACCGGCGTCGCGACAAGTCGCTGGCAGTCACGACCAGCGACCAAGCGAACTGTTCGGGCTCCTCGCCGGTACGCAAGTCGCCGAAGGTGCGCACACCTAAGTCGCCGAGCAAACCGGTGAGCAACTCCTCGAGATAGGCCCCTCGGTAAACCCCGTCCGCCACCAGGAGTGACAGCCCGCCACCGATTAAGGGCACCCGTCCAATCAGATTGCGGTCAAGGAATTTCCGATAGTCGATGGTGCGCATCACCTCAGCAAGCCGGGTCAGCGGTTCGCCAGCGGCCTGCAAAGCGGCGATCATCGACGCAACAATCGCGCCCGCGCTGGTCCCCGCCACACGGGGAAATCGGTATCCGGCCGCGGCCAGTGCGTCCACCGCTCCGACCAGGCCGATCCCCCGAACCCCGCCGCCTTCACACACCAGGTCAACACGCATAGCGCCCACGGCGCCACCATAGCCCGATCATGCCGGTCTACCGGTGCGCGGCGCGCCGATAATCCTATCGACCAGATGCTCAGGAAATTCGATGTCCATCAACGCCGAAGAAATGCACTTGCCCGGGTTCTGACTGCAGACGAACGCGGCTCCCCTTTCCGGGCGGGTTTCGGCCGTCGACACGTGCAACGACGGATTGACCGATTACTTTGCTGGGTCCTATGATTCGGCCGTATAGGTAGGCGTCGGCCCCGAGCTCCTCGACCATGTCGATCTCCACTTCGACACCGACGCTGCCTAGCTCGAAATTTTCAGGACGGACCCCAATAATGACCTCGCTTGCGGCCCCGGCGATCTCACGCGGTATGCGAATCGGCCAATCCCCTAGCGAAACAGAGGAATCGACGATCGGCAGGGTGAACAGGTTCATCCCGGGAGACCCGATGAATCCTGCGACGAAGACGTTCCCGGGGTTGCGATAAAGCTCACGAGGCGTCGCGAACTGTTGCAGCACACCGTCGCGCAGCACCGCGACACGGTCCCCCATGGTCATGGCTTCGACCTGATCGTGGGTGACATAAACGGTGGTAGTGCCGAGTTGACGTTGCAGCGCCGCGATTTGATTGCGAGTTTGCACCCGCAGTTTGGCATCGAGGTTGGACAGCGGCTCATCCATCAAGAACACCTGTGGACGGCGCACGATGGCGCGCCCCATCGCCACCCGCTGACGTTGGCCGCCGGAAAGGTCTTTGGGTTTGCGATCCAGATACGGTTGCAGATCAAGCATTTTCGCAGCGGACAGTATCCGATCGCGGATCTCGGTCTTGGAGGTTTTAGAGATCTTTAATGCAAACCCCAGATTCTGCGCGACGGTCATATGCGGGTAGAGGGCATAGTTTTGAAAGACCATTGCGATGTCACGATCCTTGGGATCGACGTGGGTGACATCGCAGTCGCCGATCCGGATACATCCCGAATCCAGCGTTTCCAATCCGGCCACCATCCGCAGTGAGGTGGTCTTGCCGCATCCAGATGGCCCTACCACAACCACGAACTCACCATCATCGACGCCGAGGTCGAGGCGATCCAGGGCGGGCCGATCTGCGCCTGGGAATTGCCGCGTCGCTTGCTCGAAGGTCACCGAAGCCATGACTACCCACCGAGCCCGGTGACGGCGATACCGCGAACGAAGGAGCGCTGCGCGATCGTATAGATGATGACCAGCGGCAGCATGATCAGCATCGAAGTCGCCATGATCACCGGCCAGCGGGCGCCGTACTCTCCCCGCAGCCGGATCAGGCCCAACGTTAGGGTGGCCAGGCTGTTGCGCTGGATCATCAGCAACGGCCACAGAAAGTCGTTCCACACGTTGACCCAGGTGAGGACCGCCAGCACCATCACTGCGGGCCTGGCGTGGGGCAGCAAGATTCGCCAATAGATCTGCCACGGTGAGCAGCCGTCCAGGATTGCTGCTTCCTCAAGATCGCGCGGCAGCGTCCGGAAGAACTGCCGCATGAGATAGGTGCCGAACGCGCTCCCGAACAAACCCGGCACGATCATCGCCCACGGTGTGTCGGTCCAGCCCAGGACCCGCATCAGGAGGAACTGCGGGATCACCGTTACGGTCAGCGGCACCATCAACGTGCCCAAGTACAAGACGAACAACGCATCGAGCCCGCGAAATCGCAGTCGCGCAAACGCATATCCGGCCAGTGAGCAGAAGAAAACCTGGCCGGCCGTGACGCATCCGGCATACAACACGGTATTGAAAAGCATTCGCCAGAACGGAATCAGAGCAAATACTTCGGTGTAGTTTGACCATTGCGGGTGAGCCGGCAACAGCGTGGGCTCGCTTACCTCGCCTTCCTTTTTCAACGAGCCCGACAGCGCCCAGACAATGGGAAACAGCGCGCACCATGCGATGCCGCTCAGCGCCGTGTAGACGACGACCGCGCGAACGACGCTGCGCTTAACTATGCGGTCGGGTCGCTCAGCTAAGCCCACCAGATACCTCCCACGAGCGCCGCCGGGTCAGCCGCAACTGCAGCACGGTCAACACCAACAAGATGGCGAACATCACCCACGCCAGCGCCGACGCATACCCGAATTCCAGGAACGAAAATGCGTGCTGGAACAGCATGATGCCTAACACATAGGTCGCCGACTCCGGCCCGCCGTTTGGGCCATTGAGCACGTAGACCAGGTCAAATGCCTGAAACGCGTGGATAACCGAAATGACCACCACGAACGAAATCGCCCCGCGGATCAACGGCACTGTGATGGACATGAACTGTCGTATCTCGCCGGCGCCATCGATTTTGGCCGCCTCATAAACCGTCTCCGGAACCCCCTGCATCGCCGCCAACAAGACGACGGTGGCAAACGGCACGCTCCGCCAAACGCTGACCACGCACAGCGAGACCATCGCCCAGCTGGGGTCGACCAGCCATGGAATAGGGCCGATGCCAATCCAGCCGAGCATGATGTTGAGCAGCCCGTTATTGGTATTGAAGATGAACTGCCAGACGACCGCCATCACCACTGACGAAATGGCAAGTGGCAAGAAGACAATCGTTCGAAAGATTCCGATGCCCTTGACTTTCCGGTTAAGCACGCCGGCGACTACCAAGCTGATCAGGACGGTCGGGATCACCGTCCCAACAGTGAAAACCACGCTGTTGCGCAGCGCGATGAGAAACAGTGGATCCGCAGTGAAGAGATTTCGGAAGTTCGCCAGACCCACAAACGTCGGCGGGGTGAACACGTCCCACTTCTGAAAGCTCATATATAGCGAGAACCCGAGCGGAAACAGCATAAAGACCGAGACCGCAGCCAGATTCGGTGCGACGAACATGCGACCAGCCCGCGCGCGCGATGTCATGGACTACGCAGCACCTCGTCGACGGCGCGTGCGAGCCCGGTCAGCGATGTCGCCGGCCGGGATCCTCGCAGCACAGGTCCGAAGCCGCGGTCCATCAAGGCGTTGACCTTTTCCCACGCCGGCGTGATCGGCAGTCCCTCTGAATTGGATGGCCCCCCAGTGAGTACGGCGAGGTTACCAACTCTGCGATGAGCTTTGGCGAATCCCGTCGAATGGATCGCGGATTGCAGGACCGGCACAAAGAGGCGGGATTCACCGATCAACGCTTGACCGACGGGACCGGTAGCGAATTTCACAAACTCCCATGCCTGTTCCTTGCGTGGGCAGCTGGCCGAGATGGCCAGCCCGGTGACGCCGATATCGGAGCAGGCCCCGGATCGCCTGGCGGGCGCTGTGCCCGCCGAAGGCCCGATAGGCAACGACGTGACATCGAAATCCAGCCCGTCGGCTCGCATGAATGTCTGGTAGCGCCAATGCCCACCCAGCGCGATCGCCGCCTTGCCCAGCGAGAACAGATCAGTCATGGCCATCCATTGTTGCTCGGATGCGTCGGGCGCCACCTGGTACTTGTTGGTCAGATCGCAGTAGAACTGCACCGCCTCGATGAACGCGTCGTCATCGAAATTGAGATGAGTCGGGTTCATCCGCGGGGTGGACCACGGTACGCCGTTGTTGAGGGCGAACAATCCGGCCGCGTAGTACGAGAGCCAGGTGTTGACAAAGCCCCACTGCGTGACCCGGCCCGATGAATCCCGCTTGGTGAGAGCGCGGGCGGTGTCCAGGAATTCGGTGAAACTCCACGGCTGTTCCCAGGTGCGGGGCGGCGGCTGCACGCCGGCGTCTGCGAACAGCTGCTTGTTGTAGAACAAGTAGTTTCCGGCCCATTGCTCGGGCAGGGCGTACTGACCTCCGTTGAACGTGAAGGTCTCATACAGCGGCCCGATGCTGTCGGACTTCAGCTCCGCAGCGAACGCCTTGTCCCGCCCCAACAATGTGTTGAGGTCCAGCAACACTCCCCGGTCTGCCAGTTCGGCATAGGTCAAATCCCACGCCATCAGCACATCCGGGCATTTTCCGCCAGCGCAGAACGTCGATAGCTGCTGCATTACGCCCGGCCCGGACAACACCGCCCGAACCTTGATGTCGGGATGGCCGCGCCGAAATTCGCCGACAATGCGCATCCGGGCATCGGTCTCTTCCGGATTGGCGGCGAAAAAGAAGGTCAACGCGTCGTCGTCGGGACCACAACCAGCGGCCCAGGGTGCCAGTGACGCCGCGGTGAGCGCACTGGCACCGCACAGCAGGCTTCGCCGTCCGAACAACTTATCGTGCATAGCGCTTCCGATCTCGGCCCGGTGCCGGCCGATCCTGCGGCTGTGTCTGATGTCCTTGGTACCTGATCGGCCTGCGGTTGGGCGGCAGGGCTCGCCCACGGGCCGGTGAGAGCCAGTCGAAAACGACCAGTAGCGCGTCTTCGTCGGCCGGCGCGGAGAGGATCTGCGCTAACCAGCCGGTGAGGTTGTCGACGGCGCTGAAATCCGAGCGGCTGGCCTTCAGTCGTCAAGAAGATGACGGCACCCGTTGAACTCTGTGCCGCAAAGGAGACCAGCATCATGACGCTATCGATTGTGCGCCGCATCGCGCACCGCGGCCATGCGGCTCGCCGCACGGGGCCAACTCCGCCGAGATTGCCACCATGGTTGCTATCGGCGCCTCAATCACAACCTTGACGGCAATCTCGGCGCAGTCCGGCGACTCGCCAGCGCCCGGTTGTGCACTGAACAAACGCCGTGTCAGCTCGGGAAGTATCGAACCCGGTTGATCTCGTTGCCTCGCCGGGCCACGTCGGCGAACATGATGCCGCGCTCATGACCGGCCAGCGAGACCGCAACGGTGGATCCCGCGCTGTTCATCTTGGCCCAGCTGTCCCCGTTGAGCCGTTCGACGAGTTCAGCAACGTCGAGGGGATCGTTGTCGCCCAAAGTTATTGCGGCAGTAGGTGACAGCGCATGACAGCTGGCAGACTTGTCACGTTGCGAG